>NZ_JBFTIO010000011.1:0-181846 GCF_056394985.1 Variovorax sp. 10N412
GTGGTGGCCGGCGCCGACCGGCCCGGCCCACCGCCGGTGCTCGTGGCACCGCCGCCCGTCAGGCCCCTGCCGCCGCCGATGCCGCCGGCTGTGGCGGCGGCCCGGGGCGGCACCGCCACCGCGAGCCGCACCGACCGAATCATCATCGTGGCGCTCGACCCCGGCCACGGCGGCGAAGACCCCGGTGCCATCGGCCCGGCGGGCACGCGCGAGAAAGACATCGTGCTGCAGGTGGCGTTCCGCCTGCGCGACCGCATCAATGCGAGCAGCGTCAACGGCAACCCGATGCGCGCCTTTCTCACGCGCGACGCCGACTTCTTCGTGCCGCTGGGCGTGCGCGTGCAGAAGGCCCGCCGCGTGCAGGCCGACCTGTTCGTGAGCATCCATGCCGACGCCTTCACCACGCCGGCCGCACGCGGCGCGAGCGTGTTCGCGCTGAGCCAGAGCGGCGCGTCGAGCAGCGCGGCGCGCTGGATGGCCAACAAGGAGAACGACGCCGACAAGGTGGGCGGCGTGAACGTCGGTGGCCACGAGGCGCAGGTGCAGCGCGCGCTGCTCGACATGAGCACCACCGCGCAGATCAACGACAGCCTGAAGCTGGGCGGCGCCATGCTCGGCGAAATCAAGGGCATCGGTGCGCGGCTGCACAAGGGCCAGGTCGAGCAGGCCGGCTTCGCGGTGCTGAAGGCGCCGGACATTCCCAGCGTGCTGGTGGAAACCGCGTTCATCAGCAACCCGGAAGAAGAGGCCAACCTGCGCCGCGTCGACTACCAGGAAAGCCTGTCCGACGCGCTGATGCGCGGCATCCAGCGGTACTTCTCGCAGAACCCGCCGCTGGCCCGCAGCCGCCAGCTCTGATCCAGGCGCCTGCCTTGCAAACTCTAGGCAGGCCCTGCTGTCCCACGGCTGCCGGCCTGTGACACCGCACAGCCAGGCGCGGCAGGCTCCTACACGGCGACAACAGGGGCGTTGGCCATGATTTACCCATCACTCTTCGAAAGGTGGACATCATGAACACACGTCTCTGGATCGCTGCAGCCGCAGCCACTTCGGTCATGACGATTGCAGGCTGTGCAAGCGGCCCCAACCAGAACCTCGGTACTGGCGTCGGTGCAGTGGGCGGTGCGCTGGTGGGCAACGCCATCGGCGGCAACACGGCCGCCACCGTGGGTGGCGCTGCCATCGGCGGCATCATCGGCAACCAGGTTGGCCGCAATGCTGACGAGCGCAACTACAACCGCCAGCGCTATCCGCAAGGCAGCGGCTACTACCCGAGCAACGGCCCGAACTACTGATCGCTAGCCGGCTGGAACGAAAAAACGCGCCCTCGGCGCGTTTTTTCATTGTGTAGAGCCAAGAAGCTCAGGCTTGGGCGGCACGCGCTTTCTCGGCCTTCGACGCGCGCCATGCACCGAAGATGGCCAGCAGGCCCGGAATGAAGATCAGCGCCCAGATGATCTTGTCCAGGTGCTGGCGCACGAGCGGCAAATTGCCGAAGAAGTAGCCGGCCGTTGCGATGCCCAGCACCCAGATCAGCGCACCCACCACGTTGAACATGGTGAACTTGGCGCGGCCCATTTCGGCCACGCCGGCCACGAAGGGCGCGAAGGTGCGAATGAACGGCATGAAGCGCGCCAGCACGATGGTGATGCCGCCATAGCGTTCGTAGAAGGCATGGGCCTGGTCGAAGGCCTTGCGGTTGAAGAAGCGCGAGTTCTCCCACTGAAAGACCTTGGGCCCGAAGAAGCGGCCGATGGAGTAGTTGCACTGGTCGCCCAGGATGGCCGCCGCAATCAGGATGCCGCAGGCCAGCGGGAAGCTCATGAGCCCCGCGCCGCACAGCGCGCCCACGATGAAGAGCAGCGAGTCACCGGGCAGAAACGGCATGACGACCGCCCCGGTTTCCACGAAGACGATGAGGAACAGCAGCGCGTAGACCCAGGGGCCGTAGGCAATGACGAAGGCCTCGAGGTGTTTGTCGACGTGCAGGATGAAGTCGACGAGAAAGCTGATGATTTCCATGGGCGCGGATTATCCTTGTTGCAATCGAACGCTCCCCGAATCACCCCATGCTGCACATTCGCCTTGCCGTCGATGCGGACTGGCCCGCACTCTGGTCGTTCCTCGAGCCCACCTTCCGCCGCGGCGACACCTACACCTTCGCGACCGACGTCACCGAGGCCGAGGTCCGCCACGCGTGGATGACCTTGCCCGCCGCAACCTTCGTGGCCTGCGACGACCAGGGCGCGGTGCTGGGCACGTACGTGATCAAGCCCAACCAGCCGGGCCACGGCGCGCATGTGAGCAACTGCGGCTACGTGGTGTCGGAGGCAGCGCGCGGGCTGGGCGTGGCTTCGGCGTTGTGCGAACACTCGCAGCAGGAGGCGGTGCGCATGGGCTTTCGCGCGATGCAGTTCAACTTCGTGGTGTCGACCAACGAAGGCGCGGTGCGGCTGTGGCGCAAGCTGGGCTTTGCCATCGTGGGCACGCTGCCCGGTGCGTTCCGGCACCCGCAGCGCGGGTTCGTGGATGCGTTCGTCATGTTCAAGCAGTTGCTGCCGCACTGAATCGTGCGCGCAGGGCTTTGGGGTCCGGACGGACCCGATGCCCCGCCGGCCGCGCCGGCGCCACCTCGCTCCTAGAATGCCCCGGTGAGCGCCCTCCCCACCCCCAGCACCCCCCTCGAACGCCGCCCGATCCGCGAGCTTCCCGACGAACTGATCAGCCAGATCGCCGCCGGTGAAGTGGTCGAACGGCCCGCCTCGGTGGTGCGCGAACTGCTGGACAACGCGCTCGACGCGGGCGCGAGCCACATCACCGTTCGGCTGGCATCGGGCGGCGTGCGGCTGATCTCCGTCGAGGACAACGGCCTGGGCATTCCGCGCGAAGAACTCACGGTGGCCTTGCGCCGCCATGCGACCAGCAAGATCGCGAGCCTGAACGACCTGGAAACGGTCGGCACCATGGGCTTTCGCGGCGAGGCGCTCGCGGCCATCAATGCGATTGCCGAGCTGAGCATTCTTTCGCGCTTCACCGGCGCCGACACCGCGTTCTCGCTCGACGGGCGCACGGGTGAGCTGCGGCCGGTGGCGCGTGCTGCCGGCACCACGGTCGAGGTGCGCGAGCTGTTCTTTGCCACACCCGCGCGCCGCAAGTTCCTGAAGACCGACGCCACCGAACTGGCCCACTGCATCGAGGCCGTGCGCCGGCATGCGCTGGCGCGGCCCGAGGTGGGCTTTTCGGTCTGGCACGACGGCAAGCTGGTCGAGCAGTGGCGCGCCGCCACCACGCGCGAGCAGCGCCTGGCAGACGCGCTGAGCGACGACTTCGTCACGCAGAGCGTGGCGGTCGATCGCACCGGCGGCCCGGTGCGCGTGGTCGGGCGCGCCGGCATTCCCGACGCGGCACGCTCGCGCGGCGACCAGCAGTTCTTCTATGTCAACGGGCGCTTCGTGCGAGACAAGGTGCTGTCGCACGCCGTGCGCAGCGCCTACGAAGACGTGCTGCACGGCCAGCGCCAGCCCATCTACGCGCTGTACCTGGAAATCGATCCGGCGCGGGTCGACGTGAACGTGCATCCGACCAAGATCGAAGTGCGCTTTCGCGACGGGCGCGAGGTGCACCAGGCGGTGCGCCACGCGATAGAGGACGCCCTGGCGGCGCCACGCGCCGGCGACGCGCTCGCGCCCCCGGCCGCGCAGCAGCCGTTTTTCAAGGAGAACCCGCTCCCCACGAGCGCCAGTTGGTCGCAACCCGCTATGAATTTCGTAGCACAGGAGCGCGGCGCGGGCGATTTCGAGGCGATGTGGCCCCAGCGCACGGGGCAGTCCGTGCCCGCGCAGGAATCCGGCGCACTGCCATGGTCCGCGCTCAGTGCATCGCCAATGGCGTTGCGCGCCCCCCTCGGGTTGCCACCGAGCCCCGGCGCCGGCCCATCCATCACCACCAACGAGGAGGCCTGGCCGCTGGGCCGTGCGCTCGCGCAGCTGCAGGGCATCTACATCCTGGCCGAAAACAGCCAGGGCCTCGTGATCGTCGACATGCACGCGGCGCACGAGCGCATCGTCTACGAGCGGCTGAAGACGCAGCTCGACGGGGCCGCCATCGGCAGCCAGCCGCTGCTGATACCGGCCACTTTCGCGGCCACGCCGCAGGAAGTGGCCACCGCCGAGGCCTGCGCCGACGTGCTGCCGACGCTGGGCCTGGACATCACGCCCTTCTCCGCGCGCACGCTCGCAGTGCGCGCCGTGCCCTCGACGCTGGCCGACGGCGATCCGGTGGAGCTGGCGCGCAGCGTGCTGGCCGAGCTGGCCCAGCACGACGCCAGCACCGTGGTGCAGCGCGCGCAGAACGAATTGCTCTCCACCATGGCGTGCCACGGGGCCGTGCGGGCCAACCGCAAGCTCACCATCGACGAGATGAACGCACTGTTACGCCAAATGGAAGCAACAGAACGTTCGGACCAGTGCAACCACGGCCGGCCGACCTGGCGCCAGCTCTCCGTTCGGGAGCTCGACGCGCTGTTCATGCGCGGCCGCTAGGGGTTTCGGCGCTTTTTTCAGGGTTTTCGAGGGTTTTGGACGGTCATCCGTACAGCGGGCACGCACGTTGCATAGGTTCACAAAGCGCCAATGAGCGTTGTTTGAGGGGGTTACCAATGTGCAATGTCGGCGCACGGCGGTAGGAGCAGATGAACTTTTACGCCGACTTCGCTGTCCCTCAACCCCATGATGAAACGCTGGCCCCTCCTCGCGTCTGTCTTCTCGCTGTGTGCCCTGCTCGCCGCCGGTTGCTCGACGCTCGACGCGCAGCAGCGTGAGTGGATCTTCCAGCCCAGCGACCGCAGCTGGGGCAACACCGCCACCATGACCCAGGGCATGGAGGACGTGTGGATCGACTTCCAGTCCTCCCTCACCGGCGAGCCGGCCCGCCTGCACGGCCTGTGGCTGGGCGGCGCGCCGGAGACCACCGACACCCCCGTGCTGCTGTACCTGCACGGCGCGCGCTACAACGTGGCCGGCTCCGCACCGCGCATCCAGCGCATGCACGAGCTGGGCTTCTCGGTGCTGGCCATCGACTACCGCGGTTTCGGGAAGAGCTCCAAGGGCCTGCCCTCCGAGGAATCGGCCCGCGAGGACGCCCGCGCCGCCTGGACCTGGCTGGCCGCGCGCCACCCCAAGCAGCACCGCTACATCTTCGGCCACTCGCTGGGCGGCGCCATCGGCATCGACCTGGCCGCGCACGTCAACGACGAGAGCGGCACCATCGTGGAGAGCACCTTCACGTCCATCGCCGACGTGGTCAGCAGCTTCAAGTGGGGCTGGCTGCCCTTCGGCCCCTTCATCACGCAGCGCTTCGACGCGATCGACAAGGTCAAGGACATCGGCGCGCCGCTGCTCGTGGTGCACGGCACCGCCGACAGCCTGATCAACCCGACGCTGGGACGCAAGCTCTACGACGCGGCCACGGTGCCCAAGCAGTTCGTGCTGGTGGAGGGCGGTTCGCACCACAACACCAACTCGATCGGCGAGACGCAATACCGCGCCGCGCTCACGCAGCTGTTCCGCATGAAGCCGGAGAACATGGTCGCCAGCAACGGCGGCGTGCCGCGCCCGATGCCCAAGCTTGCACCGCCGGCCGCCGGCGGGCTCACACCGCAGGACGTGAGCGGCAAGGTGCGGCCGCCCGTGCCCGCGGCCATCTGACGCACGAGGGACCGGCCGGCACCCGGCCGCCCTTGAAGCCCCGGTGCCCGGCCGGGCACGCGCCATTTGCTACCCTCGGCGCACCATGTCCCCCAGCTTCGTTCCGGCCGCCGAGGCCGCTCCCCCGGCAGCGCCTGGCGCTGCCCCTCCCCCGGTAGCGCCTGGCGCTGCCCCTCCACAAGCCCCCCCGCGCTATGTCGCGCTCGCAGGCCCCACGGCCTGCGGCAAGACCGCCGCCGCACTCGCGCTGGCCCGCCTGCAGCCCGTCGAAATCATCTCGGTCGACTCGGCCCTGGTCTACCGCGGCATGGACATCGGCACCGCCAAGCCCACCGCCGCAGAGCAGGCCGCCGTGCCGCACCACCTGATCGACATCCTCGATGCGCGCGAGAGCTACAGCGCCGCCGCCTTCGTGGCCGACGCCACGCGGCTCATCGAGCAGATCCGCGCGCGCGGTGCGCTGCCGCTGCTGGTGGGCGGCACCATGCTCTACTTCAAGGCGCTGTTCGATGGCATCGACGCCATGCCGGCGGCCGACGCCGCGGTGCGAGCCCAGATCGACGCCGAGGCCGCCGCGCTCGGCTGGCCCGCCATGCACGCGCGGCTCGCCGTGGTCGACCCGGTGACGGCCGCGCGGCTGGCACCGCAGGACAGCCAGCGCATCCAGCGTGCGCTCGAGGTGTGGGCCAGCAGCGGGCAGCCGCTGTCGAGCTTTCACGCGAGCGACAACAAGACGGCCCGGCCCGTGGAGGGCGGCGTGCTGTTCTCGCTGGAGCCGGCCGATCGCGCCTGGCTGCACGCACGCATCGCCGAGCGCTTCGACGCGATGCTGGCGGGCGGCTTTCTCGACGAAGTGCGTGCGCTGCGCGCGCGCGGTGACCTGACGACCGACCTGCCCTCGATGCGCTGCGTCGGCTACCGCCAGGCCTGGGAAACGCTGGCCGCCTGCGGCGATGCGGCGCCCGACGCCAAGGCCATGTTCGACCTGCGCGAGCGCGGCATCGCCGCCACGCGCCAGCTCGCCAAGCGGCAGGTCACCTGGCTGCGCAGCATGCCGCAGCGCACCGTGATCGCCTGCGACGCCCCCGACGCGGTGCAGACCGCCGTTCAACTGATCGCCAAGACCACCCAAGCCGGATGACGCTGCGCATTACCAATCTCGGCAAGCACTACGGTGAATCGCCTGTCTTCGAGCACGTGACGCTGGCCGTCGAGCCCGGCGAGTTCGTCGCCATCGTGGGGGAGTCGGGTGTCGGCAAGTCGACGCTGCTCAACTGCATGGCCGGGCTGGACAGCTGGGACCAGGGCACGGTGACGCACGACGGCACCGACATCGGCGCGCTCGACGGCGAAGCCTGCGCGCTCTGGCGGCGCAGCCATGTGGGCTTCGTGTTCCAGGCTTTCCACGTGCTGCCGCACCTGGACGTGGCGCAGAACGTGTCGCTGCCGCTGATGCTGCTGGGCGAGAAAAACAAGGACGACCAACGCGTCGCACGAATGCTCGACGCCGTGGGCCTGTCCGGCATGGGCGCGCGGCTGCCGCAGACGCTGTCGGGTGGTCAGCTGCAGCGCGTGGCGATTGCGCGCGCGTTGGTGCACCGGCCCGCCCTGCTGCTCGCCGACGAGCCCACGGGCAACCTCGACCCGACGACGGCGGCGAAGGTGATGGACCTGCTGATCGGACAGACCCGCGAGCATGGTGCGTCGCTGGTGCTGGTGACCCACTCCGAGAGCGCAGCCGCCCGCGCGGACCGGCTGCTGCACCTGACGGCGACCGGCATCCGCGCCTGACCGGCTTGCGGCTTGCTGCTTACTGCGGAGGCGTAACCAGCGCGGCAAAGCGCGACAGGTCGACGTTGCCGCCGCTGATCACGATGCCCACGCGCTGGCCCGCAATCGCCTGGCCCGCCGCGATGGCGCCCGCGAAGGCGAGGCAGCCGGTGGGCTCCACCACCATCTTCATGCGCTCGGCGAAGAAGCGCATGGCGTCGACCAACTGCTCGTCGGTCACGGTGAAGATGTCGTCCACGTCGCGGCGGATGATGCCGAAGGTGTACTCGCCCAGGTGCTGCGTCTGCGCGCCGTCGGCAATGGTCTGCGGCGTGGGGATGTGCACGATCTTCCCGGTGCGAAACGACTGCTGGCCGTCGTTGCCCGCCTCGGGCTCGACGCCGTAGACCTTGCATGCGGGCGCGAGTGCACGCGCCGAGAGCGCCGAGCCCGACAGCAACCCGCCGCCGCCGAGGCACACGAACAGGTGGTCCAGCGGGCCGGTCTCTTCGATCAACTCCTTCACCGCCGTGCCCTGGCCCGTGAGCACATCGGGGTGGTCGTACGGCGGAATCATCGTCATGCCGCGCTCCTGCGCGATCCGCTTCGTCAGCGCCTCGCGGTCTTCGGTGAAGCGGTCGTACATCACCACTTCGGCGCCGTAGCCCTTGGTGGCGGCCACCTTGGCGGCGGGCGCGTCCCTGGGCATGACGATCACGGCCGGCATCGACAGCAGGCGGGCCGACAGCGCGATGGCCTGCGCATGGTTGCCCGACGAGAAGGCGATCACGCCGCCCTTGCGCTGCGCGGCATCGAACTTCGACAGCGCATTGAAGGCGCCGCGGAACTTGAACGCGCCCATGCGCTGGAAGTTCTCGCACTTGAAGAAGAACTGCGCGCCCCAGCGCTCGTTGGCGGTGGTCGATTGCAGCACCGGCGTGCGGTGGGCATGGCCTTCGAGCCGCGCGGCGGCGGCGATGACGTCGTCGTAGGTAGGTAGTTGCATGGGTCCGAGCTTAGCGGCGGCTTGCAATCTTTTGCAGCCCCGATGGGTAAAAACCCGGTAGGCGCGGCAGCCCTGAAGTTCGTACTCTGTATACAGAGTTCATAAAAAAAGAGGTTTGCCATGCCCGCCCAGCTCGTCAGCATCGAGGTCGCCCCCGACCTCGTCGACCAGGTGTACCGCGCCCTGCTCGGTGCCATCAGCAGCGGCGCGCTCGCACCTGGCGAGCGCCTCACGCAGGAGGACATCGCGCAGCGCCTGTCGGTCTCGCGCCAGCCGGTGCTGCAGGCGTTGCGGCTGCTGAAGAAAGACGGCTTCGTGCTGGACGCGCCCGGCCGCGGCGTGCTGGTGGCGCCGCTGGAGGCCGAGGCGATGCGCCGGGTCTACCAGGTGCGCGGTGCGCTCGATGTGCTGGCCGCGCGGCTCGCGGCGCAGCAGCGTTTTCGCATCGACCCGAAGCTCATCGAGCGTGGCCGGCGCGCGGCGCGCGGGCGCAACGTCGAAGCGATGATCGACGCCGACGTGGCCTTCCACCAGGCCATCTACGAAGCCTCGGGCAACCCGCTGATCGGCCAGAGCGCCAGCCCGCACTGGCGCCACCTGCGCCGCGCGATGGGCGCGGTGCTGCAGGCCGAGCCGCAGCGCGAGACGCTCTGGGACGAGCACGAGGCCATCGCCGCGGCCATCGCTGCGGGCAACGCGGACCGCGCGGCGCGCCTGAGCGAGGAACACGTCGCGCAGGCCAGCGAGGCACTGGCCCGGCGCCTCGCCGAACAGCAGGCCCGCAACGCACCCACGCACACCCGCACCCACAAAGGAGACAAGGCATGAAGCTGACCCCCGAGCAACGCGCGCAGTTCGAGCGCGACGGCTACCTGTTCTTCCCCGGCCATTTCTCGCCTGAAGAGACGAAGACCCTGACCGATGCGGTGCCCGACCTCTACAGCAAGCGCGAGGCCTTCAACGTGCGCGAGAAAGGCTCCGACGCGGTGCGCACGAACTTCGCGGCGCACCTCATCAGCGAGCCCTTCGCGCGCCTGGCGCGCCACCCGCGCATGGTCGGTCCGGTGATGGACCTCTTCGAGGAAGAGGTCTACATGCACCAGTTCAAGATCAACGGCAAGATGGCCTTCGAAGGCCAGGTGTGGCAGTGGCACCAGGACTACGGCACCTGGCTCAACGACGACCTGATGCCCACAGAGCGCGCGATGAACGTGGCCATCTTCCTGGACGACGTGAACGAGCACAACGGCCCGCTGATGTTCATTCCGGGCAGCCACCGCAAGGGCGTGGTCGATGCGAAACATGACCTCACGACGACGAGCTATCCGCTCTGGACCGTGGACAACGAGCTGATCGCGCAACTGGTCGACCGCGCCGGCGGCAAGGACGGCGGCATCGTCTCGCCCAAGGGCCCGGCGGGTTCGATGATCCTATTCCACAGCTGCCTGGTGCATGCCTCGGGCAGCAACCTGTCGCCGTTCAACCGCGTGGCGGTGTACCTGAGCCTGTGCGCCGTCAGCAACCACATCCGGCGCCACAAGCGGCCCGAGTACATCGCGCACCGCGACTTCACGCCCATCGAGATGCTGCCCGACGACTGCCTGCGCAAGCCCTACCCCGTCGACGTGCCGTGGAAGCACGGCCTGCCAGAGAGCGCGCTGCGCACCTCGCCCGATGTGATCGAACCCGTGGAGGCCTGAACGCCATGAGCCTGCACACCCGCCTGCTGCAGCGCGCCGCCGAAGGCCGCCCCATTCGCATCGGCCTGATCGGCGCCGGCAAGTTCGGCGCCATGTACCTCGCGCAGATTCCGCGCACGCCCGGCGTGCAGCTGGTGGCCATTGCCGACCTGTCGCCCGGCGCGGCGCGCGTCAATCTCGAGCGCGTGGGCTGGCAAGCCGAGCGCTGCGCCGCCGGCTCGGTGCAGGAGGCGCTGAAGCACGGCAACACCTGGATCACCGACGACTGGCGGGCAGTGACGCGCGCGCCGTCCATCGACATCGTGGTCGAGTGCACAGGAAACCCCATCGCCGCGGTCGAGCACTGCCTGGACGCCTTCGCGCACGGCAAGCACGTGGTCAACGTGACGGTGGAGGCGGACGCCTTCTGCGGCCCGATGCTCGCGCACCGTGCGCGGCAGGCCGGCGTGATCTATTCGCTGGCCTTCGGCGACCAGCCCGCGCTGATCTGCGACCTGGTCGACTGGGCGCGCACCTGCGGCTTTCCGGTGGTGGCGGCCGGGCGCGGGCACAAGTGGCTGCCGCACTTCACCGAGTCGACGCCCGAGACCGTGTGGGGCAACTACGGCCTCACGCCCGAGCAGGCGCTGCGCGGCGGGCTCAACCCGAAGATGTTCAACAGCTTCCTGGACGGCTCCAAGCCGTCCATCGAAAGCTCGGCCGTGGCCAACGCCACCGGACTCACCGTGCCGTCGGACGGCCTGCTCTACCCGCCCGCGAGCGTGGAGGACATTCCCTTCGTCACGCGACCGAAGAGCGAGGGCGGCGTGCTGGAGCGCAAGGGCATGGTCGAGGTGGTCTCCTCGCTGGAAGCCGACGGCCGCAAGATCCCCTACGACATCCGCATGGGCGTGTGGGTCACGGTGGAGGCCGAGACCGACTACATCAAGAACTGCTTCGAGGAATACAACGCCCACACCGACCCGAGCGGGCGCTACTTCACGCTCTACAAGCGCTGGCACCTCATCGGCCTGGAGGTCGGCATGTCGGTCGCCAGCGTGGCGCTGCGCGGCGAGCCCACCGGCGTGGCCACCTGCTGGAACGCCGACGTGGTGGCCACCGCCAAGCGCGACCTGGCCGCGGGCGAGATGCTCGACGGCGAAGGCGGCTACACGGTGTGGGGCAAGCTGCTGCCCGCCGAGCGCTCGTTGCGCCTGGGCGGCCTGCCGCTCGGGCTGGCGCACGACATCAAGCTGCTGCGGCCGGTGAAGAAGGGCCAGAGCCTGAGCTGGGCCGACGTGGCGGTCGACACCGGCACCGCCGCCTGCAAGCTGCGAAACGAGATGGAGGCGATGTTCGCGCCGTCGGCACGGGACCGGGCCGCCTGAACGCTTGCCGAAATGAACGCCAAATGATGCATTGCGCCCGGCCGCCTTAACGTCAAAAATATTCTGCCCGGCACGGCGAACCCGTGTCGAAATGGCCGCTGGCGGGCCGTCATTGTGGTGAGCGATCCTGCTCTGCAGCTTCTTCCATGACGGAGAGACACCATGCAGTACATGTTGATGTTCTATCAGCCCGCGGCCGAGTTCGAGCAACGCGACGACGCCGCCTCGCAGGCCTACCGCGCCAGCTGGATGGCCTATGCCGACGCCGTGCGCCAGTCGGGCATTGCGCTCGGCGGCCACGGCCTGTTCCCGCCCATGACCGGCACCACGCTGCGCGTGCGCGGCGACAAGCGACAGGTGCAGGACGGTCCCTTCGCCGACACCAAGGAGCAGCTCGGCGGCTACTTCGTGATCGAGGTGGCCGACCTCGACGCCGCGCTCGAATGGGCCGAGCGTGCGCCCTGCGCCTCCAGCGGCGGGGTGGAGGTGCGCCCCGTCTTCACCGCCACCGCGGCGGCCGCGGCGCCATGAGCGGCCCGGCGGCTCACCAGGCCGCCGAACGTGCGGCGCGCGAGGCCTACGGGCGGCTGCTGGCCATCCTGTCCGCGCGCACGCACGACATCGCCGCGTCCGAAGACGCACTGGCCGACGCCTTTGCCCGTGCGCTGGAGCGCTGGCCCGCCGACGGCATTCCGCAGCAGCCCGAAGCCTGGCTGCTGAGCGTGGCGCGGCACCGCAAGCTCGACGCCTGGCGCCACACCCGCGTGCAGGACAAGGCCACGCAAACGCTGATGCTGCTGGCCGGCGAGATCGACGAAGGCAGCACCGAGGGCGCAGCCGTGCCCGACGAGCGGCTGCGCCTGCTCTTCGTGTGCGCGCACCCGGCCATCGACGCACCGGCACGCGCACCGCTGATGCTGCAGACCGTTCTCGGGCTCGACGCGGCGCGCATGGCGGGCGCTTTCCTGAGCTCGCCCTCCGCGCTGGCGCAGCGGCTGGTGCGCGCCAAGGCCCGCATCCGCGCGGCGGGCGTGCCTTTCGAATACCCGCAGGCGCGCGACCTGCCGCACCGGCTGCGCGACGTGCTTGACGGCATCTACGCCGGCTATGGCACGGGCTGGGACGACGTGGACGGCGCCGACGCCCTGCCGCGCGGGCTGACCAACGAAGCCATCGACCTGTGCCGCATCCTGTGCCGGCTGATGCCGAACGAGCCCGAACCGCTCGGGCTGCTGGCGCTGATGCTGTTCTGCGACGCCCGCCTGGCGGCGCGCCGCAGCGACACCGGCGCCTACGTGCCGCTCGACCAGCAGGACATCACGCGCTGGGACCACGAACTGCTGGCCGAGGCCGAGCACCATCTGCGGCACGCGTCCACCCTGCGATCGCTCGGGCCCTACCAGTTGGAGGCGGCCATCCAGTCGGCGCACTGCGAACGCCGCGCGGGCGCGCCGGTGCCGCCCGAAACGCTGGTGTCGCTGTACGAAGGCCTGCTGGCACTGCGGCCCAGCGTCGGTGCGCAGGTGAGCCTCGCCTGCGCGCTGGCCAATGCCCGCACGCCGGAGACCGGCCTTCGCGCGCTCGATGCGATCCCGGCGGACGAGGTGACGAACTACCAACCCTTCTGGGCCGCGCGCGCGCACCTGCTGGCGGCCGGCGGTGCGCGTGCCGCGGCCCGGCAGGCCTATGACCGGGCGATCGGCCTGAGCACCAGTGCGGCGGTGCGCACCTACCTCAGCGCGATGTCGCAGCGGCCCTGAGCCGGCGTCCTTCCCGCAGCGGCCCGGCGTTGCTGCCTGCCGCTACCGGGCGCTGAAAGTGCGCGGAAACAGCGCCGCCTGCGAGCGGTCGCGCAGCCGGTAGCTCATGGCCGGGCGGCCCAGGCTGCCGGTGACCATGCCGGCCTCTTCCATGAACTCGCCGTCGAGCATGCGCTTGCGAAAGGCGCTCTTGTCGATGTCGCGGCCCAGCACCACCTCGTACGTGTGCTGCAGCGCCGGCAGCGTGAACGGCTCCTCCAGCAGAAAGGCCGGCAGCGAGGTGTATTCGACCTTGCTGCGCAGCCGGGCGACGGCCGCGTCCAGCAACTCGCCGTGGTCGAAGGCCAGCCGCTTGCGCGCTGCCACGTCGACCGCGAACCATGCCACCTCGGCCGCGTTGGCGCCGCTGCGCAAGTGCATCGCCTGCGCGGGAATCAGCGCATAGAAGCAATGCGTGGTCGACCAGCCGCGCGGGTCGCGCTGCGCACCGCCCCAGCTGCCGAGTTGTTCGAGGTAGGGCGTGACCACGCCGGTCTTTTCGCGCAGCTTGCGCTGCGCGCAGTCGAGCAGCGTGGCGTCTTCGTCGATGTTCACGAAGCCGCCGGGCAAGGCCCACTTGCCGGGGAACGGCTCGGCGGTGTCGGCGGGGCGCTTCACCAGCAGCACCTGCAAGGCGTCGTCGAGCACGGTGAACATCACCACGTCGACCGTGACCAGCGGGCGCGGAAAGCTCAGGGGCGGAAAAATCGACGAGGGTGATTTCACGGGATGGCTTGACTGCGGATTTGTTAGTTGTACTATACAACCCTTGATTAGTTGCACAGGACAACTTACAACGGAAAAAGGAACAAGGCTGTCACACGCTTTCGAGGGAGAGAAAAAATGACGATCCATACAACGACCACGCCGCGCAGCACCCGCGACCTGCCCGCCTACTTCGCGCAGGGCCATCGCCCCGAGTACCTTCTGTTCTGGGGCCACCAGGCGCCGAAGACGGGCGTGAACAAGAGCTGCTTCAGCCAGTGGTTCGAGGCCGAATTCAAGGTCGACGGGGTCAGGTACCGCACGGCCGAGCATTTCATGATGGCCGGCAAGGCGCGCCTGTTCGACGACACGCAAACCTGCGAGCGCATCCTCGCGGCCCGCACGCCCGGCGAAGCGAAGAAGCTCGGCCGCGAGATCCGCGGCTTCGACGAGGCGGCATGGGTCGAGGCGCGCCTGGACATCGTGACGCAGGGCAACATCGAGAAGTTCGCGCAGAACGCGGCGCTCGGCGCCTTCCTGCTCGGCACGGGCCACCAGGTGCTGGTGGAGGCCAGCCCGGTCGATCCGGTCTGGGGCGTCGGCCTGGCGGCCACCGACCCCGCGGCGCAAGACCCGCGCGCGTGGCGCGGCCTCAACCTGCTGGGCTTCGCGCTGATGGCCGCACGCGACGCGCTGAGGGCCGCGCGATGACACGCATCGAACGCTACCGGGGCTGCCTGCTCGGCCTGGCCTGCGGCGACGCCGTGGGCACCACGGTCGAGTTCCGCTCGCGCGGCAGCTTCGAGCCGGTGACCGGCATGGCTGGCGGCGGGCCCTTCGGCCTGGCGCCCGGCGAATGGACCGACGACACCTCGATGGCGCTGTGCCTCGCGGCGAGCCTCATCCACTGCGGGGGCTTCAACGCCGTCGACCAGATGAACCGCTACTGCAACTGGCGCAGCGTGGGCTACATGAGCAGCACCGGCAACTGCTTCGACATCGGCCTCACGGTGTCGGGCGCCCTCACCCGCTACCTCGCGTCGGGCGATCCGTTCGCTGGCGACCCCGATCCGCGCGCGGCGGGCAACGGTGCGCTGATGCGGCTGGCACCCGTGCCGATGTTCTGCGCGGCCAGCGCCGAAGCCACCTGGCAACAGGCCGGCGAGAGCACGCGCACCACGCACGGCGCGCTGGAGGCCATCGAGTGCTCGCGGCTGTTCGCCTTGCAGCTGCGGGCGGCCTTGCAGGGCGAAGGCAAGGCGGCCATTCTTGCGACCGCACCGCGGGCCCCGCTGAGCGAGAAGGTCGCGGCGCTCGCGCGCGGCGACTACGCCTCGAAGCCGCGCGAGCACATCAAGGGTTCGGGCTACTGCGTCGAGTCGCTGGAAGCGGCGCTCTGGTGCTTTGCGCACACGCAGTCGTTCGAAGAAGCCGTGCTCGCCGCCGCCAACCTCGGCGACGATGCCGACACCACCGCCGCCATCTGCGGCCAGCTGGCGGGCGCGTTCTACGGCGTGGGCGGCATTCCCGCGCACTGGCTCGACAAGCTCGTCATGCGCGAAGAGATCGCGCAGATGGCCGACCGGTTGCTCGCGCTCGCGAACTGAACGCGCCAGCTACTCCTGCGGCGCCACGGCCGGCTCGCCGACCCGGCGCCCCTCCAGCTGGCTGCCGCCCTGCGCCAGCGTGACGCCGACCACCGCACGGCCGGCATCGCGCCGAAACATCAGTTGCGCGCCGATGCCCGTGACCGCGAAACGGTCGGTGCCGGTCGGCGTGAGCGCGCTGTAGCCGCGCCCCGTCTCGCGCACCAGCAGCTTGCCGTCGCGCACCGTGAAGCTCAGCGCCTGGGTCTTGCTCACGCGGAACTCGCCGCGGTAGTCGTCCAGACGCTTCGCATCGATCGGCACCTCGGCGGTCGACACCGGGTAGCGGCTCTTGCCGATGGCCAGCATCACGGCCTGCAGCGGCGCGCGTGCGTTGCTGCTGAGCACGATGATGGCCTCGCCGGTGTCGGGCGCCAGCAGCCAGAGCGTGCGGTAGCCCTCGGTAACGCCCGCATGGTAGTAAGTGCGGCGTCCGCCATCGGAGCCGCGCACCATCACCGCATAGCCGATCTCGGCGCCCTCGTAGCGCGCCAGCGGCGTGAGCATGCGCGCGGCGGCCGGGCCCAGCGGGCCGGCGGCGCCGGCCAGCACGGCGCGGCTGAAGGTCATCATGTCGGCGGCCGTGGAGCGCAGGGCGCTGGCCGGCGCGTAGGCCAGCATGTCGAACAGCGGCTGCCGGCGGTCGCCCGCAAACGCCGGAGCCATGCGCGAGGCCTTGTCGCCGAGCGGAATCACGGTGTCGTTCATGCCCAGCGGCTCGGTGATGCGCGCACGCACCAGCTCGCCCCACGAGGTGCCGTAGCGCTCGGCCAGCAACTGGCCCAGCAGCGCCATGCCGAAGTTGCTGTATGCGGCCTCGCACGGCGGCGCAGCCGCCGTGAGCCTGATGCGCGCGAGCGCGGCCCAGAACATCGGTTTGTCGAAGGTGCGGAACTGTTCGGCCAGCGGCGCGCCGCCGGTCACGCCGTCGGCCATCACGGGCATGCAGCCGGTGTGCGTGACCAGCTGGCGCAGCGTGACCGAGGCCACGCCCGGCGACACGCCCTCGACCTTGCCGGCCAGCAGCTTGCCCACGGTGTCGTCGAGCTTCAGGTCGCCGCGCTCGACCGCCTGCGCGAGCAGCAGGCCGGTGAAGACCTTGGTGACGGAGCCGATCTCGAACATCGGCTGCTCGGCGCTGCTGGCGGCGATGGCGCGCGGCAGCGACGGCGGCTCGGGGTTGTAGGCGGCGCCGTAGGCCGCCTGCCCGTTGCGCAGCGTGCCTACCACCAGCGTGCCGCGCTCTGCGCCCAGCGCCGCCTTGGCCAATATCGCGGGGTCGCTCGCCAGCGTCAAGGGTGCCTGAGGTTGGGCGCCGGCATGGCCCACGAGCAGGGGTGCGAGGACGCACAGCGCAAGCCAGGGTCGGCACAGGGGACGGGGAGCACGGGGCAAGAGCCGCATCGTCGGGTTCCTCAGGCGTCATCGAAGAGGCGCCATGGTGCCACGCCTGTGTAACCTTTTGCGCGCCGCCACAATCGATGCATGCGCGCATTGCTCACCACCTTCTCCTGGCAGGAACTCCGCCACCACCCCTGGCGCAACGCGGCGGCCGTGATGGCCGTGATGCTGGGCGTGGCGCTGGCCTTCTCGGTGCAGCTGATCAACGCCTCCGCGCTCGACGAGTTCTCCAGCGCCGTGCGCTCGGTGAACGGACAGCCCGACTTGGAAGTGCGCGCCGTGCAGGGCGGCTTCGACGAGGCGGTGTTCGCCCAGCTGGCCCGGCATCCGCAGGTGACGCTCGCGAGCCCCGTGGTGGAGTTCCAGGGCCTGGCACTGGTGGCCGACAGCCAGGTGCCGATGCGCGTGATCGGCATCGACGCGCTGGTGCTGCCCACCATCGCGCCGGCGCTGATGCCGCAACCCGCGCCCGGCGCCGACCGCTTCGCGCTGTTCGCGCCGGGACAGGTGTTCCTCAACGCCGCCGCGCGCAGCGCGTTGAAACTGCCCGCGCAAGCACCCGCAGGCTCCGCGGAAACAGTGCAGCTGCGCAGCGGCGACGCCTGGCAGCAGCTGGCCGTGGCCGGCCATGTCGCGGCCGGCGGCACGGCGCTCGCGGTGATGGACATCGGCGCCGCGCAAGACCTGTTCGGCCAGGGCGGCCGGCTCAGCCGCATCGACCTGCGGCTGGCGCCCGGCACCGACCGCGCCACCTTCATGGCCGCGCTGCGGAAGTCGCCGGACTGGCCCGCGGGCGTGCAGTTCGCCGAGCCGGGCGATGCGGCGGAACGCGTGAGCAACCTGTCGCGCGCCTACCGCGTCAACCTCACGGTGCTGGCGCTGGTGGCGCTGTTCACCGGCGCGTTCCTGGTGTTCTCGGTGCTGGCGCTCAGCGTGGCCAAGCGCGCGCAGCAGTTCGCGCTGCTGGGCGTGCTGGGCCTCACCCCGCGCGAGCGGCTGCGGCTGGTGCTGGCCGAATCGCTGGTGCTGGGCCTGATCGGCAGCGCGGCCGGCCTGGCGCTGGGCACCGCGCTCGCGGCCTTTGCGCTGAAGGTGATGGGCGGCGACCTGGGCGGCGGCTATTTCGAGGGCGTGGCGCCCACGCTGCACTGGAGCGCCGCTTCGGCCCTGCTGTACGGCGGCTTGGGCGTGGTGGCCGCGCTGGTCGGCGGCTGGTGGCCCGCGCGCGCGGCGCAGGCGTTGCCCGAGGCCCAGACGCTCAAGGGCCTGGGCGCCGCGCCTGTGCAGAGCAACGGCCACTGGCTGGCGCTGGGGCTGATCGCGCTGGGCGGGGTGCTGGCCAACGTGCCGGCCATTGGCGGCATTCCCGTGGCGGCGTACCTGTCGGTGGCCTGCCTGCTGGTGGGCGGCATCACCGCCCTGCCCTGGCTGATCGCCCTGCTGTACGACCGCATCGCGCCCCTGTTCGCGCAGCGCGTGCTGCCCATGCTGGCCGTGGAGCGCGCGCGGCGCATGCGCGGCACGGCGGCCGTGGCGGTAAGCGGCGTGGTCGCGAGCCTGAGCCTGGCGGTCGCGCTGACGGTGATGGTCGCGAGCTTTCGCGACTCGGTGACGCAGTGGCTGAACGTGGTGCTGCCCGCCGACCTGTACGTGCGCGCCACCTCGGGCGGTCGCGGCAGCAACAGCGGCGGCACCAGCAGCACCGACACCGCCACCTTCGCACCCGCTTTCGTGCAGGCGCTGGCGCAGTTGCCCGGCGTGGCGCGCACCGGCACGCTGCGCACGCAGACGCTGCAACTCGACGCCACGCGCCCTGCCGTGGCGCTGATCGCGCGCAGCCTGGAAGGCGGCGCCACGCAGTCGTTGCCGCTGGTCGGTTCGGCCGTTGCCGTGCCCGAGGGGCAGATCGGCATCTACGTGAGCGAGCCGATGGTGGAGCTGTACGGCGCCAAGCCGGGCACCACCTTCGCACCGCTGTCGGACGCCATGGGCATGTCGGCGTCGTCCAAAAAGACGCCGTCGTTCTTCGTGGCCGGCGTGTGGCGCGACTACGCCAGGCAGTTCGGCGCGATCACCATGGATGCGCGGGACTACGAGCGCATCACCGGCGAGCGCAACGTGAGCGACGTGGCGCTGTGGCTGGCGCCCGGCGCGTCCGAAGGCGAGGTGCAGACGGCGGTGCGCGCGCTCGCCGCTCGCCAGGGCGGCGGCTCCGCCGAGTCGGTGGAAATTGCGTCGGTCGGGCAGATCCGCGTGACCTCGCTGCGCATCTTCGACCGCAGCTTTGCCGTGACCTACTGGCTGCAGGCAGTGGCCATCGCCATCGGTCTCTTCGGCATCGCGGCGAGCTTCAGCGCGCAGGTGCTGGCGCGGCGCAAGGAATTCGGGCTGCTCGCGCACCTGGGATTCACGCGGCGGCAGGTGCTGGCGGTGGTGGCGGGCGAAGGCGCGGCGTGGACGGCCATCGGCGCCGTGGCCGGGCTGGGGCTGGGCCTGGCGGTCTCGGTGGTGCTGGTGAAGGTGGTGAATCCGCAGAGCTTTCACTGGAGCATGGACCTGCTGGTGCCGTGGGAGCGGCTGCTGCTGTTGTGTGCCGCGGTGGTGGCCGCAGGCACGGTGACGGCGTGGATGGCCGGCCGCGCCGCAGCCGGCAAGGACGCAGTCCTGGCAGTCAAGGAAGATTGGTAAGAAAAAGAGCCAAAAAAAGAAGCAAGCCCAAGGCGCTGCAGAAGCGAAGCGCCGCAGCGCCTTGGTGGCCGAGCGAAGCAAAGGCCCGTGCGGTTCCCAAGCCCCTCTGGCTGCGCCGAGGCGCGCAGCGTTTCGCGGATCAGGGCTCGCCCTTGTTTGAGCGAAGCGAGTTTGGGCGAGACCCCGCGAAACGCGAGCACCGCAGGTTGCCCCGTAGCGAAGCGCAGGGGTCGCAGACAGTGGGGTCGCCTTTTCTTTGCTTACTTTCTTTTGGCGAAGCAAAAGAAAGTAAGTCGCCCGCCGGGGCGAGACCCGGC
This sequence comes from Variovorax sp. 10N412, assembly GCF_056394985.1. Lineage (NCBI taxonomy): Bacteria > Pseudomonadati > Pseudomonadota > Betaproteobacteria > Burkholderiales > Comamonadaceae > Variovorax > Variovorax sp. 10N412. The sequence continues at coordinate 20,105 of NZ_JBFTIO010000011.1, forward strand.
CCCGAAACCCAGCTTCCAAAGCCGTCAACGCTCGTCCCGGTCTTGTGGTCGAACAGGCAGCGCAAAGCAACGCCCCATAGGGGTTGCAAGGCATGACTTGTAGACTGGCACGCTATGCAGCAAACCCTCTCTTCCACCTCCTGCAGCGGCTGGCTAGGCGGCGCCATTCGCCGCATCGAGGCCGACTACCAGCGCAGCGCCGACACGCACCTCATTCCGCTGCCCCTGCCCTCGCTGGCCGCGCACGGCATCGACCTGTACCTGAAGGACGAGTCCACGCACCCCACCGGCAGCCTGAAGCACCGGCTCGCGCGCTCGCTGTTTCTCTATGCGCTGTGCAACGGCTGGGTTCGCGAAGGCACGACCATCGTCGAGGCGTCGAGCGGCTCCACCGCCGTGAGCGAGGCCTACTTCGCGCGGCTGCTGGGCCTGCCCTTCATCGCGGTGATGCCGCGCACCACCTCGCCCGAGAAGGTCGCGCAGATCGCCTTCTACGGCGCGAGCTGCCACTTCGTGGACCATGCCGCGCAGGTGTACGAAGAGGCCCGCGCACTGGCCGAGCGCACCGGCGGCCACTACATGGACCAGTTCACCTACGCAGAGCGCGCGACCGACTGGCGCGGCAACAACAACATCGCCGAGAGCATGTTCCAGCAGATGGCGCGCGAGCGGCATCCGGTGCCGAAGTGGATCGTGGTGGGCGCGGGCACGGGCGGCACCAGTGCGACCATCGGGCGCTATGTGCGCTTTCGCTGCCATGACACGCAGGTGTGCGTCCCCGACCCCGAAGGCTCGGTGTTCTCGGCCTACCACCGCACGGGCGACACCATGCTCACCGCGGCGGGCTCGCGCATCGAGGGCATCGGCCGGCCGCGCGTGGAGCCGAGCTTCGTTCGCACGCTGGTCGACCGGATGATCGAGGTGCCCAACCTCGACTCGGTGGCGGCGATGCACGCGCTGTCGGCCTTGCTGGGCCGCAAGGTCGGCCCGTCGACGGGCACGAACTTCATCGGCATGCTGGCCGTGGCGCAGGAGATGCGCGCAGCCGGCCAGCAGGGGTCCATTCTTTCGTTGCTGTGCGATGCGGGCGAGCGCTACCTGCCGAGCTATCACGACGCCGCGTGGGTGCGCAACGCGTTCGGCGACATCGCGCCGGTGCAGCGGCGCATCGATGCGCTGGTGGCGGCGTGATGTCTCCGATGTCTCCCGTGCCTTCCATGTCTTTCGTTTCACGGCGCAGCCTGCTGCTGGCGGCGCTGTCGGCGGGGCCCGTGGCGGCCTGGGCGCTGCCCGAGCGCAGGCTCGAATTTCCGCGCGACTTCGGCAGCCACCCCGACCTGCACACCGAGTGGTGGTACATCACCGGCCATGCGAAGACACCGGCCGGCCGCGAGTTCGGCTTTCAGGTGACCTTCTTCCGCTCGCGCGTGGAAGCGGCGCTGGGCATGCGCTCTGCATTCGCGGCGAAGAACCTGGTGTTCGCGCATGCGGCAGTCACCGACCTGGAGGGCCGCGTGCTGCTGCATGACCAGCGCATCGCGCGCGCGGGCTTCGGCGTGGCCGAGGCCAGCACCAGCGACACCGACGTGCGCATCCGCGACTGGTCGCTGGTGCGCGAGAACGGCCTCTACATAGCGCGCATCCCGGCCGGCGAGTTCTCGCTCGACCTGCGCTTCACGCCCACGCAGCCGGTGCTGCTGCAAGGTAAGGCGGGGCTGTCGCGCAAGGGGCCCGACGAGTCGCAGGCAAGCTACTACTACAGCGAACCGCAGCTCAAGGCGCAGGGCAAGCTGACGCTGAAGGGGCAGGCCTTCGACGTCGGCGGCGCCGCGTGGCTCGACCACGAATGGAGCGAGGCGCTGATGCACCCGGACGCGGTGGGCTGGGACTGGATCGGCATGAACCTCGACGACGGCAGTGCCCTTACGGCCTTTCATCTGCGGCGCAGCGACGGCAGTGCGTTGTGGGGAGGCGGATCGTTTCGCGCGCGCGACGGGGTGGCGCGCATCTTCAAGAACGACGAAGTGCGGTTCGAGGTGATCAAGTCGTGGGAAAGCCCGCGCACGCAGGCGAAGTACCCGACGCAGTGGCGTGTGCAGACGCCGGCAGGCAACTTCGAGGTGCGGGCGCTGCTGGACGACCAGGAGTTGGACAGCCGCGGGTCGACCGGGGGCGTGTATTGGGAGGGGGTGAGCGACCTGCTCGATGCGCAGGGGCGCCGCGTGGGGCGCGGGTACCTCGAGATGACGGGGTACGCGGCGCCGCTGCGGCTTTGAACAGGCAGCAGATCACGCGGCTTGTCTCGTCGGCACTGCGCCATCTGAACGCTGAATGACAGAGACAAATCGCCGCGCAGCGCCAGGCGTTGCCTGAACCGCGCAGCGACTTGCAGCTCAGTCTTCTGTCTTCAATGCCAATTGGCCGCAATCACCGAATCGAGGCTGCTGCGGTAGTTGCCGGACAGCACTGTCTCACCCGAGGCAGGGGGCGAGAAAGCTGCCATCGCCTGCACCAGGTTCAGAACATCTGCGCCTCGCAACGTCTTGCCATCGCTGGTCACGAACTGCTCGACCGATGGGTCGATGTCCCAGTTCGCGATGGTCATTCGATCCTTCGTGCCAATGGCCGACACTTCCAGATCGTGTCCATTCTGTCGAAACCAGAGTTGCTCGGCCGCAATACCTTTGCCGACCTTGAGCGTGTCGTTGCCATTCGACGTGCCGCCGGTCTCGATCAGCTTGTCTGCGCCAGATCCGGCGTTAAACAGATAGGTATCGTTGCCGGTGCCGCCGCGCAGTGTGTCGTTGCCCTGTGCGCCTTCCAGAATGTCGTTGCCTGCATAGCCATCGATGACATCGTTTCCTCTGGTGCCCGTCAATGTCTCGTCGGCGTTCAGTGCCGCAATCAAACCTTCTTCGTTCCAGACAGTACCGTCGGCGAACTTGATCTTGTCCACCAAGCTACTAAGAAAACCTCCCGTCGTGGCGCCGTATTCGCCATAGCCATAGTTAAAGCCAAAGCGGATAGTCTGGCCCGTCTCCAGGATCTCAATCGCTTGGCTATAAAAAGGGTCTCCCACGTGACCCAGTAGGCGCACATCGTCCGGGTTCAGGTCCAACAGTTCCAGCACTCCGATGCTGAAAATGTTGTCGTTGCCGTCGCCTGAACGATAGCGATAGGTATCTTCTTCGGAACCTGCGCCGGGAACAACAACATCATCGCCAAGGCCACCCTCCAAAATGTCGCGACCCGTCCCTCCGATCAAAGTGTCATTGCCGGCCCCGCCCATCAAGATGTCGTTGCCTGCCCCACCGTCCAGACGATCATGGCCATCCCCACCTTCCAAACGATCGTTCCCTTGCCAGCCAAACAAGTGATCGTCAGCGTCGGTGCCTGAAAAGACTACGTCTTTTTTTATCACGGCATCCAACTCTGTCTGCCCCCAGGACTTGCGATTGGAAAAGGTGATGCGATCGATCTGTGCACCAGTACCTTGGGTTCCGATTTTGATGCGCTCTCCAGTCTCCTTGATGAGAACTTCCAAGTTGCCCCGCGCGGTGGCATTCAGGCTGACGTCCGCGGGCTTGAGCCTCGACAGCTCCAACGTGTCACTGCCGCTGCCATCGAAAACTGTGTCGTTGCCGTCGCCCGGATGATGACGATAGGTATCGTTGCCGGTGCCACCATACAGGGTGTCGTTGCCCTGTGCGCCTTCGAGAATGTCGTTGCCCGCATACCCCAGAATGACATCGTCTCCCATGGTGCCCGTCAATGTCTCGCCAGCGTTTAGTGCCGCAATCAGATCTTCTTCGTTCCAGACAGTGCCGTCGGCGAACTTGATCTTGTCCACCAAGTTACTACGATGATGTCCCGCCGTGGCTTGGGCTTCGCCATCGCCAAAGCCAAAACGGATAGTCTGGCCCGTCTCCAAGATATCAATCGCTTGGCTATGAGGGTCCCCCACGTAACCCCGAAGGCGCACATCGTCCGGATTCAGGTCCAACAGTTCCAGCACTCCGATGTTGGAAATGTTGTCGTTGCCGTCGCCTGAACGATAGCGATAGGTATCTTCTTTGGAACCCGCGCCCCTAACAACAACGTCATCGCCAAGGCCGTCCTCCAAAATGTCGCGACCCTCCCGTCCGATCAAAGTGTCATTGCCGGCCCCGCCTTCCAGGTGATCGTCACCGTCGGTGCCAAGGAACTGCTGATCGAAATCTCCGTTTGACTGATTGGCATCTGCAGATTTTTCGTTTGTATTCATCATTTATTTTCTATCCCTGTTAATTTGATCTCGTACACTAAAAGTCAGCTCGATTCGAAGTAGTTCCTCCTTTCATCTGTTGATCCAGATCGCTTGCGCGCTACCGTTCTCTCAAGCTCTCGCTCGTTGCTCTTTGCACCGGACTGAGCAGAAATTCGATGATCCGTCGCTTGCCCGTCTTGATCTCCGCCGTGAGGTTCATCCCCGGAGATAACTTGATCGGCTTCCCATCCACATCGATGGTTGTGTTGTTCAGGTTTAGCGTCACCGGGAAGATCGCCCCGCGCTTATCGTCATTCACCGCATCCGCTGTCACCGTCTTCACGGTGGCGTTCACCGTGCCGTAGCGCGTGTATGGAAACGTCTCCAGCTTGATCGTGGCTTCCTGGCTGGTGTTGACGAAGCCGATGTCCTTGTTGTCCAAGGTCACCTCGGCCGTCACCTGCGCACCGTCGGGCACGATCACCATCAGGGGCTGCGCTTCGGTTACCACCCCGCCATCGGTGTGCATGGACAGTTGCTGCACCGTGCCTGCCACCGGCGCTTTGAGCGTCGTTAACCGCTCGCGCTGCCCGGCCTTGGCCAGGTCTTGCGTGCCCTGCTGGCGCTTGAGCTCAGCAGCCGCCTCTCGCGTGCGCAGGCTGTGCTTGGTCTCGGCGATGTAAGCGGCCCTGGTGTTCTCGCTCTCGCGCAATGTGGCGTTGGCTTCGGCCAGCCTGGCGCGTTGCGTCGCGAGGTCACGCTCCATTTCGATGCGCTCTCGCGTCCGGTCCTGGTTCGCATGACTCGACATGAAGCCTTGATTGGCCAACTGATGGAAGTCGGCTTCTCTCTGTCTGGCAATCGGCACCGTCGTCTCAAGTTTGTTGACCATCTCGCGCACGGTCGCTATCTCGGCCTGGCGGCGGTTGATCTCCGAGGCTGCCTTGGCAAGCTTGGCCGTGATGTCGCTCCACTCGTCGCTCAGTTGGGCCTGTGTCGCGGCGATGTCGACATCCGTCCAGCCGGTGGGAATGCTCTTGCCCAGTTCCGGGGTGCGGGCTGAGGCCGGCGAGTTCAGCGCTTGCAGCAACGCCCGCGTGCGCAGCACTTCGGACTGCATCGACTTCAGTTGTTCATCGATGCTGGTCTTGTCGGCATTCGCAGTCGTGGGATCGAGTTCGACCAAGGCTTGCCCAGCCTCAACATGGTCCCCGTCTCGCACCAGCACCCGCTTGACCACGCTCACCTCCAGCGGCTGGATGATCTTGGTGCGCTCGCTCACGATGATCTTGCCGGGCGCCACGGCCACGATGTCGATCTGCCCGAAGATGGACCAGGTCAAGGCAATAAGGAACAGCGCAATCAGCGCATAGGCCAGCCGTCTGGGTGCCGGGTGGACAGGCGTGTCCTGCAGGCTCAGCGCCGCGGGCAAGAAGGCGGCTTCATCGGACAGGCGCTTCGGCCCGGCCAGTTCATGGCGGTGCTTCCAAGCGGCCTTGAAGATCGCGCGGTAGCGCCCCAGAAGTTCGAAGACCGGGTGGCGAACGCTGGGCGCATTCGCCGCAGGTGCCGTGGTGGAGACGTCCGTCGTCATACCGCTGCCCCTTTACCTGCACCTGAGCCTGCTGCCGCCCCTTCGGTCGGCAATCCACCATCCTGCATCGCCCACAGATGCGCATAGATGCCCTTGGGCCTGGCCAGAAGGCTCTCGTGCGTGCCGCCTTCGACGATCCGGCCCTTGTCCATCACGATGATGCGATTGGCATGCCGCACAGCGCTCAGCCGGTGGGCAATGATGAAGACCGTGCGGCCCTTGCAGATGTGCGCCATGTTCCGCTGCACGATGGCCTCGCTCTCGTAGTCCAGCGCGCTGGTGGCCTCGTCGAAGATCAGGATGCGCGGGTGGGTGAAAAGCGCGCGGGCGATGGCGATGCGTTGGCGCTGCCCCCCCGAGAGGCTGGCGCCCTGCTCGCCGACCATAGTGTCGTAGCCCTCGGGCAGTTCGCTGATGAACTCGTGCGCACCGGCCAACTGGGCGGCGTGAATCACCGCGTCGAGCGGCGCCGCCGGATCGACGACGGCGATGTTCTCGCGCACGCTGCGGTTGAAGAGCGTGTTCTCCTGCAGCACCACGCCCACCTGCCTTCTCAGTTGTGCCGCATCGATCAGGCTGATGTCGATACCGTCGACCAGCAATCTCCCTTGCTCGGGGGTGTACAGGCGTTGGACCAGCTTGGTGAGCGTGCTCTTGCCAGAGCCCGAGCGCCCGACGATCCCGATGACTTCGCCGGGACGCACGTCCAGGCTGACGCCGTTGAGCACAGGCGCGGCCTCGGGGCGGTAGCGGAAGGTGAGGTTGTCCAGCGTGACGCGGCCCTTGAGCGCTGGGAGTTGCGCGGCAGTACTCGGTGCAACTTCGGTGCGCGTGTTGAGGATGTCTCCCAACCGGGCCATCGAGATCCCGGTCTGCTGGAAGTCGGTCCACAGCTGCGCCATGCGCATGATGGGCTGGCTCACACGCTGGGCGAACATGTTGAAAGCGACGAACTGGCCGACGGTGAGCTCGTTGTTCATGACCAGATGCGCGCCGTACCAGAGGGTGGCGGCATTGACGAGCTTGCCGATGAGGTTGACGCCTTCGTGCGCCCAGCTCGCGAGATTTTGGGTGCGGAAGCTGGCTGAAACATACGCGGCAAGCTGGTTGTCCCAGCGGCGCCCGAAGGCGGGCTCCAGGGCGGTGGCCTTGACGGTCTGGATCGCGCTGACGGTCTCCACCAGCATGGACTGGTTCTCAGCGCCGCGGGCGAACTTCTCGTCCAGGCGGCGGCGCAGGATGGGCACGACAGCCAGGCTCAGGCCGAAGTACAGCGGCATGCTCACGAGCACGATGAGGGTCAGGGGCACGCTGTAGAACAGCATGACGGCCACGAAGACGACGGAGAAGACGACGTCCAGCAACACCGTGAGCGCATTGCCGGTTAGGAAGCTGCGGATGTTCTCCAGTTCACGCACACGGGCAACCGAATCGCCGACGCGTCTTGCCTGGAAGTACGCCAGCGGCAATTGCACGAGGTGGCGAAACAGGCGCGCCCCAAGTTCGACGTCGATGCGGTTGGTGGTGTGGCTGAAGACGTAGCTGCGCAGGCCGTTCAGCAGCGACTCGAAGACGACGACGACCACCAGGCCGATGACGAGCACGTCCAGTGTCGTAACGCCGCGGTGCACGAGCACCTTGTCCATCACGACCTGGAAGAACAGCGGGCTGAGCAGCGCGAAGAGCTGCAGGATGAAGGAGATGAAGAGCACTTCGCCCAACAGCCTCCTGTGCTTGACCAGGCTGGGGATGAACCAGGAGAAGTCGAACTTGGTGAGTTCGCCCGCCAGGCTGGCGCGGCTGGCGATGAGGACGAGTTCGCCGGTCCAATGCGCAGCGAAGACGTCCAGTGTCTCGATGACCGGGCGTGCGCTGTCTGCCCCCGGGTCTTGCAACAGCACGCGCTGGGCATCGCATTGCGCGAGGATGACGAGGCGCTCACCGCCGTCTTCGTTGCGCAGCACGGCCAGCGCGGGGAGCGGTGTCAGGGACAGGCGCTCGGGCGTGGTGCGGGAGGACTTTGCCTTGAGGCCGAGGTGCTTGGCCGCCTGCAGCAGCGTGGCGGTGACGATCGGCTCGGATGGCGTCAGGCCGAGTTGATGCGCCAGCAGCGGCGCATCGGCTGCGATCTGGTGGAAGCGGGCAATGGTGCAGAGAGCGACGAGGGCCGGATTCGCAGAGGCCCTTAGCTCAGGGGCCTTTTCTCCTGTTGGCCTCTCGGTAGCACTCGCCCGTGCAATGGCCACGGGCGACCCCGCCGTTGCGCTTTCCATTCGTCTTCTCCCTTTGCTGAACTCTGCGGTTCAGAGCTCCGGAAGATATCGTGGCGGCGTGCCTCCTAGTTGGAAGCAGCGCAAAGAAAAAAGACTTAGAAGCGCTAGAGCAACGCAATGTCAACCTCGGAAACCTTTGCGTTATAGGTGTCTACAAATGACCTATACCCGAGGCGATCAATGCGACGACGAGCCTGAACTGCGCCCCTTGCGCCGCTCGATGAACGCAATGATCTCCCCCATGATCCCCTTGCGGAAGGCCAGCACGCAGATCACGAAGATCAGCCCCGTGACCATGGTCACCGACTCGCCCAGCGTGTTGAACCAGTCGATCGTGGTGATGCGCGCCAGGAAGTTGCCGAGTTCGCCGATCTTGTTCTCCAGCAGCACCACCACCGCCGAACCCACCAGCGGACCGGAGATGGTGCCCAGCCCGCCCACCAACGTCATCAGGATGACCTGGCCCGATGCCGTCCAGTGCACGTCGGACAGCGTGGCAAAGCCCAGCACCAGCGTCTTGAGCGACCCGGCCAGGCCCGACAGCGCCGCCGAAATCACGAAGGCCAGCAGCTTGAAGCGGTTCACGTCGTAGCCCAGCGACAGCGCGCGCGGCTCGTTCTCCTTGATGCCCTTCAACACCTGGCCGAACGGCGAGTGGATGGTGCGCACGATCAGCAGGAATGCCAGCACCACCACGACCAGCGCCACGTAGTACATCGTGAGGTCGTTCGACAGGTCGATCAAGCCGAACAGCTTGCCGCGCGGCACGCCCTGCAGGCCGTCTTCGCCGCCCGTGAACTTGGCCTGCAGTGCGACGAAGAACATCATCTGCGCGAGCGCCAGCGTGATCATCGCGAAGTAGATGCCCTGGCGGCGGATGGCCACCACGCCGAAGACCCAGCCCAGGAAGCCGCCGGCGAGCGTACCCGCGACCAGGCCCAGTTCGGGCGTGAGGCCCCAGACCTTCATCGCATGGCCCGCGACGTATGCGGAGCCGCCCAGGAAGGCCGCATGGCCGAAGGACAGCAGGCCGGTGAAGCCCAGCAGCAAGTTGAAGGCCGCGGCGAACAGTGCGAAGCACATGAGCTTCATCACGAACACCGGGTAGGCGCCGAAGAACGGCGCCAGGAGCAGCGCGACCAGCAGCAGGCCGTAGACGACGGTGGATATTTTTTTCATGTTCATGGTGCCGGTCGCCTTACTTCTCTTTGCCGAACAGGCCGGCGGGGCGAATCAACAGCACGATGACCATGATCACGAACACGACCGTGGACGAAGCCTCGGGATAGAAAACCTTGGTGAACCCCTCGATCACACCGAGCCCCAGGCCGGTGAGGATGGCCCCCATGATCGAGCCCATGCCACCGATGACGACCACCGCGAACACCACGATGATGAGGTTCTGCCCCATCAGCGGCGACACCTGGATCACCGGCGCGGCAAGCACGCCGGCAAACGCCGCCAGCCCCGCGCCGAAGGCGTAGGTCAGCGTGATCATCAGCGGCACATTGACGCCGAAGGCCTCCACCAGCCGCGGGTTCTCGGTGCCGGCGCGCAGGTAGGCGCCCAGCCGCGTCTTCTCGATGACGTACCAGGTGGCGAAGCACACGACCAGCGAGGCCACGACCACCCAGGCGCGGTAGTTGGGCAGGACCATGAAGCCCAGGTCGGTGGCGCTGGACAGCGCATCGGGCGCTTCGTAGGCCAGGCCCGACACGCCGTAGACCGAGCGGAACACGCCTTCGATCAGCAACGTGAGGCCCAGCGTGAGCAGCAGGCCGTAGAGGTGGTCGAGCTTGTAGATCCAGCGCAGCAGCAGCCGCTCGATCAGCACGCCGAACACGCCGATGACGAGGGGCGCCGCGATCAGCATCACCCAGTAGTTGATGCCGAAATATTCCATCGCCATCCAGGTCAGGATGGCGCCCATCATGAACAGCGCGCCGTGCGCGAAGTTGATGACGTTGAGCAGGCCGAAGATCACCGCGAGCCCGAGGCTCAGGATGGCGTAGAACGAGCCGTTCACCAGCCCCAGGAGGAGCTGGCTCAGCAGGCCGGGCAGGGAAATGTTCATAAGCGTTTCAACGAACCCGGGCGCCGCGGCGCCCGCGAACAATCACTTCCAGAGGGCGCACCTGCTCTCGGCCTTGGTGGTGAAGACGTCTTCGCCCTTGAGCTTCTGGACCACCTTGTAGTAGTCCCAAGGCTGCTTGGACTCGGCGGGCGACTTCACCTGCATGAGGTACATGTCGTGCACGAAGCGGCCGTCGTCGCGCACCACGCCCTTGGCATAGAAGTCGTCGATCGGCGTCTTCTTGATCTGCGCCATGACGGTGTCGGCGTCGGTGCTCTTGGCAGCCTGCACGGCTTTCAGGTAGGTCATGGTGGCCGAGTAGTCGGCCGCCTGGATGTCGGTGGGCATGCGCTTGGTCTTGTCGAAGAACTTCTTGCCGAAGGCGCGCGTCTTGTCGTCCAGGTTCCAGTCCCAGCTGGTGGTGAGCAGCAGGCCTTCGGTGTTCTTCAGGCCCAGGCTGTGCACGTCGGTCACGAAGACCAGCAGGCCGACCATCTTCATGGTCTTGGAAATGCCGAACTCCTTGGCCGCCTTGATGGCGTTGATGGTGTCGCCGCCCGCGTTGGCCAGCGCCAGCACCTGCGCCTTGGAGTTCTGCGCCTGCAGCAGGAACGAGGAGAAGTCGGAGGTGTTCAGCGGATGCTTCACGCTGCCCACCACGGTGCCGCCCTTCTCTTTCACGACCTTGGACGCATCGGCCTCCAGGGCCTGCCCGAAGGCGTAGTCGGCGGTCAGGAAGAACCAGCTCTTGTCGCCGCGCGCAATCACCGCGCTGCCGGTGCCCTTGGCCAGCGCCACGGTGTCGTAGGCGTAGTGCACGGTGTAGGGGCTGCACTGTTCGTTGGTGAGCGCCGAGCTGCCCGCGCCGTTCACGATGAACACGCGCTTCTTCTCCTGCGCCACCTTGGCCATGGCCAGGCCGGTGCCCGAGCTGGTGCCGCCGAACAGCATCGTCAGGCCCTGCGTGTCGATCCATTCACGCGCCTTGGAAGCGGCGATGTCGGCCTTGTTCTGGTGGTCGGCCTGCAGCAGCTCGATGGGCATGCCGTTGACCTTGCCGCCGAAGTCGTCGATGGCCATCTGGATCGCGAGGGCGCCGTTCTTGCCCTCCACGTCCGCGTAGAGGCTCGACATGTCGGTGATGAAACCGATCTTGACCTTCTCCTGCGCTTGTGCAGCGCCTGCGGCCGTCAGGCAGGTGGCGATGAGGCAGGCAGAGGCGATGAGCGTGCGTTTCATGGAATGGTTCTCCTCGTTGACTTCGGTGGGGGTGTCGGTGGCGGCTTCAGCCGCTTATTTCCAGGCCGCGCATTTCGTTTCCGCCTTGGTCGTGAAGACCTGGTCGCCCGGCAGCACCTTGAGCACCTTCAGGTAGTCCCACGGCTTCTTCGACTCGGCGGGCGACTTCGCTTCGACCAGGTACATGTCGTGGATGAAGCTGCCGTCGGCGCGGATCTGGCCCTTGCCGTAGAAGTCGTCGATCTTCATGCTCTTGAGCTGCGCCATCACCTTGTCGGAATCGGTGGTCTTGGCGGCGGCCACGGCCTTCAGGTAGGTGGTGGTGGCCGAGTAGTCGGCGGCCTGCACGTCCGTGGGCATGCGCTTGGTCTTCTCGAAGAAGCGGTTGGCGAACTTGCGCGTGTCGTCGTTCAGGTCCCAGTACCAGCTGGTGGTGTGCAGCAGGCCTTCGGTGTTCTTCAGGCCCAGGCTGTGGATGTCGCTCAGAAACACCAGCAGGCCCGCCGTCTTCATGGTCTTGTTGATGCCGAATTCCTTCGACGCCTTGATGGCGTTGATGGTGTCGCCGCCGGCGTTGGCCAGGCCCAGGATCTGCGCCTTGGAGTTCTGCGCCTGCAGCAGGAACGAGGAGAAGTCCGACGCGTTCAGCGGATGGCGCACCGCGCCCACCACCGTGCCGCCCTTTTCCTTCACGACCTTGGTGGTGTCGGCTTCGAGCGCGTGGCCGAAGGCGTAGTCGGCCGTCAGGAAGAACCAGCTCTTGCCGCCGCGGTCGACCACCGCTGCGCCCGTGCCCTTGGCCAGCGCCACGGTGTCGTAGGCGTAGTGCACGGTGTAGGGGCTGCACTGCTCGTTGGTGAGCACCGAGCTGCCGGCGCCGTTGTTGAAGTACACGCGCTTCTTTTCTTCGGCCACCTTGGCCGTGGCCAGCGCGGTGCCGGAATTGGTGCCGCCGAAGATCATGGTCACGCCGGCGGTGTCGACCCACTCGCGCGCCTTGGAGGCGGCGATGTCGGCCTTGTTCTGGTGGTCGGCCACCAGCAGCTCGATGGGCTGGCCCAGCACCTTGCCGCCGAAGTCGTCGATGGCCATCTGGATGGCAGTGGCACCGCCCTTGCCTTCGAGGTCGGCGTACAGGCTGGACAGGTCGGTGACGAAGCCGATCTTCACTTTTTCCTGCGCCTGTGCGGCACCTGCGCTCATGGCGAGGACGGCGACGGCGGAGGCGATGAGGCCGAGTTTCTTGTTCATGGTGTTGTCTCCTGGAGGAATCTTTGTGGGATGAGGGTGCGGTCTTGTGGACGTTTGTTTTTCTTCTCAGACGCCGAGCAGTTCGGTGAGCACCGGCATCTTGGCTTCGAGTTCTGCAGCGCCGAACTTTTCGACGATGCGGCCGTGCTCCATCACGTAGAAGCGGTCGGCCAGCGGTGCGGCGAAGCGGAAGTTCTGCTCCACCATCACGATGGTGTAGCCCTTGGCGCGCAGCATGGTGATCATGCGGGCCAGCGCCTGCACGATGACCGGTGCCAGGCCTTCTGAAATCTCGTCGAGCAGCAGCAGCTTGGCGCCCGTGCGCAGGATGCGCGCCACGGCCAGCATCTGTTGCTCGCCGCCCGAGAGCCGCGTGCCCTGGCTGTGGCGGCGCTCGGCCAGGTTGGGGAACATGGCGTAGATCTCTTCGACCGACATGCCGGGCCCCGCGCCCTTGAGCCCGGGCGGCAGCAGCAGGTTTTCTTCGCACGAGAGGCTCGCGAAGATGCCGCGCTCCTCGGGGCAGTAGCCGATGCCCAGGTGGGCGATGCGATGCGTCGGCATCGCGATCGTTTCCTTGCCGTGGACCTCGATGCTGCCCTTGCGCGCACCGGTCAGGCCCATGATGGCGCGCAGCGTGGTGGTGCGGCCCGCGCCGTTGCGGCCCAGCAGCGTGACGACTTCGCCGGGCTGCACGACCATGTCGACACCGTGCAGGACGTGCGACTCGCCGTACCAGGCCTGCAGGCCCTTGATTTCCAATGCGGCCGTCATGTCAGTGGGCACCTTGCAACTGGCCGTCCGTCGTGCCCATGTAGGCCTCCATGACCTGCGGGTTCTTCGAGACTTCGGCGTAAGGCCCCTCGGCCAGCACGGCGCCGCGTTGCAGCACGGTGATGGTGTCGGCAATGGTCGAGACCACGCTCATGTTGTGCTCGACCATGAGGATGGTGCGCCCGGCCGACACGCGCTTGATGAGTTCGGCCACGCGGTGCACGTCTTCATGGCCCATGCCCTGGGTCGGTTCGTCGAGCAGCATCAGTTCGGGCTCCATGGCCAGCGTGGTCGCAATCTCGAGCGCGCGCTTGCGGCCGTAGGGCAGGTTCACGGTCTGCTCGTCGGCAAGGTCTTCCAGGCCCACTTCGGCCAGCAGTTCGCGCGCACGCGCATCGAGCGGCTTGAGCGACTTCTCGCTCTTCCAGAAGTGGTACGAGGTGCCCAGCCGGCGCTGCAGGCCGAGGCGCACGTTTTCCAGCAGCGTGAGGTGCGGGAACACGGCCGAGATCTGGAACGAGCGGATGATGCCGCGCCGTGCGATCTGCGCCGGGCGCTCGCCCGTGATGTCCTGACCGTTGAAGAGGATCGTGCCGGTGGTCGGCTCGAGAAACTTCGTCAGCAGGTTGAAGCAGGTCGTCTTGCCGGCGCCGTTAGGGCCGATGAGCGCGTGGATCGAACCGCGCACCACCGACAGGTCGACCTTGCTGACCGCGGTGAACCCTTTGAATTCCTTGGTGAGCTGGCGTGTTTCGAGGATGACGTCGCTCATCTCGCGAAGTCGCCCGGATGCGAAAAAAGAAAGTCGGTCATGCGGCCCATCTGAATGCGCCACTACCGGGCGCGGACTGATTGTTGGTGGGCGCCCTGCAATTTCATACTGGGGCAAATGCCTATGCTGCAGTGCAACCTGTACGGGGTGGTACGGCGCAAGAATGGGTGACTGTCGTTGCGATGACAAAGAAGCCGTCGGTCGCTTCGACAGCGTCCGGATGGCTATCGCCACCACTTCTCGAACCGACCGCCCTGTCTTCGATGCCGAACTTCCGCTCGCCCGATTTCCTGACCGATCACATCCTGCACACGCTCGCGTTCTACGAGCCGCGCTGCCTGGACGCGTCGGGCGGGTTCTTTCATTTCTACAAGGACGACGGCACGGTGTACGACCGGCGCACGCGCCATCTGGTGAGCAGCACGCGCTTCGTCTTCAACCACGCCATGGCCTACCGGCGCTTCGGCAATCCGGCGCACCAGAAGGCGGCGCGCCACGGCCTGGCCTTTCTTCAGCAGGGCCACGCGAAACGCGAAGGCGGTTACGCCTGGCAGATCGACTGGCAACCGCACGGCGCCACCGTGCAGGACGCCACCAACCACTGCTACGGCCTGGCTTTCGTGCTGCTCGCGCATGCGCATGCGCTGATGGCCGGCGTGGAAGAAGCGCGCACCGGGCTGGCACACACCTGGGACCTGATGGAGCGGCATTTCTGGGAGCCGCAGCACCAGCTCTATGCCGACGAGGCCACCGTCGATTGGCGCGTGGGCGCCTACCGGGGCCAGAACGCCAACATGCATGCTTGCGAGGCGATGCTCGCCGCGTACGAGGCCACGCGCGAAGCGCGCTACCTGGCGCGGGCATCGGTGCTGGCGGAATCCATCACCGGCCGGCAGGCTGCCCTGGCCGATGGCCTGGTCTGGGAGCACTACCGCGAGGACTGGTCGGTCGACTGGGACTACAACCGCGGCGACAAGACCAACATCTTCCGCCCCTGGGGTTTCCAGACCGGCCACCTCACCGAATGGGCCAAGCTGCTGCTGCAGCTTGAACCGCACCTGGCCGCGGCGGGCCGCGAGGCAGAGTGGATCGTGCCGCGCGCCCGTCACTTCTTCGACACCGCCATGTTCCGCGGCTGGGACGCCGACAACGGCGGGCTGGCCTACGGCTTCGGGCCCGACGGCACGGTGTGCGACGGCGACAAATACTTCTGGGTGCAGGCCGAGAGCTTCGCCGCCGCCGCGCTGCTCGCGGTGCGCACCGGCGAGCCGGGCTACTGGGACTGGTACGACAGCATCTGGGCGTACAGCTGGGAGCACTTCGTCGATCACCGGCACGGTGCCTGGTACCGCATCCTCACGCCGCAGAACCGCAAGATCAGCGACGAGAAAAGCCCGGCCGGCAAGACCGACTACCACACCATGGGCGCGTGCCACGACGTGCTGCGCGCGCTCGGGACGTAAAAACCCCCGGGTCTTCTCGAAGAAGCCCGGGGGTCGAGTGGGTCGCCTGTCGGCTGCCGATCAGTGGGCGCCTGCCGCAGCGTCGCCACCGGCACCGCCCTTTTGCGGCTTTGCCAGCCACACCAGCGGAATCAGCAGCAGGAACAGGATCGCCGACGCATAGAAGATGTCGTTCGTGGCCAGCATGTAGGCCTGCTGGTCGACGATGCGGTTGATCTGCCCCAGCACCTGCTCGGTGCTGAAGCCGCTGCTCGCAAGACCCGACATTGCGCTGGTCGCCGCGTTGTTGCCCTGGTTGATCGTCTCCGAGAGCTGCGCGTGGTGCAGAGTGGCGCGGTTGTCCCACAGCGTGGTGGTGAGCGAGGTGCCCATGGCACCGGCCGTGATCCGCAGGAAGTTCGACAACCCCGACGCCGCCGGAATGCGGTCGGGCGTGAGGCCCGACAGCGTGATGGTCACCAGCGGGATGAAGAAGAACGCCATCGCGATGCCCTGGATCACCGTCGGGATGATGATGGTGACGAAGTCGGCCTGCGTGTTGAAGTTCGACCGCATCCACAGCACCAGCGCGAACACCAGGAACGAGAAGGTCGCGTAGCGCCGCGGATCGATCTTCGCCACCGTGAGCCCGACGATCGGCGAGAAGAAGATCGCCAGCAGCCCCACGGGCGCCATGATCATCCCCGCCTGCGTCGCGGTGTAGCCCATCCACTGTTGCAGCCACAGCGGCAGCAGCACCACGTTGCCGAAGAACAGGCCGTACGCCACGGCGGTTGCCACGGCACCCGACCAGAAGTTGCGGCGCTTGAACAGCGACAGGTCGACCACCGGATGCTTGTCGGTCAGCTCCCAGATCAGGAAGAACGCGAAGCCGACCACGGCCACCACCGCCATCGTGACGATCTGCGGCGAGTGGAACCAGTCGAGCTCCTTGCCCTTGTCGAGCATGAGCTGCATCGAGCCGACCCACAGCACCAGCAGCGCCAGGCCGATGGCGTCGATGGGCACCTTGTGCGTGGTGCTCTCGCGCTTGCGATACAGCGCCCAGGTGATGGAAGCCGCGACGATGCCCACCGGGATGTTGATGTAGAAGATCCACGGCCACGAGATGTTGTCGGTGATCCAGCCGCCCAGGAGCGGCCCCATCACCGGCGCGACCAGCGTGGTCATCGACCACATGGCCATCGCCAGACCCGCCTTGGCGCGCGGGTAGCTCGACAGCAGCAGCGTCTGCGACAGCGGAATCATCGGGCCGGCGACAAAGCCCTGCAGCGCACGGAAGGCGATCAGCGTGGTCATGTTCGGCGCCAGGCCGCACAGCAGCGAGGCGACCATGAACAGGATCACGCTGGCCATGAACAGGCGGACCTGCCCGAAGCGCTGGGTCATGAAACCCGTGAGCGGCACCGCGATGGCGTTGGCCACCGCGAAGCTGGTGATGACCCAGGTGCCTTGCGTGGTGCTCACGCCCAGGTCACCCGAGATGGCGGGCAACGACACGTTGGCGATCGACGAGTCGAGCACGTTCATGAAGGTTGCCGCGGAAAGCGCGATGGTGCCCCACACGCGGGCCGAGCCCTCGAGTGGCGCGTGCGCTATGTAGGCAGGAGCAGCAGTGGCCATGTGCGGTCGCGCGGGCTCTGTTTACCTGAAGGAAGCGCGGGCGATCAGCCCGGCTGGCCTTGCACGGCCACGGAGGCCGCGCCCGGCGTGGTCGCAGGCGCGGCCGAACCCTTGGAAGGCACGCCGGCGGTGGCCGGTGCGCTGCGCCCGAGGTTGGCCGAGACGATGCGGTCCACTTCGGCGTCGGCGCCGTGGTCGAGCTGGCTGTACACCGCCGTCTGCGTCAGCGCGGTGGCGCGCGGCGCGTCGGCGAGCATCTTGCCGCTCTTGGACGAGATGTCGATCTCCGCGTCCATCGACAGGCCGATGCGCAGCGGGTTGGCCTTGAGCTGCTCGGGGTCGAGCGCAATGCGCACGGGCACGCGCTGCACCACCTTGATCCAGTTGCCGGTGGCGTTCTGCGCGGGCAGCAACGCAAAGGCGCTGCCGGTGCCCACGCCGAGGCCAGCGACCTTGCCGGTGTATTCGACCTTCTTGCCGTACACGTCGGCCGTGAGCTTCACGGGCTGGTCGATGCGGATGTTGCGCAGCTGCACTTCCTTGAAGTTGGCGTCGACCCACAGCTGGTTGAGCGGCACGATCGACATCATCGGCGTGCCTGCCGAGACGCGCTGGCCGAGCTGCACGGTGCGCTTGGCCACATAGCCGTCGACCGGCGCGGGCATGGCGACGCGCTGCGTGGCCAGGTAGGCCTCGCGCACCTTGGAGGCGGCGGCCAGCACGCTCGGGTGCTGGGCCACGCTGGTGCCTTCGGTCAGAGACTGGTTGCTGACCAGCGCTTCCTTCGCGGCGACGACGCCGGCCTGCGCAGCGGCGAGCTGGCTCTTGGCGGTGTCGAGCTGCGTCTCGGCGTGGTTGAGTTCTTCCTTCGACACGGCGCCGTTGCCCGACAGCGCGCGGCGGCGCTGCAGGTCGTCCTGCGCCTTGGCGATGTCGCTCTGCGCCTTGACGATGTCCGACTGGCGCAGCGTGACCTGCGCGGCCAGCGAGCCGTTGTTGGCGTACAGGGTGCGCACCTGGCGCACGGCCTGCGCGAGCGCGGCCTCGGCCTGCTCGAGCGCCACCTTGGCGTCGGCCGGGTCGAGCTGCACCAGCGGCTGGCCGGCCCTGACGAAGTCGGTGTCGTCGGCGCCGATGGCCATCACGGTGCCGCCGATCTGCGGCGTGATCTGGATGACGTTGCCCGACACGTAGGCGTTGTCGGTGTCCTCGTAGTGGCTGGCGACCAGCCATTCGTAGAGGCCCCAGCCGCCGCCGGCGACGATCACCACCGCGGCGAGCGCGGTGAGTGCGCGACGGCGCTTGCCGTTGCTCGCCGGCGCCTCGGGCGCCGTGGGATTTGCGGAGGCTGCGGCAGCAGCCGGCGTCGGAGTGTTGTTATCGCTCATGGTGAAGTTCTTTCCGAAGACGAGGGAGTCGAGTCAGTTCAGTGGTTCAGTGCGGCCGTCGCGGTGGCCGGTGGCTGCCAGCCGCCGCCCAGTGCGCGCGCCAGCGCCACCTGCGTGTCGAGCGCGCGCGCGGCGAGATCGACCGCCAGGCGGCGTTGCGCCAGCACGGCGGTTTCTGCCGTCAGCACGTTGAGGTAATTGCCCAGGCCCGCGCGGTAGCGCTGCACGGCGATGTCGTAGGCGCCTTCGGCCGCGGTCTGCGCGGCGCGCTGCTCGGCCTGCTGGCGCGTGATCGACTGCGCGCTGGCCACCTGGTCGGCGGCGTCGCGCACCGCATCGATCACGGCGGCGTTGTAGCTTTCGATGGCCACGTCGAGGTCGGCCGACTTGCCGCGCAGGTTGGCGCGCAGCTTGCCGCCTTCGAAGATCGGCAGGCTGATGGCCGGGCCCACGCCCCACTGCTCGCTGCCCGACTTGAGCAGCTTGCCGAAGCCCAGGCTCTGAAAGCCCGCGAAGGCCGTGAGGTTCACGTTGGGATAGAAGAGCGTCTTGGCGTTGGCCACGTCGCTGGTGGCAGCCTCGACGCGCCAGCGCGCCGCGGCGATGTCGGCGCGGCGGCCCAGCAGATCGGCGGGAATGTTGGCCTGCAGGGCCATGGTCTTCACGCTTTCGAGCGCGGGCGGCTTGAGCGAGGCCGACACGTTGGGCTGGCCCACGAGCGCGTCGAGCGCATGCTGCTGCAGCGCGATCTGCTCGTTGAGCGCTTCGATCTGCTGGCGTGCCTCGGGCAGGCCGCCTTCGCTCTGGCGCAGTTCGAGGCGGGTGTCGAGTCCGGCGGACACGCGGTCGCGCACCAGCTTGAGCGTTTCGTCGCGCTGGGCCAGCGTGCGCCGGGCCACGGTGAGCTGGTCGTTCAGGCGCGCCCACTGGAAGTAGCTGCGCGCCACGTTGCTCGCGAGCAGCACGCGGGCGGCATCGGCGTCGGCGGCCGCGGCGTTGGCCGCGCCGATGGCGGTGTCCAGCGCGCTGCGGTTCTTGCCGAAGAAGTCGAGCTCCCAGCTGGCGCTGAGCTGCAGCAGGCCGATGTTCTGCGTGGAGCCGCCCAGCGGCGCCGGGTAGATGTAGTTGCTGTTGAACTTCTGGCGGTTCAGGTCGAGGTCGCCCTTGACCTGCGGCTTGAGGGCCGCGCCGGCAATGTCGGCCGAGGCCTGCGCGCGCGCGAGCCGGGCCTGCGCGACCTGCAGGTTCGGGTTGCCGGCCACGGCCTGGTCGATCAACGAATTGAGCTGCGTGTCGCCGAATGCGAACCACCACTGGCCGTCGAGCCGGGACGCCGGCACCGCTGCGGTGTCGGGCGCGATGCCCAGCGACGAGGCGTCGCGCAGCTTGGCCTGCGAGCCGATGCCGGCCATGTCGGCACAGCCGGCCAGTGCGACCACCAGCAACGCGGCGGCCACGACAGAAGTGCGACGCGGTGCGCGCACGGCGAGGGAATCAGTCATTTTTATCTCCACGGACCGCGAGGGCCTGTGCGTTGTCGAGGATGCGGCGCAAGTAGCCCTTCAGCTGCTCCCATTCCTCATTGGAAAAACCTGCAAGGTGTTCGTTCTGGACGCGGCTCAGCACGTAAGGCACTTCCTTGGCGGCGGAACGGCCTTCGTCGGTGAGCTCGATGTTGACCACGCGGCGGTCTTCGAGCGAGCGCACGCGCCGGCACAGGCCCTTGGCCTCCAGGCGGTCGAGCAGGCGCGTCATGGCGCCGGTATCGAGCTCGCAGGCGCGGGCCAGTTCGGCCACCGTGGTGGCGGCGCCGACATGCAATTTGTAGAGAGGCACCCACTGCGGATAGGTCGGGCTGCCGGGCTCGCAGATGCGGCTTTCGATCGACTGGCCGACGGCCGTGACGATGCGGCGCATCAGGTAACCGATGCTCTCCTCGGTCTGGTAGGTCTCCGGCCGATAGAAGGCGGCAGGCGCGCGACGCTCGGCGTCGGTGGAGGCCGACGAAGCTGGGTTGGAATTGGCATCGCTCATGGCCAAAATATTAGCTGCCATGACAGTTATTGTCAAGGCTGCCTTTGTGAGGGCAAGGGATCGTTAGAATCGGTGCATGGCTTCCAATGCACCGTCTTCCCAGGCCAAGGGCTCGCCCCGGTCGCTGTCGGGCCTGAGCCCATTCCTCCGCCCTTATCGCGTCCAGATCGTCCTGGCGGCGATCTTTTTGGTGATGGCAGCGGTCACCACGCTGGCTTTTCCTATCGCCTTGCGCAGCCTGATTGACGGAGGCTTGATCAACCCCGACAAGGGTGCGCAGACCATGGCGCTGCGGGAGCACTTCGGCGCCCTCTTCGCGGTGGCCGTGGCGCTCGGGCTTTTCTCTGCGGCGCGCTTCTACACGGTGAGCTGGCTAGGCGAGCGGGTCACCGCCGACATCCGCAACGCGGTCTACGGCCACGTGCTGACACAGAGCCCGGCTTTCTTCGAAACCACGCAGACCGGCGAAGTGCTGTCGCGCCTGACGGCCGATACCACGCTGGTCCAGACGGTGGTGGGCTCGTCGCTGAGCATGGGCCTGCGCAATGCGGTCATGGGCGTGGGCGCACTGGCCGTGCTGGTGTGGACCAACCCCTACGTGATGGTGCAGGTGCTGGGCATCCTGGTGCTGGTGGTGCTGCCGAGCATGTGGTTCGGCCGCCGCGTGCGCAAGCTGTCGCGCGCCAGCCAGGACCGCGTAGCCGATTCAAGCGCGATTGCCGCCGAAGTGCTCAACGCCATCCCCGTGGTGCAGAGCTACACAGCCGAGGGCCGCGAGGCGGCGCGCTTCAACGGCTCCACCGAAAACGCCTTCAGCACCGCGGTGCGGCGCACCAAGGCGCGCTCGGTGCTGGTCGCGTTCATCATCATCGCGACCTCGGCCGCGCTGCTGTGGGGCCTGTACCAGGGCACGCAGGCCGTGCTGCGGGGCGACATCACGGCCGGCCACCTGGGCCAGACCGTGGTCTACGTGGCCATCCTGGCGAGCGCCACCGCGGTGCTGGGCGAGGTGTACGGCGACCTGCTGCGCGCCGCCGGAGCCACCGAGCGCCTGATGGAACTGCTGCATGCGCCCGCGGCCATCGCTTCACCCTCGAACCCGGCGGTCGCGCCCGTCCCTGTTGCGGGCAGCGCCATCAAGTTCGATGCGGTGACCTTTCACTACCCGTCGCGTCCCGGCACGCCGGCGCTGCGCGACTTCAGCCTCGACGTCGCACCCGGCGAAACCGTCGCGCTGGTGGGATCGAGCGGCGCGGGCAAGAGCACGGTGTTCCAGTTGCTGTTGCGCTACTACGACCCGCAGTCCGGCCGCCTGCTGCTCGACGGCACGCCGCTGGCCTCGCTCGCCCTGCCCGACCTGCGAACCCGCATCGGCCTGGTGCCGCAGGACGCGGTGATCTTCTCGACCAGCGCCTTCGAGAACATCCGCTACGGCCGCCCGGAGGCCACCGCCGACGAAGTGCATGCCGCCGCGCGCGCCGCCTTCGCGCACGACTTCCTGCAGGCGCTGCCCGAGGGCTACGACACCTTCCTGGGCGAGCGCGGCGTGCGCCTGTCGGGCGGACAGCGCCAGCGCATCGCGATCGCGCGCGCCATCCTCAAGAACCCGCCGCTGCTGCTGCTCGACGAAGCCACGAGCGCGCTCGATGCGGAAAGCGAACGCATGGTGCAGGCGGCACTGGAATCGGCGATGGAAAACCGCACCACGGTCGTGATCGCCCACAGGCTGGCGACGGTGCAGAAGGCAGACCGCATCGTGGTGCTGGACCACGGCGGCATCGTCGAGCAGGGAACGCACGCGACGCTGGTCGCGCAAGGTGGCGTCTATGCGCGCCTGGCGGCACTGCAGTTCACGGCCTGAATGGACTGAAGGCCGCGAGCGCCGGGCCGACTACTGCAGGGTTTCCTTGAGCGCTGCCGGTATCGGCAGCGCCATCACCGCAATGCCTTCGTCGAGCAGCGCCTCGGTCTGCTCGGGCGTGGCATGGCCGCGGATGCCGCGTTCCTGGGCTTCGCCGTAGTGCATCTTGCGGGCTTCGTCGGCAAAGCGGTCGCCAACGTCCTCGGTCTTCGCCATGACCTCGCGCACGGCGCGCATCCAGCGGGCTTCGGGTGAAAGCTCCGTGGAAACGCCCGAAGAGGCGGCCGGCGCGGTGGCTTCCTGCGGTGGCTTCGCGTTGCCGAGATTGAGGCGCGGCGCGCTCAGCAGCTTGACGATGGCGGTGTCGCCGCAGACCGGGCATTCGACCAGTCCGCTCGCCAACTGGGTCTCGAAGGCCTCTGTGGACGCGAACCAGCCCTCGAAGCCATGGCCGTGTGCGCAGCGGAGATCGAGAACCTTCATGCGCGGATTATCCCGCGCCGCCTTGTTCGGGCACGGCCTTCCAGTCCAGTGCCCATGCGCCGGACAGGACGTTCTGCAGCCAGAGCGTGCAGGTCAGCGTCTTGGCATCGGTCACGCTGCCGTCGCGGCACCAGCCGGCCAGCTCTGCGGGCGTGGCCGTGAACACGTCCAGAAACTCGCCATGGTCGAGCTGGCGCTCGCCGAGCGTGAGGCCGCGCGCAAAGTAGATGTGGATGATCTCGGTCGAGTACGCCACCGCCAGGTGCATCGCACCCGCGTGCGCCCATTCGCGCGCGGTGTAGCCGGTTTCCTCGAGCAGCTCGCGCCGGCCGCAGACGAAGGGGTCTTCCCCCGCGTCGAGCTTGCCGGCCGGGAACTCGATCATCACGTGGCCGACCGGGTAGCGAAACTGCCGCTCCAGCACCACGCGGCCGTCGTCCAGCAACGGAATCACCACCACGGCACCCGGGTGCACCACGTACTCGCGCGTGGCGCTGTGGCCGTCGGGCAGGCGGATGGTGTCTCGCTTGGCCTGCAGGAAGTTGCCCTTGAAGAGCTCCTCGCTGCGGACCAGCTCTTCCTTCAGGTGCGAATCGGTGGTGGGTGATGTCATGTCGTCAGTGCCTGTGTTTCATCAGGTAGCGCCAGGTGAACCCCGGAAAGGCCAGCACGATGAACAGCGCGCCGGTTACCGCATAGAACTCCCAGCCCTGCGGGGCGATCTGCCCTGCCCTGCGCTCGAACAGCAGCCCGATGCCGCCGGCCAGAAAGTACAAGACCACCAGTTCGGCGAGGCGCACTGCGAGCGACTTGGGTCGCGTGGGCAGTGGCACGGCGCCGAACAGGCGGTCGTTGAAGAAAGGCAGGTTGGCGGCCACCAGGGCCACCAGCAGAACAACCCAGACCGACGCGGTTTGCGACACCGGGTGTTGCGCGTCAGTGCGCCAGCGTGGCCACGATCGCGTCGTAGCAAAGCGTCATGAGCCCGCCGGGCACGATGCCCAGGATCAGGATCAGCGCGCCGTTGATCGTGAGCACGACGCGCACGTCGCGCGGCGCCGACACCGTGGTCGCCGTGACCGGCGCGTCGAAGTACATGACCTTCACCACGCGCAGGTAATAGAAGGCGCCGATCAGCGACATCATCACCGCGAACACGGACAGGCCGATGTAGATAGCATGGCCCGACGCAATCAGCGCCTGCAGCACGGCCAGCTTCGCGTAGAAGCCCACCAGCGGCGGCAGGCCGGCCAGCGAGAACATGGCGATCGCCATCACGCCGGCGTACAGCGGGCTGCGCTGGTTCAGGC
The DNA here is from genome assembly GCF_056394985.1 of Variovorax sp. 10N412. Lineage (NCBI taxonomy): Bacteria > Pseudomonadati > Pseudomonadota > Betaproteobacteria > Burkholderiales > Comamonadaceae > Variovorax > Variovorax sp. 10N412. The sequence goes on from NZ_JBFTIO010000011.1 coordinate 44,490, forward strand.
CTGCGAGGTCGGTGATCTCTTCGCTTTCGAAGCCTTCGCGCGCCAGCAGCAGGATGATGCCGAAGCTCGCCAGCGTGGTCAGCACGTAGGTCACGATGTAGAACATCGAGGCGCTGTAGGCGAACTGGGCGTTGTAGGTGCCCTGCTGGTCCGAACCGGCCACCAGGCCGAGGAGCATGAAGCCCATCTGCGAGATGGTCGAGTACGCCAGCATGCGCTTCAGGTTGCTCTGCGCGATGGCGGCCAGGTTGCCGACCAGCAGCGAGGCGATGGCCAGCACGGCCAGCATCTGCTGCCAGTCGATGGCCAGCGGTTGCAACGCATCGACCAGCAGGCGAATGATGATCGCGAAGGCGGCCAGCTCGGGCGCGGCGCCGATCAGCAGCGTGATCGCCGTAGGCGCGCCCTGGTAGACGTCTGGCACCCACATGTGGAACGGCGCAGCGCCCACCTTGAATGCCAGGCCGGCCACGATGAACACCAGGCCGAACACCAGCACCTGGTGGTTCACCTTGCCGCTGGCGATGGCCTTGAAGACCTCGTTCACGTCGAGCGAACCGGTGGCGCCGTACATCATCGACAGGCCGTACAGCAGGAAGCCGCTGGCCATGGCGCCGAGCACGAAGTACTTCATGGCCGCCTCGCTGGCCACCGCGTTGTCGCGGCGCAGCGCCACCAGCGCATAGCTCGACAGCGTGAGCAGTTCCAGGCCCAGGTAGATCAGCAGGAAGTTGCTGCCCGAGATCATCACGAACATGCCCAGCAGCGCGAACATGCTCATGGTGAACATCTCGCCGCCGCGCAGCATGTCGCGGTCGGCCGCATAGGGACGGCCGTAGACCAGCGTGACCATCAGGGCGATGGTGGCGAAGCACTTGAGCCAGTTGCCCATCGGGTCGCTCACGACCATGCCACCGAAGCCGTAGGCCGTCTTGCCGTTGAGGGCCGCAAGGCCCGACAGCACGCCCACCACGGCGAGCGTGAGCAACGTCAGCACATAGGTGCGCGTGCGGCGATGGTCCGTGGTCGACAGGTCGACCAGCGCAATGATGCAGGTCATGACCAGCAACACGATTTCAGGGTAGATCGTGACCCAGCTGATTTTGTCAATCATCTCGTTCTCTTGTCTTCAGCGTGGAATCAGGAAGGCAGCTTCGAAATAGCCACATGGCGCAGGAGCTCGAGCACCGAGGCGTCCATGGCGTCGGTGAAAGGCTTCGGATACAGGCCCATCCAAAGCACGGCGATGGCCAGCAGCGACAGCATCACGAACTCGCGGGCGTTGATGTCCTTGAGCTCCTTGACGTGGTCGTTGCCGACCGGGCCCAAGTACACGCGCTTGTACATCCACAGCGTGTAGGCCGCTCCGAAGATCAGCGCCGTGGCCGCACCGAGGCCGATCCAGAAGTTGGCCTTCACGGCGCCCAGGATCACCATCCACTCGCCCACGAAACCGGCGGTGCCCGGCAGGCCGCAATTGGCCATGGCGAACAGCAGCGCGAAAGCCGCGAACTTGGGCATGGTGTTGACCACGCCGCCGTAGTCGGCAATCTGGCGCGAGTGCACGCGGTCGTACAGCACGCCGATGCCCAGGAACATCGCGCCCGAGACGAAGCCGTGCGCAATCATCTGCACGATGCCGCCGGACACGCCGAGCTCGTTGAAGATGAAGAAGCCCAGCGTCACGAAGCCCATGTGCGCGACCGACGAATACGCCACCAGCTTCTTCATGTCCTGCTGCACCAGCGCGACCAGGCCCACGTAGATCACCGCGATCAGCGACAGCGCGATCATGAGCCAGGCCCATTCGTGCGACGCATCGGGGGCGATGGGCATCGAGAAGCGCAGGAAGCCGTAGGCACCCAGCTTCAGCATGATCGCGGCCAGCACCGCCGAACCGCCGGTGGGCGCCTCGACGTGCACGTCGGGCAGCCAGGTGTGCACCGGCCACATCGGCACCTTCACCGCGAAGGCCGCGAAGAAGGCGAAGAACAGGAAGGTCTGCGCGGTCGACCCCAGCGGCAGCTTGTGCCAGGCCAGGATGTCGAAGCTCCCGCCCGACTTGTTGTACAGGAAGATCAGCGCCACCAGCATCAGCAGCGAGCCGAGCAAGGTGTACAGGAAGAACTTGAACGCAGCGTAGATCTTGTTCGGGCCGCCCCAGATACCGATGATCAGGTACATCGGGATCAGCGTGGCTTCGAAGAACACGTAGAACAGGATGCCGTCGAGCGCGGAGAACACGCCGATCATGAAACCCGACAGGATCAGGAACGCGCCCATGTACTGGTTCACGCGCTCGGTGATCACTTCCCAGGCCGAGATCACGACGATGACCGTGATGAACGACGTCAGCAGCACCAGCCAGAGCGACATGCCGTCGATCCCGAGGTGGTAGTTGACGTTGAAGCGCGAGATCCAGCTCGTCTTCTCGACGAACTGCATGGCGGCGGTGCCGTTGCGGAAACCCGTGAACAGCGGCACCGTGACCAGGAAGCTCACGATGGCGCCGACGAGGGCGACCCAGCGGACGCCCTTGGCGTGCTCGTCACGGCCAAACGCCAGCAGCGCGACGCCGAATGCGATCGGCACCCAGATGGCAAGGCTCAACAAACCCATTTTTCTTTTTCTCCAGCGCTAGGCTCAGCGTTTGAACCAGACGAAATACGTCATCAGGATGAAGATGCCCAGCAGCATCGCGAAGGCGTAGTGATAGATGTAGCCCGACTGCATCCAGCGCACCACACCTGAAATACGGCCGACCAGCTTCCACGAACCATTGACCACGGCGCCGTCGATGAGGGCTTGGTCGCCCCCCTTCCACAGGCCGGTGCCGAGCGCACGCGTACCGCGGGCGATGATGTTCTCGTTGATCCAGTCGAGGTAGTACTTGTTTTCCAGCAGGCGGTAGATCGGGCCGCAGGCGCGCTTGATCGCGGCCGGCAGCGCCGGGTTGATCATGTACATGTACCAGGACAGGACCACGCCGGCCAGTGCCAGCCAGAACGGCGCCGTCGTCAGGCCGTGGATGGCCATGGCCACCGGACCGTGGAAGGCTTCTTCCAGCTCCTTCATGGCGTGGTGCTTGGCACCGTCCACGAAGATCGCGTTCTTGAAGAACTCGCCGAACAGCATCGGCTCGATCGTCATGAAGCCGATCACCACCGAGGGAATGGCCAGCAGCACCAGCGGCAGCCAGACCACCATCGGCGACTCGTGCGGCTTGTGGGCCTCGTGACCGTGGCCATGATCGTCGTGGCCATGGCCGTGGTCGTCATGGTGCGCATCGGGGTTCTGGTCGTAGCGTTCCTTGCCGTGGAAGACCAGGAAGTACATGCGGAACGAGTAGAACGCCGTGATGAACACGCCGGCCAGCACCGCGTAGTACGCGAAGTTCGCGCCCCACAGGTGGCTTTCGTGCACCGCTTCGATGATGCTGTCCTTCGAGTAGAAGCCGGCGAAGAACGGCGTGCCGATCAGCGCGAGCGAACCCAGCAGCGACGTGATCCAGGTGATCGGCATGTACTTGCGCACGCCGCCCATCCAGCGGATGTCCTGGTTGTGGTGCATGCCGATGATCACCGAGCCGGCGCCGAGGAACAGCAGCGCCTTGAAGAACGCGTGCGTCATCAGGTGGAACACGGCCACCGAGTAGGCCGAGGCACCGAGCGCCACGGTCATGTAGCCGAGCTGCGAGAGCGTCGAGTACGCGACCACGCGCTTGATGTCGTTCTGGATGATGCCCAGGAAGCCCATGAACAGTGCGGTGATGGCGCCGATCACGAGGATGAAGCTCAGGGCCGTGTCGCTCAGCTCGAACAGCGGCGACATGCGCGCCACCATGAAGATGCCGGCGGTCACCATCGTGGCCGCGTGGATCAGCGCGGAGATGGGGGTCGGGCCTTCCATCGAGTCGGGCAGCCACACGTGCAGCGGGAACTGCGCGCTCTTGCCCATCGCGCCGATGAACAGGCAGATGCAGATCACGGTGATCAGCATCCATTCGGTGCCCGGGAAGGTGATGCCGGCCAGCGTGTTCGCCTTGGCGAAGGCTTCGGTGTAGTTCAGCGTGCCGGCGTAGGCCGCGATCAGGCCGATGCCCAGGATGAAGCCGAAGTCGCCCACGCGGTTGACCAGGAAGGCCTTCATGTTCGCGAAGATGGCGGTCGGCTTGTTGAACCAGAAACCGATCAGCAGGTACGACACCAGGCCCACCGCTTCCCAGCCGAAGAACAGCTGGAGCATGTTGTTGCTCATGACGAGCATCAGCATCGAGAAGGTGAACAGCGAGATGTACGCGAAGAAGCGGTTGTAGCCGTCGTCTTCTTCCATGTAGCCGATGGTGTAGATGTGGACCATCAGCGACACGAAGGTCACGACGCACATCATCATGGCGGTGAGGCCGTCGACCATGAAGCCGACTTCCATCTTCAGGCCGCCCACCACCATCCACTCGTAGAGGGTGGCGTTGAAGCGCGCACCGTCGGCCACCACGCTCTTGAGCGTCATGGCCGAGATGATGAAGGCGACCAGCACGCCCAGGATGGTCAGCGAATGCGTGACCTTGCGGCCGATGTGATTGCCGCCGAACTTCGTGCCGAACAGGCCGGCGACAGCGGCGCCGACCAGGGGTGCCAGCGGCACGGCCAGCAAGGTGGATGCGGAAAGGGTTGCGCTCATGTTGCTTTCAACCCTTGAGCGAGTTGAGTTCGTCCACGTTGATGTTCGACTTGTTGCGGAACAGCAGAACCAGCAGCGCCAGCCCGATGGCCGACTCGGCCGCAGCCACCGTCAGGATGAAGAACACGAAGATCTGACCGTGCATGTCGCCCAGGAAGTGCGAGAACGCCACGAAGTTCATGTTGACCGCGAGCAGCATCAGTTCGATGGCCATCAGCAGCACGATCAGGTTCTTGCGGTTCAGGAAGATGCCGATCACAGACAGCGCGAAGAGCATCGCGCCGAGCGAAAGAAAGTGTCCTAGCGTGAGCGTCATGCCTTGTTTTCCTTTGCAGCATCCGCAGCTGCAGCTTCAGCCACAGGTTCGGCCGCACGCGTCACCGGCATCTGCACGATGCGCACGCGGTCACGCGCCTTCACGCGCACCTGGTCGGCCGGATTCACGTACTTGCTGTCCTTGCGGGTGCGCAACGTCAACGCGATGGCGGCCACGATGGCCACGAGCAGGATGACCGCGGCAATTTCCAGCGGGTAGAGGTATTCGGTGTACAGCAACTTGCCCAGTTCGAGCGTGTTGGAGGCGTCGGCCGCCATCGGGCCAGAGGCCGCGCGAGGTGCCTCGCCCAGGCGGAAACCGCCCATCAGCACGGCCGCCATTTCGAGCGCAATGAGCGCACCCACGCCAGCGGCCAGCGGGAAGTGCTTCCAGAAGCCCTCTCGCAGGCCGTCGACGTTGATGTCCAGCATCATCACGACGAACAGGAACAGCACCATCACGGCGCCGACATACACCAGCACCAGCGAGATCGCGAGGAACTCGGCGCGCAGCAGCAACCAGATGGCCGAAGCCTGGAAGAAGGCCAGCACCAGGTACAGCGCGGCGTACACGGGGTTGCGGGCGGTGATGACGCGGAAGGCTGCGAACAGCAGCACCGCGGCAAACAGATAGAACAGACCGGTCTTGACGTCCATGGAATTCGAATGGGTACGGGGTTCGGGCTGGTCGGATCAGCGGTACTTGGCGTCAGCCGCCTTGTTCGCTGCAATTTCTTTTTCGTAGCGGTCGCCCACGGCCAGGAGCATGTCCTTCGTGAAGTACAGGTCGCCGCGCTTCTCGCCGTGGTATTCGAAGATGTGCGTCTCCACGATCGAGTCGACCGGGCAGCTTTCTTCGCAGAAGCCGCAGAAGATGCACTTGGTCAGGTCGATGTCGTAGCGCGTCGTGCGGCGCGAGCCGTCGTCGCGCACATCCGATTCGATGGTGATGGCCAGTGCCGGGCAAACGGCTTCGCAGAGCTTGCAGGCGATGCAGCGTTCTTCGCCGTTTTCGTAGCGGCGCAGCGCGTGCAGGCCGCGGAAGCGCGGCGACAGCGGCGTCTTCTCTTCGGGGAACTGGACAGTGATCTTGCGGGCGAAGGCGTACTTGCCGGTGACGGCCAGACCCTTGAACAGCTCGAACAGCATGAAGCTGCTCAGGAAGTCCTTGAGCGAGAACGGCGCGGACGCAAGTTTGGAAGGGCGCGCGGACGCGCCGGCGGTGTGCGCAGCAGACATGGTATTGGCGCTTCCTGTTATTTCCAGATGTTGAACGGCGTCTGCATCCAGCCACCGACCACGACCAGCCACACGAGGGTGACGGGAATGAAGATCTTCCAGCCCAACCGCATGATCTGGTCATAGCGGAAGCGCGGGAATGTCGAGCGGACCCACAGGAACATGGTGACCACGCAGAAGGTCTTGGCGCCCAGCCAGATCCAGCCCGGGATGAAGCTCAGGAAGTCGAACGGCGGCAGCCATCCGCCCAGGAAGAGCACCACGGTGAGGATCGAGACGAGCCACATGTTGGCGTACTCGGCCAGGAAGAACATCGCGAAGCTCATGCCCGAGTACTCGATCATGTGGCCGGCCACGATTTCGGATTCGCCTTCCACCACGTCGAACGGGTGACGGTTGGTTTCGGCGAGGCCCGAGATGAAGTAGACGACGAAGATCGGCAGCAGCGGCAGCCAGTTCCACGACAGGAAGCCCACGCCCAGGTTGGCGAACATGCCCTTGCCCTGAACGTTCACGATCTCGCTCATGTTCAGGCTGCCGGTGACCATCAGCACCACGACGAAGCAGAAGCCCATCGCGATTTCGTAGCTCACCATCTGTGCCGAGGCGCGCAGCGCGCCCAGGAAGGCGTACTTCGAGTTCGAGGCCCAGCCCGCGATGATCACGCCATACACCTCGAGCGAGGTGATGGCCATCACAAACAGCAGGCCGGCATTGATGTTGGCCAGCGCCACATCGGGGCCGAAGGGAATCACCGCCCATGCGGCGAGCGCCGGCATGATGGTCATCACCGGGCCCAGCAGGAACAGGCCCTTGTTGGCGACCGTCGGAAGAATGATTTCCTTGGTCATCAGCTTGAGTGCGTCGGCGATCGGCTGCAGCAGGCCGAGCGGGCCGGTGCGGTTCGGGCCGATGCGGATCTGCGTGAAACCGATGGCCTTGCGTTCCCACAGCGTGAGGTAGGCCACGGCCAGCATCAGCGGGATCACGACCACGATGATCTTGATCAGCGTCCAGATCACGGGCCAGACCACCACGGTCCACCAGCCTGCGGCGACCAGGCCCTGGCCGAAGCCATGAATAGCGTCGATCATGCCAATGCCTCCTCGGCATGGGCCGACACGTTCGATCCGGCCAATGCATTGCGTGCGTCGGCAGTCAGTTGCAGCGACGGTGCGCGGCGCACGATCGAGTCGAGCTGGTAGATGCTCGCGACCACGGGCGCAGCAGCTGCGCCGTTGGAAGCGACAGCCTTGGCGGACGTGGCGTTGCTCAGGGCATTCGCCGGCAGCGCGCCGCTGTCACCGATGGTGGCGAGCACGTCGGCAGTCGATTCGAACGCGAAGCCAGGCAGGCCGAGCAGGTTGGCCAGCACGCGCAGCACCTTCCACGCCGGACGCGTTTCGCCTTGCGGCTTCACGACGGCATGGAAACCTTGCAGGCGGCCTTCGGCGTTGACGAAGGTGCCGGGGGTTTCGCTGAACGGGGCGATCGGGAGCAACACGTCACTGAAGGCGAGGTTGGCCTTGAAGGGGCTGAGCGTGACGACCATTTGCGCATTGCCGATGACATCGGCTGCGGCGGCGCCTGCGGCCGAGTCGAACACCGGCTCGGTGTTCAGCAGCATCACGGCCTTCAGGCCGGAGCCCGCGGCGAGCATGCGGCCGGCATCGAGGCCGCCGTTCTTCGGGAACGCGCCGACAAGCTGCGCGCCCACGGTGTTGGCCGCTTCGGTCAGGTAGCCGACGGTGGCGCCGGTTTGCGCGCCGATCCAGTTCGCCAGGGCCAGCAGGCTGCTGGCCTGGGCGTGGTGCGCGGCGGCGTTGCCGAGCAGCACGGCCTTGCGTTCGCCGCTCAGCAGCGACGCTGCGATGGCCTTGGCGGCATCGCCGGGTGCGTTGGCCGGCGCCAGCGGCGCGGTCGCGCCATTGGTTGCGCCGATGGCGGCGGCCACAGCGGCCAGCGCTTCGACCCACTGGTCGGCGTCGACGATCGACGACTGCGCCACGTCGATGGCCCAGGCGTCGCGGTCGGCCATCAGGCTGGCCGAGGTGATCACCGACAGCGAGGCGCCCTTACGCACGGCCTGGCGGATGCGCTGCGCGAACAGCGGATGTTCCTTGCGCAGGTTGGAGCCGACGACCAGCGCGCGCTGCACTTGCGTGAGCGAGGCGATCGAGGTGCCGAGCCAGCGCACGCCTTCGAACGCCGTGAATTCGGCGTTGCGCAGGCGGTAGTCGATGTTGTCGCTGCCGAGTTCACGCGTGAGCATGGCGGCGAGATGCAGCTCTTCGAGCGTGCTGTGCGGGCTGACGAGCGTGCCGATGCTTTGCGCACCATGGTCGGCCTTGATCTGGCGCAGGCCGTTGGCGACGTACTCGAGCGCCGTCTGCCAGTCGACCTGCTGCCATTGGCCACCCTGCTTCAGCATGGGCTGCGTCAGGCGTTCCGGGCCGTTGAGCGCTTCGTACGAGAAGCGGTCGCGGTCGGCGATCCAGCATTCGTTGACGTCTTCGTTCTCGAGCGGCACCACGCGCATCACGCGGTTGTTCTTGACCTGGACGATCAGGTTGGCGCCGGTGGAATCATGCGGGCTCACCGACTTGCGGCGCGACAGTTCCCAGGTGCGGGCGCTGTAGCGGAACGGCTTGCTCGTGAGCGCGCCGACCGGGCAGATGTCGATCATGTTGCCCGAGAGTTCGGAGTCGACCGAGTCGCCCACGAAGGTCTCGATTTCGGAGTGCTCGCCGCGCTGGGTCATGCCGAGCTCCATCACGCCGGCCACTTCCTGGCCAAAGCGGACGCAGCGCGTGCAATGGATGCAGCGGCTCATTTCTTCCATGCTGATCAGCGGGCCCACGTCCTTGTGGAACACGACGCGCTTTTCTTCTTCGTAGCGAGAAGAAGAGCCGCCGTAGCCCACGGCCAGGTCCTGCAGCTGGCATTCGCCGCCCTGGTCGCAGATCGGGCAATCCAGCGGATGGTTGATCAGGAGGAACTCCATGACCGACTGCTGCGCCTTGATGGCCTTTTCGCTCTTGGTGCGAACGATCATGCCCTGCGTGACGGGCGTGGCGCAGGCCGGCATCGGCTTGGGCGCTTTTTCCACGTCCACGAGGCACATGCGGCAGTTGGCCGCGATGCTCAGTTTCTTGTGATAGCAGAAGTGCGGGATGTACGTGCCTGCCTTGTCGGCCGCATGCATGATCATGCTGCCTTCGGTCACGTCGACCTTCTTGCCGTCGAGTTCGATTTCAACCATATGTGTGCTTCTCGCGCTCAGGCCTGGACCGGCGCTTTGGGAACGTAGCCCGGGATCAGGGCTTCGAACTCATGACGGAAATGCTTGATCATGGCGCGCACCGGCATGGCCGCCGCGTCGCCGAGCGCGCAGATCGTGCGGCCCTGGATGTTGTCTGCCACCGAATTGAGAAGGTCCATGTCGGTCGCCCTGCCCTGCCCGTTGTGGATGCGGTCCACCACGCGGTAGAGCCAGCCCGTGCCTTCGCGGCACGGCGTGCACTGGCCGCAGGACTCGTGCATGTAGAAGTACGACAGGCGCTTGAGCGACTCGACCATCGAGCGGCTGTCGTCCATGACGATCACCGCGCCCGAGCCCAGCATGGAGCCGGCCTTGGCGATGGAGTCGTAGTCCATGGTGCAGGCCATCATGAGGTCGGCCGGCAGCACCGGCGACGACGATCCACCGGGGATCACGGCCTTCAGCGTGCGGCCCTTGCGAACGCCGCCGCACAGCTCGAGCAGCTTGGAGAACGGCGTGCCCATGGGTACTTCGTAGTTGCCGGGCAACTCGACGTCGCCGCTCACCGAGTAGATCTTGGTGCCGCCATTGTTCGGCTTGCCGCACTCGAGGTAGGCCGGACCGCCGTTGCGGATGATCCAGGGCACCGCCGCGAAGGTCTCGGTGTTGTTGATGGTCGTCGGCTTGCCGTACAGGCCGAAGCTGGCGGGGAACGGCGGCTTGAAGCGCGGCTGGCCCTTCTTGCCCTCGAGCGACTCGAGCAGCGCGGTTTCCTCGCCACAGATGTAGGCGCCGAAGCCGTGGGCGGCGTGCAACTGGAAGTTGTACGTGCTGCCCATGATCTTGTCGCCGAGGTAGCCCGCGGCGCGCGCTTCTTCGAGGGCTTCCTCGAAACGGTCGTAGCTCTGGAAGATCTCGCCGTGGATGTAGTTGTAGCCGACGCTGATGCCCATCGCATACGCGGCGATGGCCATGCCTTCGATCACGATGTGCGGGTTGAACTGCAGGATGTCGCGGTCCTTGCACGTGCCCGGCTCGCCTTCGTCGGAGTTGCAGACGAGGTACTTCTGGCCCGGGAACTGGCGGGGCATGAAGCTCCACTTCAGGCCGGTCGGGAAACCTGCGCCGCCGCGTCCGCGCAGGCCCGAGGCCTTCACTTCGGCGATCACCTGGTCGGGCGTGAGGCCCTCGGTCAGGATCTTGCGCAGCGCCTGGTAGCCGCCGCGCGCCTCGTAGTCGGCCAGGCGCCAGTTGGTGCCGTCGAGGCCCGCGTAGATCTGCGGCTCGATGTGGCGGTCATGGAAACAGGTCTGGACGCCCGTTGCCTGGAACTGCTGGAGTACTTGTTCGGGCGACATCAGGAAGCCTCCCCTTTGGTGGCGGGCGCGGCACCGCGCAGGCCTTCGATGAGCTGGTCGAGTTTTTCGTTGCTCATGAAGCTGCACATGGTGCGATCGTTGACCAGCATCACGGGCGAATCGGCGCACGCGCCCAGGCACTCGCTCTGCTGCAGCGTGAACAGGCCGTCGGCGGTGGTCTCGCCCATCTTGATGCCGAGCTTCTTCTCGAGGTGCACGAGGGCGGTGACGCCGTCGCGCAGCTGGCAAGGCAGGTTGGTGCACACGTTGAGCTTGAACTTGCCCACCGGGTGCTGGTTGTACATGTTGTAGAAGGTCGTCACTTCATGCACGGCGATGGGCGCCATGCCGAGGTAATCGGCAATCTCGCGCTCGCGCTGCAGGCTGACATAGCCTTCGTCCTGCTGGACGATGGCAAGGCAGGCCATCACGGCGGATTGCTTGCCTGCTTCGGGGTACTTGGCCACCTCGCGCGCAAAGCGCTCGAGGATTGCAGGCTGCAGAGGGGAAGAAGGCGCCAAGGGCGCCGTGTCATGGTGGGTCGAGGAAGTCGTCATGCGCTCTTTCTCACCTGTCGATCTCGCCGAACACGATGTCCATCGTGCCGATCACCGCGACAGCGTCGGCGATCATGTGACCGCGCGACATTTCGTCGAGGGCGGCGAGGTGCGGGAAGCCAGGGGCGCGGATCTTCAGGCGGTACGGCTTGTTGGCGCCGTCGCTCACCAGATAGATGCCGAACTCGCCCTTCGGATGCTCGACGGCGGCATACGCCTCGCCTTCGGGCACGTGAAAGCCTTCGGTGAAGAGCTTGAAATGGTGGATCAGCTCCTCCATGTTCGCCTTCATCGATTCGCGCGCAGGCGCGGCGACCTTGTGGTTGTCGGTAATGACCGGGCCGGGATTCGCACGCAGCCATGCCGAGCACTGCTGGATGATCTTGTTGGCCTGGCGCATCTCTTCGACGCGAACCAGGTAGCGGTCGTAGCAGTCGCCGGTCTTGCCGACGGGCACGTCGAACTGCATCTGGTCGTAGACGTCGTAGGGCTGCTTCTTGCGCAGGTCCCATTCGATGCCCGAACCACGCAGCATGGGGCCGGTGAAGCCGAGATTCAGCGCGCGCTCCGGCGTGACCACGCCGATGCCCACGGTGCGCTGCTTCCAGATGCGGTTGTCGGTGAGCAGCGTCTCGTACTCGTCGACCATCTTCGGGAAACGCTTGCTGAAGTCGTCGATGAAGTTCAGCAACGAACCCTGGCGGTTTTCGTTGAGACGTTCGATTGCCTTCGCGTTCTTGATCTTGCTGACCTTGTACTGCGGCATGGCATCCGGCAGGTCGCGGTAGACGCCGCCCGGACGGAAGTACGCCGCATGCATGCGCGCACCGGACACCGCCTCGTACATGTCGAACAGGTCTTCACGCTCGCGGAAGCAGTAGATGAGCATGTTCATCGCCCCGCAGTCCAGGCCGTGCGCGCCGAGCCACAGCAGATGGTTCAGCAGGCGGGTGATCTCGGCGAACATCACGCGGATGTACTGCGCACGGATCGGGACCTCGAGACCCATCATCTTCTCGATGGCAAGGCAGTACGCGTGCTCGTTGGACATCATCGACACATAGTCGAGACGGTCCATGTACGGCAACGACTGGATGAAGGTGCGCGACTCGGCAAGCTTCTCGGTCGCGCGGTGCAACAGGCCGATGTGGGGATCGGCGCGCTGGATCACTTCGCCGTCCAGCTCCAGCACCAGGCGCAACACGCCGTGGGCCGCCGGATGCTGCGGACCGAAGTTGAGTGTGTAGTTCTTGATTTCGGCCATATCAGTGCAAACCGCCGCCGTAGTTGTCTTCGCGGATCACGCGCGGGGTGATTTCGCGCGGCTCGATCGATACCGGCTGGTAGACCACGCGCTTTTGTTCTTCGTCGTAACGCATCTCGACGTGACCCGACACCGGGAAGTCCTTGCGGAACGGGTGGCCGATGAAGCCGTAGTCCGTGAGGATGCGGCGCAGGTCGTCGTGGCCGTCGAACACGATGCCGTAGAGGTCGAAGGCTTCGCGCTCGAACCAGGTGCACGCGCTCCACACCGGCTGCAGCGAATCGACCATGGGAAGGTCTTCGCTGGGCGCGAACACCTTCAGGCGCACGCGCTGGTTGAGGCTCACGGACAGCAGGTGCGAAACCACGCAGAAGCGCTCGCCCTGCCACTCGCCTTCGCGGTAGTCGGAATAGTCCATGCCGCAGAGGTCGACCAGCTGCTCGAATCGGCAGCCGGGCGCATCGCGCAGCAGCGTGGCGGCTTCGAGGTAGTCAGCCGCACTCACCACCACAGTCACCTCGCCGAGTGCGAGCGTCACGCTCCTGGCCTTGGCGCCAAGCGTTTCGGCGATGGTGGCGCGCAGCACCTCTGGCGCAATTGCAAAATCAGTCATCGTCGGCAATCTCTCAGGCGCGGGCAATGGTGTTGGTGCGGCGAATCTTCTGCTGCAACTGAATCACGCCGTAAAGCAAGGCTTCGGCGGTGGGCGGGCAACCCGGCACGTAGACGTCGACGGGCACGATGCGGTCGCAGCCGCGCACGACCGAATAGCTGTAGTGGTAGTAGCCACCGCCGTTCGCGCACGAACCCATCGACAGCACCCAGCGCGGCTCGGGCATCTGGTCGTAGACCTTGCGCAGCGCCGGCGCCATCTTGTTGCACAGCGTGCCGGCCACGATCATCAGATCGGACTGGCGCGGGCTGGGACGGAACAGCATGCCGAAACGGTCGATGTCGTAACGGGCTGCGCCCGCGTGCATCATTTCCACTGCACAGCATGCGAGGCCGAATGTCATCGGCCAGAGAGATCCGGTCTTCGCCCAGTTCACGACCGAGTCGTAGGTCGTGGTGACGAAGCCTTCTTTGAGAACGCCTTCAATGGCCATGGTGTAGCTTCCTTATTCCCAGTCGAGCGCGCCTTTTTTCCACTCGTAGGCGAAGCCCACGACGAGGATGGCGAGAAAGATCATCATGGCCCAGAAGCCGACGGCACCGATCTCCTTGAGCGCAATGGCCCACGGAAAGAGAAAGGCAATTTCGAGATCGAACAGGATGAAGAGAATCGCGACGAGGTAGTAACGCACGTCGAACTTCATGCGCGCGTCCTCGAAGGCTTCAAAGCCGCATTCGTAGGGAGCGTTCTTCGCGGCGTCGGGCCGGTTGGGTCCGAGAATGTATCCGATGACCTGGGGTGCGACGCCTACGCCGACTCCGACCAGAATGAACAAAAGGACGGGGAGGTAGGAGTCGAGATTCATCGAGGTTTTTCACCGCTTGCCACCGGCAAGAAGAACCCCTGGATGAGGTTTTCTGCCGATGAGATTTGGTGCGGTCGGCGAGACTCGAACTCGCACAGCTTTCGCCACTACCCCCTCAAGATAGCGTGTCTACCAATTTCACCACGACCGCGGTTTTTACTGTTCGGATGGCATGAGGTACCTGAAACAGGCATTTGGCTTTCCGAACAGATTTAGAGTTTACCCTGAAAAGAAGCCTTTTCTCACAGGTGACTCATGAAAACGACTTGATTACTTGCCTGGGATCTGGCCCGCACCCGAAACCGGGGCAGCAGGTGCCGAAGCAGGCGCGCTGGGAGCCCCTGCACCAGGGATTTCGTTCGCCGCACCGGAGGCCGGCGCAGCAGGTGCACCGATGGCCGCGCGCTCCAGCAGGCTGCCGCCGCTCGCAGGCCGCGCGTGGCTGAAGTAGGCCAGCAACAGCGTGCATGCAAAGAAGACAGCGGCAAGCACTGCGGTGGTGCGCGACAGGAAGTTCGCACTGCCGCTGGCACCGAAGAGGCTGCCGGCGCTGCCGCTGCCGAAGGCAGCACCCATGTCGGCACCCTTGCCGTGCTGGATCAGGATCAGGCCGATCATCACGAGGGCGGACAGCATCTGCACGCCGACGAGAAGGTTGAGGACCACGTTCATTCGTTCTTACTCCTAAGTGATACAGCCGTTGCGCTTCAGCGCGCAGCGGCGGAAATGATCTGCAGAAAGTCGGGGGCCTTGAGCGACGCGCCGCCGATGAGGCCGCCGTCGATGTCGGCCTGCGCCAGCAACTCCGCGGCGTTGGCCGCATTCATGCTGCCGCCATAAAGAATCTGGATGCCCGCCGCATGCTCGCTGGCTGCGTGATGCAACTGCGCACGCAGCACTGCATGCACCGCCTGCGCCTGCGCCGGCGAGGCCGTCTTGCCCGTGCCGATGGCCCAGACGGGCTCGTACGCCACGACGATCTCGCTGATGCAATGGCCGTTCACATGGATCACCGCGGCCAGCTGGCGCTTGACGACCTCTTCGGTCTGCCCTGCTTCGCGCTGCGCCAGCGTCTCACCCACGCAGACGATCGGCGTGATGCCGTTCGCCAGCGCAGCAGCGGCCTTGGCCGCCACCGCGTCATCGGTTTCGCCATGGTACTGACGACGCTCGGAGTGACCGACGATCGCATAGCGCACGCCGAAATCCTTCAGCATCGCAGCCGACTGCTCGCCGGTGAACGCACCTTGCGGATGCGCCGAGATGTCCTGCGCACCCAGCGCCAGCGCCGGCGAACCCGCCAGCAGCGACTGCAGTTGCGCGAAGTACGGCGCGGGCGCGCACAGCGCGACATCGCAGGCCGCAGGGCTCTGGGCCAGGCCTTGCTGCAAGGCCTTCACCAGCGCCTCGTTGGCGGCCAGGCCGCCATTCATCTTCCAGTTGCCGGCGATCAGTTTCTTCTTGGTCGTCATCGCGTTTTCTTCTTCACCATGTCAGCACGATCTTGCCGATGTGCTGGTTCGACTCCATCAGCGTGTGAGCCTGGGCTGCGCCGCTGGGCTCGCCCGCTGCCGCAAAGGTGCTGTGGATCACGGGCTTGATCGCACCGTTTTCGAGCAGCGGCCACACCTTCTCGCGCAGCGCCCTGGCAATGGCACCCTTGAACGCCACGGGCCGCGGACGCAGCGTCGAGCCGGTGATCGTGAGACGCCTGCGCAGCACGAGGCCGGCATTGATCTCGCTCTTCACGCCACCCTGCACCGCGATGATCACGAGCCGGCCGTCTTCGGCCAGGCACTCGATCTCGCGCGCCACGTAGTCGCCGGCGACCATGTCGAGCACCACGTCCACGCCCTTGCCGCCCGTGAGCTTCTTCGCCTCTTCGACGAAATCGCTCGTGCGGTAATTGATGGCGTGGTCGGCGCCCAGCTTCTTGCAGGCTTCGCACTTGTCGTCGCTGCCGGCCGTGACGATCACGGTGGCACCGAGCGCCTTGGCCACCTGGATTGCCGTGACGCCAATGCCGCTGGAGCCGCCCTGGATCAGCAGCGTCTCGCCCTTTTGCAGGCGGCCGCGCTCGAACACATTGCTCCAGACGGTGAAGAAGGTCTCGGGCAGCGAAGCCGCATCGGCATCGCTCCAGCCCTTGGGCACCGGCAGGCATTGCGCCACAGGCGCCACGCACAGCTCGGCATAGCCGCCGCCCGCGACGAGCGCGCAGACGTGATCGCCGATCTTGAAGCCCGCCTCGGCCAGCGCCGCAGCGTCGCCCGACACGATCTCGCCGGCCACTTCGAGGCCCGGCAGGTCGGACGCACCGGGCGGCACGGGGTAGTGCCCCATGCGCTGCAGCACGTCCGGACGATTGACGCCACTTGCCGCAACGCGGATCAGCAGCTCGCCCGCGCCGGCCACCGGGTCGGGACGCTCCGCGACGCGCAGCACCTCAGGGGCGCCGTACGAAGTGATTTCAATGGCTTTCATGGTCTTTCGGCCTCCAACGCCCGCAGATGGGGCGAAGCTTGCTGTTCAAAAGATAGCAGCGGCGGCCTGGCGCCGCCGCTGCGCCCTTCTTACTCCTGAGGCTCGCGCGGGGCCTGTTGCTGCTCGCCGGCCGGGGCCTGCGGCTGCTCGTTGCGCGGCTGCTGTTGCTGGTCGTTGAAGCGCGGTGCGCGCTCGCCACGATCACCACCACGGTCGCCGCCGCGATCGCCACGGTCCGAACGCTCGCGGCGCTCGCCGCCACGGTCGCCGCGATCACCGCCACGGTCTTCGCGCGGCGGGCGCTCGCTGTATTCCATGCCGGCCGGACGCTCGGTCAGCGCCTTCATGGACAGCTTGACGCGGCCCTTTTCGTCCGTCTCGAGAACCTTGACCTTGACGATCTGGCCTTCGCTCAGATAGTCGGTCACCTTCTCGACGCGTTCGTGCGCGATCTGGCTGATGTGCAACAGGCCGTCCTTGCCGGGCAGCAGGTTGATGAGGGCGCCGAAGTCCAGGATCTTGGTGACCGGGCCCTCGTAGACCTTGCCGATTTCGACTTCGGCCGTGATCTGCTCGATGCGCTTCCTGGCCAGCTCGGCCTTTTCGGGATCGGTGGACGCGATGGTGATGAGGCCCGGATCTTCGTCGGAAATGTTGATCGTCGTGCCGGTCTCTTCCTGCAGACCGCGGATGACCGCGCCGCCCTTGCCGATCACGTCGCGGATCTTCTCGGGGTTGATGCGCATCGTGGTCAGGCGCGGTGCGAAGTTGGAGACTTCGGCCTTGGCCTCGCCCATGGCTTCCTGCATCTTGCCCAGGATGTGCATGCGCGCTTCCTTGGCTTGCGCCAACGCGACCTGCATGATTTCCTTGGTGATGCCCTGGATCTTGATGTCCATCTGCAGCGCGGTGATGCCGTTCGTGGTGCCCGCAACCTTGAAGTCCATGTCGCCCAGGTGATCTTCATCGCCCAGGATGTCGGTCAGCACGGCAAAGCGGTTGTCTTCCTTGATCAGGCCCATGGCGATGCCCGCCACGTGCGCCTTCATGGGCACGCCGGCGTCCATCATCGACAGGCAGCCGCCGCAGACCGAAGCCATCGACGAGGAGCCGTTCGACTCGGTGATTTCCGAGACCACGCGCACGGTGTACGGGAACTCTTCCTTGGTCGGCAGCACGGCGACGAGCGCGCGCTTGGCCAGGCGGCCGTGGCCGATTTCGCGGCGCTTGGTCGAGCCCATGCGGCCCACTTCGCCGGTGGCGAAGGGAGGCATGTTGTAGTGGAACAGGAAGCGGTCTTCGTACTCGCCGGCCAGCGCGTCGATGCGCTGTGCGTCGCGCTCGGTGCCCAGCGTGGTGATGACCAGCGCTTGCGTTTCACCGCGCGTGAACAGGGCCGAACCGTGGGTACGGGGCAGCACGGAGTTGCGGATCTCGATGGGGCGCACGGTGCGCGTGTCGCGCCCGTCGATGCGGGGTTCGCCCGACAGGATCTGGCTGCGAACGATCTTCGATTCGATGGAGAACAGCAGGTCGTTGACCTTGCCCGAATCGAAGGGCTCGCCGCTTTCCTTCAGCGCGCTCATGACGCTGGCGTTGGCTTCGCGCAGGGCTTGGGTGCGAGCTTGCTTGCTGCGGATCTGGTACACGGCGCGCAGCTTTTCTTCGGCCAGGCCCTTGACCTTGGCGACGAAGGCTTCGTCTTCGGCAGGCGCCTGCCAGTCCCACACCGGCTTGCCGGCGTCGCGCACGAGGTCATGGATCGCGTTGATGGCGATGCCGGCCTGTTCGTGACCGAACACCACGCCGCCCAGCATGATTTCTTCGCTCAGCTGCTGGGCTTCGGACTCGACCATCAGCACGGCGGCTTGCGTGCCGGCGACGACGAGGTCCATCTGCGAATCCTTGCGGGCCGTCTGACCCGGATTCAGCACGTACTGGCCGTTGATGTAGCCCACGCGGGCCGCACCGATCGGGCCGCTGAACGGAATGCCGGAAATCGACAGCGCGGCGCTCACCCCGATCATGGCGGCGATGTCAGCGTCGACTTCGGGGTTGAGCGACACGGTGTGGATGACCACGTGCACTTCGTTCAGGAAGCCTTCGGGGAACAGCGGGCGGATCGGACGGTCGATCAGGCGGCTGGTCAGCGTTTCGTGTTCGCTGGGCTTGGCTTCGCGCTTGAAGAAGCTGCCGGGAATCTTGCCTGCGGCGTAGGTCTTCTCGATGTAGTCGACGGTCAGCGGGAAGAAATCCTGACCCGGCTTGGCCGACTTGGAGGCGACCACGGTCGCCAGGATCACGGTGCCGTCGATGTCGACGAGCACGGCGCCATTGGCCTGACGGGCGACTTCGCCCGTTTCCATGACGACGGTCTTGTCGCCCCATTGGAACGACTTGGTGACTTTGTTGAAGAGGCTCATGTTTGCTCCTGTTTTGATAGCAGACCACACAGGATCTGCAAGGGCCGGAGGCTTCTCAGAACACGATGCCATTCCAGTGAAGATCGATTGAACTTCATTGGAATGACACAGCTTCGCTCTGTTTGGGCGCTCCGAAAAGTGGATCGCGAAGTAAAAAACGCCTGAGCTAGCGGACTAACCCAGGCGTTTTTTCATGCGATTCGGTTTACTTGCGCAGACCCAGCTTGGCGATCAGCGCGGTGTAACGTTCAGCGTTCTTCGACTTGAGGTAGTCGAGGAGCTTGCGGCGGCGGCTCACCATGCGCAGCAGACCGCGACGGCCGTGGTGGTCCTTGGCGTGGGTCTTGAAGTGGGGGGTGAGCTCGTTGATGCGGGCGGTCAGCAGTGCGACTTGCACTTCCGGGCTGCCCGTGTCGTTGGCGGCGCGGGCGTTGTCTTTGACGACTTCGGCCTTGATGGAGGCTGCGATCATGATGATTTCCTTGTTCCGGGATGTTTGACTTGCGGTGAGCGCTGGAACTGCCCTCACCGTGCGCCTTGCGGCATGCAAAGCCTCGGGATTATAGCCCGGGCCCGACTCCCCCCGGGCCGCAGGCCATTCGCGGGCTCAGCCCTGGCGCTGCGGCTGCTGTGCCAGCCAGTTGCGCAGGCGCTCCACCCCCGCCACCAGCCGCTGCGGGTCCTTCGACGCGAAGCACCAGCGCAGCCAGCCCTGCGCCTCGGGTGCAAAGGCGTTGCCCGGCGCAAGCCCCAGGCCGGCTTCGGCCACCAGCCGCTTTGCCACCTCGAGCGAGTCGCCGAAGCCTTCGAGCCGGAAGAAGGCGTACATGCCGCCCTTGGCCGACGCCACCTGCACGCCCGGCACGGCCGCCAGCAACGGCACCAGCGTGTCGCGGCACAGCTTCAGGTGCGCCACCACGCGGGGCGTGATCTCGCCCGTGTGCTCGATGGCAGTGACGGCGGCACGCTGCGTGAACACACTGGCGCACGAGGTGTTGAACTCGATCAGCTTGCCGATGCCGTCCACCATCGAGGGCGGAAGCACCAGCCAGCCCAGGCGCCAGCCGGTCATCAGGAAGCTCTTCGAGAAGCTGTGCGTCACGACGAGGCGATCGTCCGCTTTCGAGATGTCGAGGAAGCTCGGCGCGCAGCCATTGGCCGTCGGCTCGTAGTACAGCCGCTCGTACACCTCGTCGGCCAGGACCCAGGTGCCGGTCCGGCGGCAGTGGTCGAGCACGGCCTGCTGCTCGTCGCGCGTCATGGTCCAGCCCGTGGGATTGTTGGGCGCGTTGACGATCAGCAGCTTCGTCGTCGGCGTGACGGCTGCGCGCAGCGCCGGCAGGTCGAGCGTCCACTGCCCGTCCACCGGCACCAGCGGCAGCGTGCGGACCTGCGCGCCCATGATCGCGGGCTGCGCCGTGAGGTTGGGCCACACCGGCGTGACGGCGACCACCTCGTCGCCCGCATCGACCAGCGCCTGCACCGCGAGCATCAGCGCGCTCACGCCGCCCGAGGTCACGGCGATGCGCGAGGCGTCGACCGCCGGGTGCAGCGCGCTGGTGTAGCGCGCGATGGCCTGGCGCAACTCGGGCAGTCCGAGGTTGTGCGAATAGAAGGTCTCGCCGCGCTGCAGCGACTCGATGGCCGACTGGCGGATCACCTCGGGCGTGACTTCGTCGCTTTCGCCGAACCAGAACGCCAGCACGTCGCCGCGCCCCATGCCGGCGTTGGCGACTTCGCGGATCTTCGATGCTTCGAGGTTGTGGATGGCTTCACGCATGTCCTGTGTTCCTGGTGTTCGGGGGTTGGGTTACGAAGGTCTCTTCATCTTGCACGACGTCGGCAGCTCGGCGCGCTCGGGCGCGATGGTCTTCACCACGCGAAAGCCGTACCCGGAGCCCTCGACATCGAACTGCACGCCCGGCCTGCCCTGCCGGTCCATCACGCCCACCACGAGCTGCTGCTGGAACTGGTGATCGGTGGCGCGCATGCGGCCGCGCTGGCCGTAGAGGCTCACGTCGGCCTGTTCCAGTGCGCGCGCGAGCGGCACCGCATCGACGCTGCCCGCGCGTTCGACGGCCTGCGCAAGCGCCTCGACCATCAACTGCAGCCGCATGTGCACATAGTCGTCGGCCGGCTTCGGAAAACGTGCGCGAAAGGCGCGATAGAAGGCTTCCGACTGCGGGGTCTGCACGTTCGGCAGCCAGTCGGCCACCGCGATCACGCGGCCGATGCCCGCGTCGCCGATGGCGGCCGGCGCACCCAGCGCATTGCCGTAGAAGGTATAGAAGGTGCCGTTGAAACCCGCCTCGCGCGCGGCCTTCACCAGCAGCGTGAGGTCGTTGCCCCAGTTGCCCGTGACCACGGCCTGCGCGCCGCTGGCGATGATCTTGGTGGCATAGGGCGCGAAGTCCTTCACCTTGCCCATGGAATGCAGTTCGTCGCCGACGATCTCCACGTCGGGACGCTGCGCGCCGAGTTGCCTGCGCGCCTCGCGCAGCACCGCCTGCCCGAAGCTGTAGTCCTGCCCGATCAGGTACACGCGCTGGAGCGCGGCGTCGTCCTTCACCGCGGCCATCAGCGCGGCCACGCGCATGTCGGCATGCGCATCGAAGCGGAAGTGCCAGAAGCTGCAGCGCTCGTTGGTGAGCACCGGATCGACCGCCGCGTAGTTGAGAAAGATCACGCGCCGCGACGGATCGCGCTCGTTGTTCTTGTCGATGGCATCGACCAGCGCCGACGCAGTGGCCGACGAGTTGCCCTGCAGCACGATGCGCGCGCCGTCGTCCATCGCGGCGCGCAGCGCGGAAAGCGCTTCCTCGTTCTGACCCTTGCTGTCGTAGCGGTCGAGTTGCAGGGGCCGCGCACCGCCGGGCAGCTTGACGCCGCCGCGTGCGTTCACCCGCTCCACCGCCCACAGCAGGTTGCGAAACACCGCCTCGCCGGTGTTGGCGAACGGGCCGCTCATGCTTTCGATCAGGGCCAGGCGGATGGGTGCGGGAGGCGACGACGGCGCTGCTTGCGCCAGCGCGGCGAAGGGCCTCGCGCATAGCGCCAGCGCCGCGAATTTCAAGGCCTCGCGGCGCCAAATAAAGGGGGGATTCATTGTCTTGAAACGCGTGCGGCTGCGCCTAGATGAGGTGTCAAGCGGCACTCACGATTGAACGGCCGCGCAGTGTAAGGGACACACATTCCTTGTCCCCATTGTGTTGATTCAGGAGTTCTTCATCATGTTTTTCGCACCCACCATCCGCACCGCCCGCTTCGCTCCCCGCGCCTATGACCGCGCCTTCGAACGCTTCGCCAGCGAAGCCTTCGCCGGCACCGGCCGTTCGCCGCTCGTGGAACAGGACGACACCAGCTGGACCCTGTCGCTCGACGTGCCTGGCCTCGCTCGCGAAGACCTCGTCATCAACATCGAAGGCCCCGTGGTGCGCATCGACAGCAAGGCCGAAGCCAAGCGCCAGTTCAAGGCCGCCTACGAGCTGCCGCTGGACATCGACGTGACCGCGAGCGACGCCAAGCTCGAGAACGGCGTGCTCACGCTCAAGCTCGGCAAGCGCGTTCCGGTGAGCACGGCCGCGCAGTTGCAAATCAACTAGTTCGGCCCAAGCCCACAAGAAGAAAGTGTCACCAAAGGTTCACTTTGACTTTGAACATGCTCCCTATCCACAATAGGGCCGCATAACGTCACATCATGTGACGTTTTCTTAGTACTTTCTTCTTCGTGGGCGTCTCGTAAACGCATCGAGTTCCATGACGGTGCGGGTCGGGTGCCCCCTCACGGCACCATGCAAACACATCTCCAACCCGCCAGTCCCGACGAACAGTCAGACACGCTCCTGATCTTCCTGCCGGGTGCGTACCTCAAGCCCGACGAGTTCGAGCGAGAGGGATTCATCGCCGCAGTGCGCGAACGCCACCTGGCAGCCGATGCGTTGCTGGTCGATGCGGACGTCTCCTACTACTACGAGCAGACCCTGAGCGACCGCCTGCACGCCGATGTCATCGAGCCGCAGCGCGCCAAGGGCTACAAGTCGATCTGGCTCGTGGGCATTTCCATCGGCGGCTTCGGCGCCTTGATCCACGAGCTGGCGCGCCCGGGCTCGGTGGACGGCATCGTGGCCCTGGCGCCCTACCTCGGGCGGCGCGTGCTCGGCGCGGAGATCAAGAAGGCCGGCGGCCTGCGCACATGGCAGGCCCCGACCGGCCCGCAGCCCGACGAGGAACCCGACCGCAAGCTGTGGCCCTTCTTCCAGCAGTACCTGCAGGACCAGACCTCGAAGGACCTGCCGCCGCTCTACCTGGGGTTCGGTCTCGAGGACCGCTTCGTCAACAACCACAGGCTGCTGGCCGACGCCCTGCCGTCGGGACAGGTATTCACCACCGAAGGCGGCCACGACTGGCCGCAATGGCGCCAGCTCTGGCGCAACATGCTCGACGTGCTGCCGCTGCCGTCGATCGGCCGAGCACGCCAACCGGTTACGCAGTCTCTGACAGCGTTGCCTCGGGCGACAGCGACGCCATGGGCCATCGCGGCTTGACGTCGAACGCGTAGCGCTCGCTGGCCTGCGACAGGCCGGATTGCAGGCGCATCGCGGCAGCCATGGCGATCATGGCGCCGTTGTCGGTGCACAGGTGCAGCTCGGGGTAGTGCACGCGCACCCGGCGCTTGGCGCAGGCGGCATTCAGTTGCTCGCGCAGATTCGCGTTGGCCCCCACCCCACCCGCCACCACCAGGCGTTTCAACCCGGTCTGGTCGAGCGCGGCGAGCGATTTCTTCAGCAGCACCTCGACGATGGCCGCCTGCGTGGACGCCGCCAGGTCGGCCTTGTTCGCCTCCAGCGTGTCGCCGAGCTTCTTGGCCTGCGTGAGCACGGCGGTCTTCAGTCCGGCGAACGAGAAGTCGAGGTCGCCGCTGTGCAGCAGCGGGCGCGGCAGCTTGAAGGCCGTGGCATTGCCGCCCTCGGCCAGCTTCGCGAGCCACGGGCCGCCGGGGTACGGCAGGCCCATGAGCTTGGCGCTCTTGTCGAAGGCCTCGCCGGCCGCGTCGTCGATGGTCTCGCCGAGCAACGCGTAGCGGCCTACGCCGTCCACCCGCATCAGCTGCGTGTGGCCGCCCGACACCAGCAGCGCGACGAACGGGAACTCCGGCGGATCGGTGCTCAGGAACGGCGACAGCAGGTGCCCTTCGAGGTGATGCACGCCCAACACCGGCTTGCCCAGCGCCACGCCCAGCGCGCAGGCCACGCCGGCGCCCACGAGCAGCGCGCCCGCCAGGCCCGGGCCGCGCGTGTACGCCACCACGTCGATGTCGGCGAGCGAACGGCCGGCCTCGGCCATGACGGCTTCGGTCAGCGGCAACACGCGGCGGATGTGGTCGCGGCTGGCCAGTTCGGGCACCACGCCGCCGTAGGCCTGGTGCATGGCGATCTGGCTGTGCAGCGCGTGCGAAAGCAGCACCGGCAGCGCGTCGCCGTGCGACTCGACCAGCGCCACGCCGGTTTCATCGCAGGATGATTCGATTCCCAACAAGAGCATGCCGCCGAGTGTAGGTGGCGCCTGCCGCGCCCGTCCCGCGAAGGGACAAGCGCGCGCCGGAGGCACGGATGTTGCAATACTTGAAACGACCCTGCGCATTCCCCGCGCCCCACCATGAAATCCGGACTGAGCTTCCTCATCGCCGCACGCCGCTGCGAAATCGACGAACTGGACCAGCTCGCCCGCACCAGCGAGCTGGTGAGCGTGATCGGCCGCCTGGTGCACGCGCTGCAGCGCGAGCGCGGCATGTCGAACATCTTCCTCGCCACCCGCGGCGCCCGCTTCGCGGAACAGCGCGGCCCGCAGATCGCCGAATGCCTGGCGCTCGAGCAAGAGGTGCGCGCCGGTTTCGACCAACTGGCAACCGAGGACCACCGCGGCGTGGGCGCGGGCAACGGCGCGCGACTGTTCAGCCGCATCGCCTTCGTGCTGCCGGGGCTGGACGCACTGCCCGCCTTGCGCCGCCGCATCGACGCACTGGAACTCAAGCCGGCACAGGCGGTCGCGGCCTTCGCCAAGCTGATCGCCGGCCTGTTGTCGGTGGTGTTCGAAGCGGCCGACGGCGCCGCCGACCCCGAAATCTCGCGCCTGCTTGTCGCAATGTTCAACTTCATGCAGGGCAAGGAGTTCGCCGGCCAGGAGCGCGCTTTCGGGGCCGCCGCGCTCGCGCTGGGCCGAAGCGACGAGGCGCAGCGCCTGCAATGGCTGCACCTGATCGAGTCGCAGGAGCGTTGCTTCCAGGTCTTCACCGACTTTTCGGGCGACACCGTGCTCGCGCTGTGGCGCGACAGCCAGCCCGACGCCATGCTGGCCGAGCTGGAGCGCATGCGGCGGCGCGGCGCTTCCCCCGCACAGGCCGACGCCCCGCTGAGCCAGGCCTGGTTCGACTGCTGCACCCGCCGCATCGACGCCATGAAGACGGTGGAAGACCGCCTGGCCGCCGACCTGCGCGCCCTGTGCGAGCACAAGACCGCGCAGGCGCGCCACGAGCTGCAGGAGTACCAGCAAGTGCTCGACACGCTGGTCCCGCAGGCCGGCGCGCTGTTCTTCGACGACGCCGACGCCCAGGCCGCCGCGCCCGCGCAGTTCGGCCGGCACCTGGAGCGCTCGGTGGTCGACATGGTCCGCGAGCAGTCGCTGCGCCTGCAGGCCATGAGCGACGAGCTCGAGACCGTGCGCGCCTCGCTCAACGAACGCAAGGTCGTCGAGCGTGCCAAGGGCCTGCTGATGGCGCACCGCCGCCTCAGCGAAGAAGACGCGCACAAGATGCTGCGCCAGACCGCCATGAACCAGAACCGGCGGCTCGTGGACGTGGCCGAGTCGATGCTGGCCATGGCCGACTACCTGCCCGTGGTCGACCGCGCGCCACCGCGCTGAAACGCAAAGGGCAAAGGTTTCAACTTGGTGCAGCGCACAACAAACGTGCCCGCGCCGGTTTCATAGGCCAATGCGGCGCTTGGCCGCGTCGACAGGCCGCGTCACGCTTCTTTATTGATAGCAAACCGGTGGCCTGACCAGCTGGCACAGTGTTTGCGTGTAAGCATGCCTACAGACCCCCCAATGGGTCTTCAGGCAGGCGGCACCCAACGGCGGGTGCTTCCCACTGACCGGACAAAGGCGTCCCCATCCCGCAAGGGCTCGTTCTCGAGCAGCCCCTGCGCGGTGCGGACGCCTTTTTTCGTTTCCGTTTTGGTTTCGTCTTTTCTGTTTGTTCGTCTTCCACCGGAGCCCCGCCCCATGACCGATCTGCTCAAAACCCGCCTCAGCCGACGCCGCGTATTGCAAGCCGCCGCGATCGGCGCCGTGGGCATCGACCCCGCCCTGCGCTCGGCCGTCTGGGCCGCGGGCTCGGACAAGCCCGAGAAGGAAGAAGTGAAGATCGGCTTCATTCCGCTGACCGACTGCGCCAGCGTGGTCATGGCCTCGGTGCTGGGCATCGACAAGAAATACGGCGTGAAGATCGTCCCCAGCAAGGAAGCCAGCTGGGCCGGCGTGCGCGACAAGCTCGTCAACGGCGAGCTCGACTTCGCCCATGTGCTCTACGGCCTCGTCTACGGCGTGCACGTGGGCGCCGGCGGCCCGAAGAAGGACATGGCCGTGCTTATGACCCTGAACAACAACGGCCAGGCCATCACGCTGTCGAAGAAGCTGGCAGACAAGGGGGCCGTCGATGCCGCCTCGCTGGCCAAGCTCATCGCCACCGAGAAGCGCGAATACACCTTCGCCCAGACCTTCCCCACCGGCACCCACGCCATGTGGCTGTACTACTGGCTCGCCTCGGCCGGCATCGATCCCTTCAAGGACGTGAAGAACATCACCGTGCCGCCGCCGCAGATGGTGGCCAACATGCGCATCGGCAACATGGACGGCTACTGCGTGGGCGAGCCCTGGGGCCAGCGCGCGATCATGGACGGCATCGGCATCACGGCCATCACCACGCAGGACATCTGGAAAGACCACCCCGAGAAGGTGCTGGGCACCACCGGCGACTTCGTCAAGAAGTACCCCAACACCGCGCGCGCCGTGACCGCGGCCATCCTGGAGGCCGGCAAGTGGATCGACGCCGGCCTGCAGAACAAGAACAAGATGGCCGAGACCATCGCCGACAAGAGCTACGTCAACACCAGCGTGGACGCCATCAACCAGCGCATCCTGGGCCGCTACACCAACGGCCTGGGCAAGAGCTGGGACGACCCCAACCACATGAAGTTCTACAACGACGGCGCCGTGAACTTCCCCTACCTGTCGGACGGCATGTGGTTCCTCACGCAGCACAAGCGCTGGGGCCTGCTGAAGGAACACCCCGACTACCTGAAGGTGGCCACTGAGATCAACCGCATCGACATCTACAAGCAGGCCGCCGCCGCCACGCAGACGCCGGTGCCCAAGGACGCGATGCGCACCAGCAAGCTGTTCGACGGCACGGTGTGGGACGGCAAGGATCCGAAGAAGTACGCCGAGTCTTTCAAGCTGCATGCCTGAGGAGAACACCATGGTCAGCGCTGTCTTTCATTCGCCCCTCGATGCGTCTCTCCCCCTGCCGCCCGCGCCAGCGCGTGCGGCTGAGGCCCCTCAACCTGCGGCCGCCCCCGCGGTGCAGGGAGAGCCAAGGCAACGCACGCCCCTGGACCTGCGCGCCTTCTGGATGCGCGTGCTGCCGCCGCTCGCGGGCTTCGGCCTGCTGCTGCTGGTGTGGGAACTCATTGCCGTGAACAGCACCACCGGCTTTCCCACGCCGCTCGCGGTGTGGCACCAGGCCGTGACCGTGTTCAGCGACCCGTTCTACAGCAAGGGCCCCAACGACCAGGGGGTGGGCTGGAACGTGCTCTCGTCGCTCCAGCGCGTGGCGCTGGGCTTCGGCCTGGCGGCGCTGGTGGGCATTCCGGCGGGCTTCGCCATCGGGCGCTTCGAGTTCCTCGCGCGCATGTTCAACCCGCTCATCAGCCTGCTGCGCCCGGTGTCCCCGCTGGCCTGGCTGCCGATCGGCCTGCTGGTGTTCAAGGGCGCCAACCCGGCGGCCATCTGGACCATCTTCATCTGCTCGATCTGGCCGATGGTCATCAACACCGCCGTGGGCGTGCAGCGCGTGCCCAGCGACTACATGAACGTGGCCAAGGTGCTGAACCTGAGCGAATGGAAGATCCTCACCAAGATTTTGTTCCCCGCCGTGCTGCCGTACATGCTGACCGGCGTGCGGCTGGCCGTGGGCACCGCCTGGCTGGTGATCGTGGCGGCCGAGATGCTCACGGGCGGCGTGGGCATCGGCTTCTGGGTGTGGGACGAGTGGAACAACCTCAACGTCGCCAACATCATCATCGCGATCTTCGTGATCGGCATCGTCGGCCTGGTGCTGGAGTTCGCGCTCATCAAGCTCGCCACGGCCTTCACGTTCGAAGAGGTGAAATCATGAGCCGCACGGCCGCTCCAAAGGCGAATACCGCAGCGCTGCTGCGCGGAGGTTTCCAATGAACGACGACAGCAAGTACATCGAGATCCACGACGTCGAGCAGGCGTTCAAGACGCCCAAGGGCCGCTTCGTGGCGCTGCGCGACGTGAACCTGAACGTGGCCAAGGGCGAGTTCATCACGCTCATCGGCCACTCGGGCTGCGGCAAGTCGACGCTGCTGAACCTGATTGCCGGGCTCACCACGCCCACCCAGGGCGTGCTGCTGTGCGCCAACAGGGAAATCAAGGGCCCCGGCCCCGAGCGCGCGGTGGTGTTCCAGAACCATTCGCTGCTGCCCTGGCTCACCTGCTTCGAGAACGTGTACCTCGCCGTCGAACGCGTGTTCGCGGCCACCGAAGGCAAGGCGCAGCTGCGCGAACGCACCGATGCGGCGCTGGCGCTGGTGGGCCTCACGCCCGCCGCGCAGAAGCGGCCCGGCGAGATTTCCGGCGGCATGAAGCAGCGCGTGGGCATTGCGCGCGCACTGTCGATGGAGCCCAAGGTGCTGTTGATGGACGAGCCCTTCGGCGCGCTCGACGCGCTCACCCGCGCCAAGCTGCAGGACGAGCTGCTCGCCATCGTGCAGAAGACGCACAGCACCGTGGTCATGGTGACGCACGACGTCGACGAGGCCGTGCTGCTGAGCGACCGCATCGTGATGCTCACCAACGGCCCGGCCGCCACCATCGGCGATGTGCTGGCGGTGGACATTGCGCGCCCGCGCAACCGCGTGGCGCTGGCCGAAGACCCGGCCTATGTGCATGCCCGCAAGGCCGTCATCGATTTCCTCTACACGCGCCAGGCGCATGTGGAAAAAACGGCCGCCTGAGGCAGCTTTCGCAGGAGCACAACACCATGGACATGCGTGTGAAAAAACAGAAGCTCGTGATGGTCGGCAACGGCATGGCCGGCGTGCGCACCATCGAGGAACTGCTCAAGGTAGAGCCCGACCTGTACGACATCACGGTGTTCGGCGCGGAGCCGCACCCCAACTACAACCGCATCCTGCTGTCGCCCGTGCTGGCGGGCGAACAGACGGTGGAAGAGATCATCCTCAACCCCTGGGCCTGGTACGAAGAGAACGGCATCACGCTGCACGCCGGCAAGAAGGTGGCGAGCGTCGACCGCGTGAAGCGCGTCGTGCGCGCCGAGGACGGCACCGAGGCCGCCTACGACCGCCTGCTGCTGTGCACCGGCTCCAACCCCTTCATGCTGCCCGTGCCGGGCGCCAGGCTCGAAGGCGTCATTGCCTACCGGGACATCGCCGACACCAACCTCATGATCGAGACCGCGAAGACGCACAAGCACGCGGTCGTCATCGGCGGCGGGCTGCTCGGGCTCGAAGCCGCCAACGGACTCATGAAGCGCGGCATGCAGGTCACGGTGGTTCACGTCATGCCCTGGCTCATGGAGCGCCAGCTCGACGAGGTGGCGGGCAAGCTGCTGCAGAAGTCGCTGGAAGACCGCGGCATGAAGTTCCTGATCGGCGCGCAGACGCAGGCGCTGGTCGGTGACGCCGACGACGGCAAGGCCGGCCGGGTCAAATCCATCCGCTTCAAGGACGGCCTCGAAGTGCCGACCGACCTCGTGGTCATGGCCGTGGGCATCCGCCCCAACACCGCACTGGCCGAGAGCATGCGCCTGCACGTCAACCGCGGCATCGTGGTGACGGACACCATGCAGACGGTGACCGACGCGCGCATCTACTCGGTGGGCGAATGCGCGGCGCACCGCGGCATTGCCTATGGGCTGGTGGCACCGCTGTTCGAACAGGCCAAGGTGGCGGCCAACCACCTTGCGATGTTCGGCATCGGCCGCTACATGGGCTCGCTCACCTCCACCAAGCTCAAGGTCACGGGCATCGACCTGTTCAGCGCGGGCGACTTCCAGGGCGGCGAAGGCACCGAGGAAATCGTCATGAGCGACCCCTTCGGCGGCGTGTACAAGAAGCTGGTGATCAAGGACGACAAGCTCGTGGGCGCCTGCCTGTACGGCGACACGGTGGACGGCAGCTGGTACTTCAAGCTGTTGCGCGACGGGCGCAGCGTGCACGACATCCGCGACAAGCTGATGTTCGGGGAATCGAACATCGGCGACACCGGCCACGAAGGCCACAGCAAGGCCGCGAGCATGCCCGACGACGCCGAAGTGTGCGGCTGCAACGGCGTGAGCAAGGGCACGATCTGCAAGGCCATCAAGGACAAGGGCCTGTTCACGCTCGACGAGGTGAAGAAGCACACCAAGGCCAGCGCCAGTTGCGGCTCCTGCACCGGGCTGGTCGAGCAGATCCTGATGTTCACCGCCGGCGGCGACTACTCGGCCACGCCGAAGAAAAAGGCCGTGTGCGGCTGCACCGATGCGAGCCACCAGGACGTGCGCGACGCCATCCGCAAGGAGCACTACCTCACGCACGACGAGGTGTACCGCAACCTCGGCTGGCGCACGCCCAACGGCTGCGCCACCTGCCGCCCTGCGGTCAACTACTACCTGATCAGCACCTGGCCGAAAGAGGCGAAGGACGACCCGCAGAGCCGCTTCGTCAACGAGCGGAGCCACGCCAACATCCAGAAGGACGGCAGCTACTCGGTCATTCCGCGCATGTGGGGCGGCCACACCACGCCCGACGAACTGCGGCGCATCGCCGACGCGGCCGACAAGTACAAGATTCCGACCGTCAAGGTCACGGGCGGACAGCGCATCGACCTGCTGGGCGTGAAGAAGGAAGACCTGGAGGGCGTGTGGAAGGACATCGGCATGCCCAGCGGCTTCGCCTACGCCAAGTCGCTGCGCACGGTGAAGACCTGCGTGGGCAGCGAGTGGTGCCGCTTCGGCACGCAGGACTCCACCCAGATGGGCAAGGACCTGGAGCGCGCGCTGTGGGCCATGTACGCGCCGCACAAGGTCAAGCTGGCCGTGTCGGGGTGCCCGCGCAACTGCGCGGAATCGGGCATCAAGGACGTGGGCGTGATCGGTGTCGACTCGGGCTGGGAGCTGTACGTGGGCGGCAACGGCGGCATCAAGACCGAGGTGGCGCAGTTCCTCGTCAAGGTGAAGACCAGCGAGGAAGTGATGGAGTACGCAGGCTCCTTCCTGCAGCTGTACCGCGAGGAAGGCTGGTACCTGGAGCGCACGGTGCACTACATCGCCCGCGTGGGCCTGGACTACGTGAAGAAGAAGATCCTGGACGACGCCGCAGGCCGTAAGGCGCTGTGGGAGCGGTTGCAGTTCGCGCTCGACGGCGAGCCCGACCCGTGGTTCGAATCGGCGCAGGCCTCGGTGGACGTGCGGCAGTTCGCGCCGCTGGCTGTCGCCGACAACGCCGCGCAGCCGGCGTGAAGGGAAACACCATGAGCGATTGGAAAGTCATCTGCCGCATCGACGACATCCCCGTGCTCGGCGCGCGCCGCGTGACGCGGCCCGCGGGCGTGGACGTCGCGGTGTTCCGCAACGCGGACAACCAGGTGTTCGCGCTGCTCGACCGCTGCCCGCACAAGGGCGGCCCGCTGAGCCAGGGCATTGTGTTCGGCACCAGCGTGGCCTGCCCGCTGCACAACTGGGCCATCGGGCTGGAGGACGGCTGCGCCAAGTCGCCCGACGAAGGCTGCACGCCGAGGTTCGCGGTGAAGCTCGAAGACGGCGTGGTGCATCTGGATGCAAGCGAGCTGGCGACGCATGCCACCGACCTGCCGCGCCCGGTCGCCGGCCCGAAGCCTTCCGCGGTCCTATCCCCTCTCCTCCACGCCAGCGGTGGAGAGGGCTAGGGTGAGGGCCGCGGCGTGAACACGAACAACAGCATGTCCATGGAACAAGCCGCGAGCCCCGTCCCCAACCCTCCCCCGGAAGGCGAGGGAGCAAGAAAGAAGACCCGCTCCACCTGCCCCTACTGCGGCGTCGGCTGCGGCGTCATCATCGAATCGCACGGTGCCGAGATCACCGGCGTGCGCGGCGACCCCGACCACCCGGCCAACTTCGGCCGCCTGTGCACCAAAGGCTCGACGCTGCACCTCACGGCCAGCGCCACGGTCACGCGCCAGACGCGGCTGCTGCAGCCGCTGCAGCGCCTGGCGCGCGACGAAGCGCCCACGGCGGTGCCGTGGCAAACCGCGCTGGACAACGCCGCGGGCAAGTTCGCGCAGGTGATCCGCGACCATGGCCCCGACGCGGTCGGGTTCTACGTGTCGGGCCAACTGCTCACCGAGGACTACTACGTCTTCAACAAGCTCGCCAAGGGCCTGGTGGGCACCAACAACATCGACACCAACTCGCGCCTGTGCATGAGCAGCGCGGTGGCCGGCTACAAGCAGACGCTGGGCGCCGACGCGCCGCCGGCCTGCTACGACGACCTGAAGCACGCCGACTGCCTGTTCATCGTGGGCAGCAACACGGCGTGGGCGCATCCCATCCTGTTTCGCCGCATCGAGGACGCGAAGGCCGCGAACCCGGCGCTGAAGATCGTGGTGGCCGACCCGCGCCGCACCGACACGGTCGAGATTGCCGACCTGTTCCTTCCGATCCAGCCCGGCACCGACGTCATGCTGTTCAACGGCATGCTGCACCTGATGCTGTGGGAAGGCTGGACCGACGCGGCGTACATCGCGGCCCACACCGGCGGCTTCGACGCGCTGAAGGCCACGGTGCGCGAATGCACGCCGGACAAGGTGGCGCAGGTGTGCGGCATCCCGAAGGAAGACCTGTTCGAGGCCGCGCGCCTCTTCGCGACCTCGCCAGCCACGCTGAGCCTGTACTGCCAGGGCCTGAACCAATCTTCGAGCGGCACGGCGAAGAACGCGGCGCTCATCAACCTGCACCTGGCCACCGCGCAGATCGGCAAGCCCGGCGCCGGACCGTTCTCGCTGACCGGCCAGCCCAATGCGATGGGCGGTCGCGAAGTGGGCGGCCTCGCCAACCTGCTGAGCGCGCACCGCGACCTGGCAAACCCCGAACACCGTGCGGAAGTGGCCGCGCTGTGGGGCGTGCCTTCGGTGCCCGGGAAGCCGGGCAAGACCGCCATCGAGATGTTCCAGGCCGCGGCCGACGGCGAGATCCGCGCCCTGTGGATCGCCTGCACCAACCCCGCCCAGTCGATGCCCGACCAGGCCACGGTGCGCCGTGCGCTGGAGCGCGCCGAATTCGTCGTGGTGCAGGAGGCCTTCGCCACCACCGCCACCTGCGCCTTCGCCGACCTGCTGCTGCCCGCCACCACCTGGGGCGAAAAGGAAGGCACCGTGACCAACAGCGAGCGCCGCATCTCGCGCGTGCGGGCCGCGGTGCCGGCGCCGGGCGAGGCGCGCAACGACTGGTCGATCGCGGTGGCCTTCGCGCACCGGCTCGAACGGCAACTGGGCCGGAGCTTCACGCTGTTTCCCTACGACACGGCCGAATCGGTGTGGAACGAGCACCGCGAATCGACGCGTGGGCGCGACCTGGACATCACCGGCCTGAGCTACGCGATGCTGGAAACAGCCGGCCCGCAGCAATGGCCGCTGAAGGAAGGCGAAAGCACCGGCCGCGTGCGCCTGTACGAAGACGGCGTGTTCCCCACGCCCGACGGGCGCGCGCGCTTCGTCGACACCGTCTACAAGCCGGTGGCCGAGGCCCGCGAGGCGTGCTACCCCTTCTCGCTGAACACCGGCCGCCTGCGCGACCAGTGGCACGGCATGAGCCGCACCGGCACGGCCGGCCGGCTGTTCGGGCACGTGTCGGAACCGATGGTGCAGATGCATGCGCAGGACATGGCGCGCCGGCAGATCCAGGAAGGCGACCTGGTGCACCTCGCGTCGAAGCGCGGCGCGATCGTCCTGCCGGCGCGCGCCAGCGCCGAGGTCGGCATGAGCCAGGCCTTCGTCGCGATGCACTGGGGCGAGGAATACCTGAGCGGCTGCTCGTCGACCGGCGAGCGGCTCGCGGGGATCAATGCGCTGACCACGCCGGCCTTCTGCCCCACTTCGAAGCAGCCCGAGCTGAAGCACACGCCGGTGAAGATCCTGAAGGCCGAGCTGCCCTGGTCGCTGCTGGCCATGGCCTGGCTGCCCGCCGACGAAGCGCTGACCGCGCACCGCGCGCTGCAGCCCTTGATGGCGATGTTTCCGTTCGCGACCTGCGTGCCGTTCGCGGGGAGCACACAGGGCCAGGAACGCAGCGGCCTGCTGTTTCGCGCCGCAGCGCACGACGCGCCCGACGAGGCGCTGGTCGAGCAGATCGAAGCCCTGCTCGGCCTGCTGACCGCCGACACCCTGCGCTACGCCGACCGCCGCCGCGGCCAGCGCCGCTCGGCGCGGCTGGTGCGCCGCCCTGACGGCAGCGCGGGCCTCGACGCCTTCCTGCTGGGCGGCGACACCAGCGCCGAGGCCTGGATCGCCACGCTGCTGCGCGAGGAGCTGCCGGCGCAGACCTACGGCCGCCTGCTGCTGTCGCCGGGCGCACGCGCGCCGGTGGCGGTGCAGTCGCGCGGCAAGACGGTGTGCACCTGTTTCAACGTGGCGGACGTGGCGATCCAGACCGAACTGGGGCGTTGCAGCGGCACGGCGGACGAACGGCTGGCCAAGCTGCAGGGGGCGCTGAAGTGCGGCACGAACTGCGGGTCGTGCATTCCGGAGCTCAAGCGGATGGTGCGGGCGACGGCGGTCGAGGCGGTGGCGGTGGCGCCATGACTCCGCGCCTGGCTCCCTCCCCCTCTGGGGGCGGGCTGGGGTGGGGGCAAGCGGCATTCAACGCCGCGCAGCCTCGAAAGCCGCGAGCCCCCATCCCGGCCTTCCCCCAGCGGGGGAAGGAGAAAGACCGGTGCATAAGCCAACTCACATTCCGGCATAAGCCTTGCAGGACAATCGCCCCACCCATGGGAATCAGTCAATACATCAAGGAAATCGGCCGCGGCGCGCGAGGCGCCAGGCCGCTCACGCGCGAACAGGCCACCGACCTGTTCGGCCAGGTGCTGGACGGCAGCGTCACCGACCTCGAAATCGGCGGCTTCTGCCTGGCCATGCGCATCAAGGGCGAAACGCCCGAAGAAATGGCCGGCTTTCTGGACGCAACGCACGCCAGGCTCCACCGCATTCCGGCCGGCGACCGTCCGCTGGTCGTGCTGCCCAGCTACAACGGCGCGCGCAAGCTGCCCGTGCTCACGCCCCTGCTGGCGCTGCTGCTGGCCCGCGAAGGCCTGCCGGTGCTGGTGCACGGCAGCGCGAGCGAAACCTCGCGCGTGCTGGCGTCGAACGTGCTCGCGGCGATGGACATTGCACCGCTGACGGCCGTTCGCCCCATCGCCAACGGCGAGGCCGCCTTCGCCCCCACCGAACTGCTCAACCCCGCGCTCAAGCGCCTGCTCGACGTGCGCCGCGTGGTCGGCCTGCGCAACCCGGGCCACAGCGTGGTCAAGCTCATGCAGCCCGGCGCCGGCCCCTGCGTGGTGGTCGCCAGCTACACGCACCCCGAATACGCGCGCACCATGGGCGAGACCTTCGAGCTCACGGGCCAGACCGCCCTGCTCTCGCGCGGCCTCGAAGGCGAGGTGGTGTCCGACCCCCGCCGCACCGCGCAGATCGACGGCTTCGTGCGCGGCGTGCGCACCGAGCTGCAGGCCCAGCAGCCGGGCACCACCAGCGAAGTGCCGGGCCTGCCGACGGAAATCGACGTGTCCACCACGGCCGAATACACGCGACGCGTGCTGGCCGGCGAGCTTCCCGTGCCGGCGGCGATCGCGACGCAGGTCAGGCACATCACGCAACTGGCATCCCACGCATGAACAACAACGCCACCCCCACCCCTTCTTCCCTCATCGCCGGGCGCTGCACGCTGGTGGGCGCCGGCCCGGGCGACCCGGAGCTGCTGACGGTCAAGGCGGTGAAGGCGATCCAGGCCGCCACGGTGCTGCTGGTGGACGACCTCGTGAACGACGAGATCCTGGCCTGTGCCCGCCCCGGCGCGCGCATCGTGCACGTGGGCAAGCGCGGCGGCTGCAAGAGCACGCCGCAGGCCTTCATCGAGCGGCTGATGATCACCGCGGTGCACGAAGGCGAGACCGTGGTGCGGCTCAAGGGCGGTGACCCCTTCATCTTCGGGCGCGGCGGCGAAGAGGTGGCGCACCTGCGCGAAGCCGGGATCGAATGCGCCGTGGTCAACGGCATCACCGCGGGCCTGGCCGCCGTGACCTCGCTGGGGGTGCCGCTCACGCACCGCGACCATGCGCAGGGCGTGGTGTTCGTCACCGGCCACGCCAAGACCGGTGCGGGCGCGGCCGAAGACCCGACCGACTGGCGCGCACTGGCCGCCACGGCGTACAACGCGCGCCTGACGCTGGTGATCTACATGGGCGTGGCGGGTGCCGGGCACATCGAGCGCGAACTGCTGCAAGGCCTGCCGGGCGACACGCCGGTGGCCGTCATCCAGCACGCGAGCCTGCCGCACCAGCGGCACATCGCGACCACGCTGGACAAGCTGCAGAGCGGCATCGCCGAAGCCGGCCTCGCGAGCCCCGCCGTGATCGTGGTGGGCGACGTGCTGCGCGGCCTGGCCGCGGCGCAGTTGCCGGTGGACGCGGACAAGTTCGGCACCTGATCCCGCGGCGGCAGCCCGCCGGGCCGGACTAGCGCAGCCTGCACGCGCCGGTCTGTACGCCGTTCGGCCCCCTGGCGGCCCCGGCCTGCACCCCGGTTTGGTGCGGCGTGGCATGGATCCTGCTCGGTCCTCGGCAATGAATGCCGTCGCCACGCCAGTCCCCGCCGCCGTCGAAATCGTCGCGCTCACCAAGCGCTATGCCGCCGGCACGCCGGCCGCCGTCGACCAGATCGACCTGCGCATCGCCAGCGGCAGCTACTGCTGCCTGCTGGGCCCCTCGGGCTGCGGCAAGAGCACCACGCTTCGCATGATCGCGGGGCACGAGTCGGTCACCAGCGGCGACATCCTTCTGGACAACCGGAACATCACCAACCTGCCCGCCGCCGCGCGCGGCACGGCCATGATGTTCCAGAGCTTCGCCCTGTTTCCCCACCTGTCGGCCACCGACAACGTGGCCTTCAGCCTCAAGATGAAAGGCGTCGGCAAGGCCGAGCGCCAGAAGCGTGCGCACGACCTGCTCGAACGCGTGGCCATGGGCCACCTGGCCGAGCGCAAGCCCGGCGAGCTCTCGGGCGGCCAGCAACAGCGCGTGGCGCTGGCGCGGGCGCTCATCACCGAGCCGCGCGTGCTGCTGCTGGACGAACCGCTGTCCGCGCTCGACCCCTTCCTGCGCATCCAGATGCGCGCCGAACTGCGGCGCTGGCAGAAGGAACTGGGCCTGACCTTCGTGCACGTCACGCACTCGCAGGAAGAAGCGATGGCGCTGGCCGACACCATGGTGGTCATGAACCACGGGGTGATCGAGCAGGTCGGCGCGCCGCACGCCATCTACAACCACCCGGCCAGCGAGTTCGTGGCGCGCTTCATGGGCGGGCACAACGTGTTCGACACGCCCGCCGGCCCCATCGCCGTGCGCAACGACCACATGCGGATTGCCGCGTCGGACAGCGGCGCCACCGGCGGCCTGGCCGCCACGGTGACCGACGTCGAGTACCAGGGCACCTATGTGCTGCTCGGCCTGGCGCTGCAGGCGGCCGCGCCGGGACGCCAGAACGTGTCGGTCCTGCTGGGCGAAGCCGCCTTCCTGGCGAGCCCGATCGCACAGGGCGAGACGGTGCGCCTGTCATGGGCCGACGTCGATGCCCGCACGCTCGGCCCCGGCGTCAAGCCGCCGGGCGAGCGTGCGCCGGCGCCAACCCCCACCGGCGCCCTGCGCGACGACAACGCCGCGATCGCCATGACCCTGTAGGCAGGCCGCTGCCCCACCCAGCCCCCCTTTTTTCCGCGTCCCTTTCCACTTGTCATTCACGGAGACTCAGCCATGACCGAACCCATCGACTCGTCCACCGGCGTCAAGCGCCGCACGCTGCTGCAAGGCACCGCCGGCATCCTGGCCACGGGCATCGCGCCCTTCGTGCACGCGCAGGAAAAAGTCGTGCTGCGCTACCTGGGCACCGCGGTGAACCAGGACAAGGCCATTGCCGAAAAATTCAAGGCCGACACCGGCATCGAGATCCAGTACGTGGCCGTGACCACCGACGACGTGACCAAGCGCGCCGTGACCGCGCCCAACAGCTTCGACCTGATCGACACCGAGTTCTTCTCGCTCAAGAAGATCGTGCCCACCGGCAACCTGAAGGGCATCGACACCAAGCGCGTGAAGAACGCCGACAAGATCACCTCGCTGTTCACCAAGGGCGAAGTCGCCGGCAAGAAGGTCGGCAGCCAGGGCACGGCGCCGGTCAAGGTGATTTATCTGGAGGGCGAGAAGAGCAAGGTCTTCGCCAAGTCGGCCACGCAGTTCATGTCGCTGATTCCGACCACCTACAACGCCGACACGCTGGGCATTCGCCCCGACCTGATCAAGCGCCCGATCTCCTCGTGGGCCGAGCTGCTGAACCCCGAGTTCAAGGGCAAGACGGCGATCCTGAACATTCCGTCCATCGGCATCATGGACGCCGCGATGGTGGTGGAGGCCAAGGGCATCCACAAGTACGCCGACAAGGGCAACATGACCAAGGCCGAGATCGACCTGACGATCAAGACCCTGATCGAAGCCAAGAAGGCCGGCCAGTTCCGCGCGCTGTGGAAGGACTTCAACGAGTCGGTGAACCTGATGGCCTCGGGCGAGGTCGTGATCCAGTCGATGTGGTCGCCCGCCGTCACGGCCGTGCGCAGCAAGGGCATCGACTGCACGTTCCAGCCGCTCAAGGAAGGCTATCGCGCCTGGGCCTCGGGCTTCGGCCTGCCGGCCACGCTCTCGGGCAAGAAGCTGGACGGCGCCTACGAGTTCATCAACTGGTTCCTCGACGGCTGGGCCGGCGCGTACCTCAACCGCCAGGGCTACTACAGCGCCGTGCTCGACACCGCCAAGACCAAGATGGAAGCCTACGAGTGGGCCTACTGGATGGAAGGCAAGGCCGCCGCGCAGGACATCAAGAGCCCGCAGGGCGACGTGATCGCCAAGGCCGGTTCGGTGCGCGACGGCGGCAGCTACGAGCAGCGCATGGGCGGCATCGCCTGCTGGAACGCGGTCATGGACGAGAACGAGTACATGGTGCGCAAGTGGAACGAGTTCGTCGCCGCGTGAGGAGGCTGGGCCTGTTAGCGAAACACCACGGATGCGGCTTTGCCGGGCCGCAGGTGTCGGCCCCGGCAGGGCGTTGGCGTAGCGACACGAAGTGCGCGAAGACTGGGGGCGAGCTTTGACTGTCAAGGCGTGGTGGCAGGCGGCGCCGTTCGCGCTGGTCTTCCTGCTGTTCTTCCTGATTCCGCTGGCGCTGGTCGCGATGGTCAGCCTGTGGAATTTCAACGAATACGAGTTGATTCCCGCGGTCACGCTGCGCAACTACCTGAGCCTGTTCGAAGGCTGCTCGCACCTCACCGACAACGGCGACCTGTGCGTCACGCTCAACACCTACCTGAGCACGTTCAAGTTCTGCGTGCTCGTGTGGGGCATCACGCTGCTGATCGGGTTTTCGGTCGCCTACTTCCTGGCGTTCCATGTGCGCTCGTCGACCATGCAGACGGTGCTGTTCGTGCTGTGCACGGTGCCGTTCTGGACGTCGAACGTGATCCGCATGATCTCGTGGGTGCCGCTGCTGGGCCGCAACGGGCTTGTCAACCAGGCGCTGATGGGCGTGGGCCTCGTCGACCAGCCGGTGGAGTGGCTGCTGTTCTCCGATTTTTCGGTGGTGCTGGCTTTCGTGCACCTGTACACGATGTTCATGATCGTGCCGATCTTCAACAGCATGATGCGCATCGACCGTTCGCTGCTCGAGGCGGCCAGCGACGCGGGTGCGTCGGGCTGGCAGACGCTGTGGAACGTGGTGGTGCCGCTGTCGCGCACCGGCATCCTGATCGGCTCCATCTTCGTCATCACCATCGTCATGGGCGACTTCGTCACCATCGGCGTGATGGGGGGGCAGCAGATCGCCTCGATCGGCAAGATCATCCAGGTGCAGACCTCCTACCTGCAGTTTCCGCTGGCAGCGGCCAACGCGATGATCCTGCTGGCAGTGGTGCTGATGATCATCTGGGGGCTGACCCGGCTGGTCGACATTCGCAAGGAGCTCTAGGGTGAAAATCGGCGAACAACGCAGCCCCGGCTTCTGGCCCCTCGCGACGGTCTTCGCACTCTTCGTGCTGTTTCTCTACGGCCCGATGATCACCATCTTCGTGCTCAGCTTCCAGGGCCCCGAGGGCGGCCTGACGTTCCCGCTGCGGGGCGTGTCGTTGCACTGGTTCTACAAGCTGGCCGAAGGCCTGG
This sequence comes from Variovorax sp. 10N412, assembly GCF_056394985.1. Lineage (NCBI taxonomy): Bacteria > Pseudomonadati > Pseudomonadota > Betaproteobacteria > Burkholderiales > Comamonadaceae > Variovorax > Variovorax sp. 10N412. The sequence continues at coordinate 85,359 of NZ_JBFTIO010000011.1, forward strand.
GCACCGTCGACATCGGCGCGGCCTTCCGGCGCTCGCTGGCGCTGGGCGCGGTGGTGATGGCCTTCACCGTGGTACTGTCGGTGCTTGCAGGGCTGGCGTTCCGCAAGAAGATGGCGGGCAGCAACGCCCTCTTCTTCGTGACGGTGGCGAGCCTGATCATGCCGTCGATCATCATTTCGCTGGGCATCGGCCTGCAGTTCCGGCTGCTCGACACCGGCGTGAAGGCCCTGCTGAGCGCCATGGACGCCACCACGCTGCTCGAAGGCTACGGCACCGCGCTCGGCCTGTTCAGCTCCGCGCTGGGGGCCCACCTCACGTGGACGCTGCCCTTCGGGCTGCTCATCATGTTCGCGGTGTTCAACCGCTTCAACCCGGCCTACGAAGAAGCCGCGCGCGACCTGGGTGCCACGCCGTGGCAAACCTTCCGCTTCGTGGTGCTGCCGCTGATCGGCCCCTCGATCGTGGGCATCGGCATGTTCGGCTTCACCCTGTCGTGGGACGAGATTGCCCGCACCTCGCAGGCCATCGGCGACGTCAACACGCTCCCGCTGGAGCTGCAGGGCCTGACCTCGACCGTGACCACGCCTTCGATCTATGCGCTGGGCACGGTGACCACCGTGGTGTCGCTGCTCGTGATGGCCGTGGCATTGGGCGCCGCCGCGCTGCTCGGCCGGCGCTCCACCCCCAAGCGCTGAGCCACCGAGGGCCTGAGGCCGCGGGTTGCGGGTTGCGGGCGGTGCCCCTGGAGCGCGCCAGCACGGCCCGGCCCTGCCAGCGCCGAGCCGGACGCGTTGAAGAAAAAAGCTGACGCCGCGGGGCACTTCACCGTGCTAAGAAAAGGGTTCGGGAAAGTCGTAGCGCCGCCATGCAGCGCAGTGACACCTGATTACACAACCCACCCCACGAGAGCGCTCATGACAATCACCATCAACGGGTCGCCGGCCGAGTTGCCCGACGACCCCAGGGTTTCGTTGCTCGATTTCCTGCGCGAGCATCGCCAGCTGTTCGGTGCCAAGAAAGGCTGCAACCAGGGCGCATGCGGCGCGTGCACCGTGCTCGTCGACGGCGAACGCGTGCTCTCGTGCCTGGCGCTGGCTGTGCAATACCAGGGCCGTTCGGTCACCACCATCGAAGGTCTTGCCCCGCAAGGCGACCTGCACCCGTTGCAAAAGGCCTTCATCGCGCACGACGGCTTCCAGTGCGGCTACTGCACGCCTGGCCAGGTCTGTTCCGCCGTGGGAATGGCGCAGGAACTCAGGCAGGGCGTTCCCAGCCACGTCACCGCCGACCTCTGTACGCAGACGATCGCACTCAGCCACGACGAGCTGCGTGAACGCATGAGCGGCAATGTGTGCCGCTGCGGCGCCTACAACGGCATCGTCGCGGCCATCGCCGAGACATTCGAGGGGGTGCCCTCATGAACCCCTTCACCTACGCCCGCGCGCAAGACGCAGGCGACGCACTCCGGCTCGGCAGCCAACCCGGCGCCAAGTACCTCGGCGGCGGCACGAACCTGGTCGACCTGATGCGCGAAACCATCGAGCGTCCGATCGCCCTGGTGGATGTGACGGACCTGTCCTGCGACATCGAAGAACGGCCCGACGGAAGCCTGCTGATCGGCGCCGCGACCCGCAACACGGCACTCGCCTCGCACCGCGCCGTGCGAGCGCGTTACCCGGTGCTCGCACGGGCCGTCACCGCCGGCGCGTCAGCGCAGATCCGCAACATGGCGACCGTCGGCGGCAACATGCTGCAGCGCACCCGCTGCGCGTATTTCTACGACGACGACGGGTCGCGCTGCAACAAACGCAACCCCGGCCAGGGGTGCGACGCAGCCGAAGGCATCAACCGCTTCCACGCCATCCTGGGTGCTTCGCCCAGCTGTGTCGCCACGCATCCGTCCGACATGTGCGTGGCGCTCGCCTCGCTGGGCGCGGTGGTGCATCTGCGGAACTCGCGTGGCGAGCGCACGCTGCCGTTCACGGACCTCCACCGCCTGCCCGAAGACCGCCCCGACATCGAGACGCTGCTCGAGCCGGGCGAACTCATCACTGCTGTCGAGTTGCCTGCGCTGCCTTTCGGGGCGCGATCGACCTACCGGAAGGTGCGCGACCGCTCGAGCTATGCCTTCGCGCTGATTTCCGTGGCGGCAGCGCTGGAGCTCGACGGCGACACCGTCAAGGACGTGCGCATAGCACTCGGTGGCGTCGCGCACAAGCCTTGGCGCGCCTGGAAGGCGGAAGACGCGCTGCGGGGGAAACCAGCCACCGCGCAAGCCTTCCGTGCCGCCGCAGAGGCGGAACTGGCGGCTGCGCAGCCGCTGCGCGACAACGGATTCAAGATCGAGCTGGCAAGGCGGACAATCGCCGCGGTGCTCGGCGAACTGAAGGAGATGCAAGCATGAGCGTCATTCAAGAGGCCGCTCAGGCGGTCATGAAAAAGGCCATCGCCCTCGCGCCCGACGCATGGGTGCCCGGGGGCAAGCCCGATCCGCTGATCGCGCGCAAGGAGGGCCTGATCGGCGCGCCGGTCTCACGCCTCGACGGGCCGCTCAAGGTGCAGGGGCAGGCCAGGTTCGCGGCCGAGTTTCCGATGGAGGGAATGGTCTACGCCGCGCTCGTCTACAGCACGGTGCCACGGGGCCGGATCGCGACGCTGGACACGGGGGCAGCGCAAGCAGCGCCCGGCGTGGTGCTGGTGATGAGCCACGAGAATGCACCGCGCATGAAACCCATGCCGCTCTTCATGTCCAAGGACAAGGCGGCCGGGGGCGACGACCTGCCCGTCCTGCAGGACGACCAGATTCACTGGAACGGCCAGCCGATCGCCGTGGTGCTGGCGCAGACGCAGGAGCAGGCCGACCACGCGAAGTCGCTGATTCGCGTCGTCTACGAAACCGCGCCGGCCACGACCTCGCTCGCGGCTGCCAAGGCCAAGGGAACGAAGCCCGGCACGTTCCAGGGCGAGCCGCTCAAGCTGGAGATCGGCGACGCCGAAGCAGCGCTGGCAGCCGCCCCGCACCGTGTCGACGTCAGGTACGCCACGCCGCGCCACAACCACAACGCGATCGAGCTGCATGCGGCGACCGTGGCCTGGAAGGGAGATGAACTCATCATCCACGACGCCTCGCAAGCGGTCACGCACATGGCCTGGTCCATGGCGGAAATCTTCGGGATCGACGCGAAACAGGTGCACGTGACTTCGCCCTTTGTGGGCGGCGGCTTCGGCGGCAAGACACTGTGGCGCCACCAGGTTCTTGCAGCGGCGGCGTCGAAGCTCGCCGGGCGTCCGGTGCGCATCATGCTCACGCGTGAAGGCGTCTACCGCGTGGTCGGCGGGCGAACGAACACCGAACAGCGTGTCGCGATCGGTGCGCAGGCGGACGGGCGCTTCGACGCGCTGATCCACACCGGCGTGGTGACCATGACCGAGCACAACAACATGCCCGAGCCGTTCATCCTGCCGGCGCGCTCCGCCTACGCGGCCGGCAGCTTCAAGCTCGACGTCGAGGTGGCGACCCTCGACATGCTGGCCAACACGTTCATGCGCGCGCCCGGAGAAGCGGTCGGCACCTTCGCGCTGGAGAGTGCCATCGACGAACTGGCCGATGCCATGCAGATGGACCCGATCGAGCTTCGCATCCGCAACGAGCCGCAGAAGGACCCGACCACGGGCGCCCCCTTCTCGTCGCGCCACATCGTCGAGGCCTACCGCTCCGGCGCCGAGCGCTTCGGCTGGACCCGTCGAAACGCGACGCCGGGCACACGCCGCGAAGGGGAATGGCTGATCGGCATGGGTTGCGCCACCGCCACCTACCCTTACTACCGCATGCCGGGCGGCGCGGCGCGCATCACGCTTGCGAAAGACGGCCGGGTGTCGGTCGAGGTTGCGGCGCATGAAATGGGCATGGGCACCGCCACCGCGCAAACGCAGGTCACCGCCGAGCGGCTCGGCCTGACGATGGACCAGGTGAAGTTCTGCCACGGCGATTCGCGCTTTCCCGGGGTCGTGCTTGCAGGGGGTTCGCAGCAGACTGCCTCGATCGGCAGCGCGGTCATGGCGGCGCAGCATGAACTCTTCGCAGCGCTGTTGAAGCTTTGTGACAAGGACTCGCCCTTGCACGGCCTGAAGCCCGACGACGTGGTCGGCCGCGACGGCGGCATCTGCAACGTCGACGATCCCGCTCGTTTCGAAAGCTATGCGGCCATCCTGGCGCGCGCCGGGCGCGACGAGCTGGTCGTGGAGGCCACCGCCCCGCCGCCGCTCGAGACCATGCATTGGTCGATGCACTCGCACGGCGCCATGTTCTGCGAGGTGCGGGTGAACGAGGTGACCGGCGAGACGCGGGTCAGCCGCTTTCTAGGGTCGTTCGACTGCGGACGCATCCTCAACGCCAAGACGGCCGCCAGCCAGTTCCGTGGCGGCATCGTCATGGGACTGGGCCTGGCGTTGATGGAGGAAACGCAATTCGACGAGCGCAACGGCCGCATCATGAATGCCAGCCTTTCCGATTACCACGTGCCAGTGCATATGGACGTGCCCGAGATCGACGTGATGTGGACCGACATACCCGACCCGCACTCGCCCATGGGCGCCCACGGCGTAGGCGAGATCGGCATCACCGGCGTGGGGGCGGCGGTCGCCAATGCTGTTTTCAACGCGTGCGGAAAGCGGGTTCGAACGCTGCCCATCACGTTGGACAAGCTGATGAACTGACGCAGCGGCACATCCGTCCCAGGGGGCCAAGGGGCCCGGGGTCAAGGGCGGGCGACGCTGCCAGCCCACCGGGCCACCAGCAGCGTCTCGATGTCGTGCACACAGCGGCCCGTGGCGCGCACGATGGCGTCGCGGTAAGGCGGCATGTTGGTGCACTCCAGCACGATGTCTTCGACCGTCGGATGAAGCGCCACCAGACGGCGCGCGGCATCGACCACGTCGCGTTCGGCTTGCGCGAGGTCGAGCCGCGTCTCGTTGTTCAGGATGCGCCGATGGAACTCGCAGCCCGGCTGCACGCCTTGCACCGGCGTGTGCCGCGGCACGTCGGCCGCATCGAGGATGGCCCGGCTCATCGACGCCGCGTCGAAGGTCAGGATGCCCGGCCGCGCGAACTCCCGGCATTGCAGCAGGCTCGACGTGACCACAGGCACGTGCACCGCACGGGCCAGCGCCTGCTGGTACGCCGCGAGAAAACCGCAGCTGGTCGTGAGCATCGCCGCGCCCTCCCCGGCCAGCCGCAGCGCGCCGTCGATGAAGGGTTGCAGCAGTGAAGGGTCTGCCTCTTTCACGATGCGCTCGGGCGACGCGCCCTCGATCGTGAGCAAGCGCACGGCCATGCCGTGCCGCTCGAAAGTCGCCGGGTTGCCCACGTCGCCGGCGGCCGCGGGAACCGCGTGTCGAGCATCAGCACGCCGAGGAAGGGCGCTGCGTCGCGCACAACACGCGCCACTATGCCGCCGCGCCCTTGAAGCGGCCCAGGAAAGCCTGCGTGGCCGCTTGCCGCGGGTTGTCGATCACCACATCCGGAGGCCCGCTTTCCGCGACCACACCGTCGCGCATGAAGACGACCTGGTCGGCCACCTCGCGCGCGAAGCCGATCTCGTGCGTCACCAGGATCATGGTCATGCCGTCCTTCGCCAGGCCCTTGATGACGCCGAGCACCTCGCCGACCAGCTCCGGGTCGAGGGCGGACGTCGCCTCGTCGAACAACATCACGGCGGGCTTCATGGCCAGCGCGCGCGCAATGGCCACGCGCTGCTTCTGGCCGCCCGAGAGCTTGTCGGGAAAGTAGTCCGCGCGATCGAGCAGGCCCACCTTGGCGAGCAGCGCGCGCGCCTCGGCCTCGGCCTGCGCCTTGGGCGTCTTCAGCACGGTGACGGGACCTTCCATCACGTTGCGCAGCACCGTCATGTGCGGGAAGAGATTGAAATGCTGGAACACCATGCCCGTCGACGCCCGGAAGCGTGCGAGCGCGCGCTCGTTGGGCAGCGTGGTGTGCACGCCGTTGAACTCGATGGTCTGCTCGCCCACGGTGATGCGCCCGCCCTGGGGCACCGACAGCAGGTTGATGCAGCGCAGCAGCGTCGACTTGCCCGAGCCCGAGGGCCCGATGATCGCGACCACCTGGCCGCGCTCGACCTGCAGCGAAATGTCCTTCAGGACGACGTTCTGCCCGAACGCCTTCCTGAGCTTGCTGATCTCGATCAGGGGCTGGGGCATCTCAGACTTCTTCCTTCGGCCCGGCGCCGAATTCCATGCGCTTGGCCCAGATGGTGACGGGCAGCAGCACCGCAAAGTAGGCGACCGCGATGAAGGTGTAGAGCTCCAGCGGGCGGTAGGTTTCGTGCGCGATCACCTGGCCCTGATAGAGCAGGTCGGGCACGGCCAGCACCGACAGCAGCGAGGTGTTCTTCAGCTGCATGATCGACTGGCTCATGAGCGGCGGCACCATGCGCTTGAACGCCTGCGGCAGCACCACGCGGCGCATGAGCTGCATGCGCGTCATGCCGAGCGCGCGGGCCGCCTCGACCTGGCCGCTGTCGATGGAAATGATGCCGCCGCGCACGATCTCGGAGTAGAAGGCGCCGCCGTACAGCGACAGGCACAGCGTGGCGGCGACCACCGCAGATATCTCCAGCCCGGTGAGCACCGGCAGCGCGTAGTAGAACCACACGAGCTGCACCAGCACCGGCGTGCAGCGGAACACCTCGATGTAGGCGCGGATCGGCGCCGACACCCAGGGGTTGCGCGACAGGCGCCCGAGCCCCGTCGCCAGGCCGACGATGAGCCCCAGCACGATGCACACGACGGTGAAGACCAGCGTGTAGGCCAGGCCGATGAGCAACAGCCTGCGGTAGGTCCAGAGCACGCCGAAATCCCAGTCGTAGGCCGTGCCCGACGCGCCGCCGGAAAAATGGCGCACCGCGGCCCAGATGCCGGCCAGCACGCACGCCAGCAGCACGGCCGTGCCGAGCCGGGAGCGGCCCCTGGGCTCGCTCGCGGGATCCTGGAGGTCCATGACGCCCCCTTCAGAACTTGATTTCGGGCGGGAAGGCGCTGGCCGGCACGCCCGCGAGCTTTTCCATGTTCTTCAGGATGACGCTGCGGACTTCGCCCTTGGTGCGCTCTTCGGCCAGCCAGGCGTTCACTGCCTTCTGCAGGCCGGGGTCGGTGTCCTTGCGCAGGCCGATGCTCACGGGCGCGGTGTAGACCGGCTGCGGGACGTACATCGTGCCCAGGCCCGGACGCTTGGCCAGCAGCGGCTCGGCCAGCAGGATCACGAGCACCTGGCAGTCGGCGCGGCCGGCCTGCAGGGACATGGTGGCGGCGCCGGAGTTCTCCAGGCGGGTGACCTCGGCCTTCGGCAGCACGCGCTGGGCCAGCTGGTCGTGGCTGGAGCCGATGTCCACCACGATCTTGGTGTCGGGCGTGTTCAGCTGCTCCCAGCTCTTTTGCGGCACGCCCTTCTTGCAGACCACCGTGTAGGTATTCTCGAACAGCGTGTCGGCAAAGTTGACCATGGCGGCGCGCTGCGGCGACGGGGCCAGGCCGAACATGGCGTCGATCTTGTTGGACTGGAGGTCGAGCACCGCATTGCCCCAGGTGGTCTCGACGTATTCGACCTTGGCGCCCAGGTTCTTGGCCAGGCTCTCGCTGAAGTCGGGGCCGAAGCCTTCCCACTTGCCGGTGCCGGGGTCCTTGGCGAAATACGGAATGGCGCCGGCAATGGCGCCAACGCGCAGCACATGCGTGCGCTGAACCCGCGCGAGCGAGCTTTCCTGGGTTTGGGCAAAGGCCGACCCGAGGGTGCAGGCGGCAACGGCAGCCACGAGGGCGCGAATGAAATTTCGTTTGATGGTCACGACCACTCCAAGCAATTAGTTTGCCAATATACAAAGCTCGACGATTGTGTCCCAAGGTGCGCACGGCGTCCGTTGCGCCGGGGAAGCGTCCGGGAGCACCCGGGAAGGACCTGCGCGACCTAAAATCCGCCGCACAACAAACACAACGCAACCCCGAGGGGGCTCCATGCTCGACATCGACAAACTCAACGATTTCACCCAGAACCACGGCGAACTGCGCCGCGGCCAGGGCCTGGTCACCGGCACCATTGCGCTGAGCCTGGCCATCCTGTGCTTCCTCGGCGTGCTGGCCTTCCACTTTCCTCAGTACCTCACCACGCCCGAGCTGCGCAAGAGCTACAACGTCGACCTGATGCGCTACATCCTGCTGGCGGCGCTGGTCATCTCCGGCGGACTGTCGCTGGTGAACATCATCTTCAACCGCTCGCGCTGGCTGTCTTCGGCCGCGTTCCTGCTGGTGGCGGCCTCGGCGCTGCTGGGCGGCCACAAGGTGCCGGTGCACGACTTCGCGGACAACACGCCGTACATCGGGCTGGACTGGTTCATCCTCGACCTGCTGGGCTCGTCGCTGATCTTCATCTTCATCGAGAAGCTCTTTGCCCTGCGCAAGGACCAGCCGGTGTTCCGCGAGGAGTGGCAAACCGACTTCCACCACTTCGTGGTGAACCACATGATCGTGGGCTTCGTGCTGCTGGCCACCAACCTGATGGTGCACAAGCTCTTCGGCTGGGCCGCCAACGACGGCATCCGCGGCTGGGTGGGCAACCTGCCTTTCTGGGCCGGCATTCTGCTGATCATCCTGGTGGCCGACCTGGTGCAGTACTGGACCCACCGCGCGTACCACGAGGTGCCCGTGCTGTGGCGCCTGCACGCGGTGCACCACAGCGTGAAGAGCATGGACTGGATGGCCGGCTCGCGCCAGCACATCCTGGAGCTACTGATCACGCGCACGCTGGTGCTGGCACCCATCTACGTGCTGGGCTTCAGCAAGGAAGTGATCGACGCGTACATCGTGGTGGTCGGCTTCCAGGCGGTGTTCAACCACTGCAACGTGAGCGTGCGGCTGGGCCCGCTGCGCTACCTGATCGTGACGCCCAACTTCCACCACTGGCACCACAGCCAGGACATCGAGGCGCTCGACAAGAACTATGCGGCGCACTACGCCTTCCTCGACTACCTCTTCGGCACGGCCGTGAAGACCACCAAGCTCTGGCCCGAGAAGTACGGCGTGCTGGGCGACTACGTGCCCAACGGCTTCTTCAAGCAGCTGAAGTTTCCGTTCGTCTGGAAGGGCTGATGCGCGCCGTTCTCAAGACCGCCGCGGTCATCGCCGCGGCGGGCGCCGCCCTGCTGCTCTCGGCCTGCGCCACCCGGCTCGACCTGCCGGGCAAGGACAACGGCCTGCGCCTGCGGGTGCAGAGCTCGGTCATCGCGCCGGGCAACGGCGGCGAACTCATTGCCGCCGACGTGCTGGAGCCCGGCGACATCCTGCTGACCTCGATCGCCACGGTGAACTCCTTCGGCATCCGCCTGGGCACCTTCTCGCCGGTGAGCCACGCCGTGCTGTACCTCGGCGACGGCCAGATCGTCGAAGCCGTGGGCACGGGCGTGCGTTCGCGGTCGCTGGCCGAGGTGGTCGATGAAGAACAGATGGTGGTGGCGTTTCGCGTACCCGGCGTCGACGAAGCCGGTGCCGCGCGCATGCGTGCCTGGGCGATGTCGAAGGTGGGCGTGCGCTACAACACCGTGGGCGTGCTGCTGAACGCCCCCTTCGTGCTGAACCGCCGCCTGTGCGAGCTGCCGCTGGTGCCGAGCGCAATCAGCAACTACTGCATGAGCGGCATGGCCATGGTGCAACTGGGCGCGAGCCGCAACGACCAGTTCTTCTGCTCGCAGTTCGTGCTCGAAGCCTACAAGCAGGCCGGCCTGCCGATCACCAGCGCCGACCCGCGCTGGGTGAGCCCGGCCGACCTGCTGCACATGCGCGAGGGCGACGTGCCCTCGATTGCCGCCACGCAGCCGCTGCGCTACGTGGGCCACCTGAAATACAACCCGCCGCCGCTGCTGGCGGCCGACGGGCCTTGAGCGCCGCGCCTTCTCCAGCCGCGCGCTTCGACGTCGTCGTGATCGGCGCCGGCGCCGCCGGGCTGTTCTGCGCCGGCGTGGCGGGCCAGCGCGGGCTGAAGGTGCTGGTGGTGGACCACAGCGAGAAGGTGGGCGAGAAGATCCGCATCTCCGGCGGCGGACGGGCCAACTTCACCAACCGCGACCTCGACGTGCGCGCGCCGCAGCGCCACTTCATCGGCGACAACCCGAATTTCTGCCGCTCGGCGCTGTCGCGCTATGCGCCGGCGCAGTTCATCGAACTGGTGCAAAAGCACGGCATCGCCTTCCACGAGAAGCACAAGGGGCAGCTGTTCTGCGACGGCTCCTCGCAGCAGATCGTCGACATGCTGCTGGCCGAATGCGCGGCGGGCGGGGTCGAGCGCTGGCAGCCGTGCAAGGTCGGGAAGATCACGTTTTCTGCCGCTCACGCTGATTCAGCGGGCGCAGGGCGCTATCAGATCGAGAGCGATCGCGGGGTCATCGAGGCATCGAAGATCGTGGTCGCCACCGGCGGGCTGTCGATCCCGCAGATCGGCGCGAGCGACTTCGGCTACCGCATCGCCGAGCAGTTCGGCCTGCGGCTGGTCACGCCGCGGCCGGCGCTGGTGCCGCTGACCTTCGGCGGCGACGCCTGGGCGCCGTATGCAGAGCTGGCCGGACTGGCGCTGCCGGTGCGCATCGAGACGGGCGCCAAGAAAGAGAAGATGGGTTTCCTCGAAGACCTGCTGTTCACCCACCGCGGCCTGTCGGGTCCGGCGGTGCTGCAGATTTCAAGCTACTGGAAGCCCGGCACGCCGCTGACGCTGGACTTTGCGCCGGGCGTGGACGTGGCCGCTTCGCTGGGCGAGGCCAAGCTCCGCTCGAAGAAACGCATTGCCAATGAACTGGCAGCGCTGGTGCCCTCCCGGCTGGCGGACGCCTGGGTCGGGCAGGACCCGGCCCTGCAGCGTCCCGTCAACGAAGCGGCCGACAAGGCGCTGGCGGCGCTGTCGGAGCGCATCGCCCGCTGGCAGATCACGCCCAGCGGCACCGAGGGCTACAAAAAGGCCGAAGTCACGGCCGGCGGCGTTGATACCCGCGATTTGTCGTCCCAGACGATGGAATCGAAGCAGCCGGGCCTGTATTTCATCGGCGAAGTAGTGGATGTCACGGGTTGGTTGGGCGGATACAACTTTCAATGGGCCTGGGCGAGCGCCCATGCGTGCGCAACCGCGCTATAATCGCGGGCTAACTTTTGGCCTTCCCTCAACGGCCACAAAATTTTTCAGTTGAGGAACCCCGGCTTTGGGCCTCGATCTCCCCGAGCCAACTTCAGTTCAACGATTCATCAATGACCACCATCCGCGTTAAAGAAAACGAGCCCTTCGACGTCGCACTTCGCCGTTTCAAGCGCACCATCGAAAAGCTCGGCCTGCTGACCGACCTGCGCGCCCGCGAGTTCTACGAAAAGCCGACCGCCGAGCGCAAGCGCAAGAAGGCCGCTGCAGTCAAGCGCCACTACAAGCGCGTGCGCAGCATGCAGCTCCCCAAGAAGCTGTACTAAGCAACGCCCAGGGCAGCTGGCCGCCGACGAAAGTCACCGCCAGCGCCCCGTTGCCCAAGCCGCGCCAGGGAAACCTGCCGCGGCTTTTGTTTTTTCCGAAAGGTTGCGAATGACACTCAAAGAACAGATCACCGAAGACATGAAGACGGCCATGCGCGCCAAGGACGCCGAGCGCCTGGGCACCATCCGCCTGCTGCTGGCCGCCCTGAAGCAGAAGGAAGTCGACGAGCGCGTGGAGCTCGACGACGCCATGGTCGTGGCCATCGTCGACAAGATGGTCAAGCAGCGCAAGGACTCGATCGCCGCCTTCACCACCGGCGGCCGCGCCGACCTGGCAGACAAGGAAGCCTCCGAGATCAAGGTGCTCGAGGTCTACCTGCCCCAGCGCATGAGCGCCGATGAGACGGTGGCCGCGGTGAAGGCCATCGTGGCCGAGCTGGGCGCCAGCGGCCCCGGCGACATGGGCAAGGTGATGGGCGTCGTCAAGACCCGCCTGGCCGGCAAGGCCGACATGGGCCAGGTCAGCGCAGCGGTCAAGGCCGCCTTGTCGGGCGCCTGATGACTGCCGCCAGCCCCACCGCCCCGATCCTCAAGGCCTGCGCCTGCCTGGTCGACGCGCGGGGCCGGCTGCTGGTGTTCCGCCATCCGGAGGACGGCAACATGCAGCTCCCCAAGGGCACCATCGAGCCCGGCGAATCGCCCGAGGTGGCCGTGCGGCGCGAGCTGCTCGAGGAGTCGGGCCTCGACTACGCCGGCCCGCTGCAAGCGCTGGGCACGCTCGAGCGCGAATGCGAGGCCGGCGTCGAGGGCAACACCCACCGCCACCCCCAGCTGTGGCACCTGTTCCTGATGCGCACCGAGGGCCATCTTGCCGACGTGCCCGAAACCTTCGTGCACACGGCCACGGGCAGCCCCGAAGAAGAAGGCCTGGTGTTCACGTTCAGCTGGCTCGAAGCCGGCGACGCCATCGGCGACTTCGCCCTGCCCTACCGCCAGACCATCGAGCGCGTGCGCGCCGCCCTGCTGCTCGGCGCCTGAGCAGGCTTCGCCCTCACGCCAGGGCGCGCGCGGCCATGTACAGCCCCAGCAGCGCCAGCCCGATCAAGAAGCAGCGCCGGAACACGGCCACCGGCAGCCGTTTGCGCAGCCACGTTCCGAGCACCATGCCGCCGACGGCCGGCACCAGCATCGCGAACGACGCACCCAGCGCCGACATCGGATAACCGCCGTTCCCCGCCAGCCCGATGGCCAGCACCACCGTCGAGGTGGTGAACGAGATGCCCATCGCCTGGATCAGCGCATCGCGCTGGAACCCCAGCGCCTGCAGGTACGGCACCGCCGGCACCGCGAACACCCCGGTCACTGCCGTCACCAAACCCGTGGCCATGCCCACCAGCGGCCCGAGCCAGCGCGCCTGTGCGTCGCTCACGTGGAGCTGGCGCCCGGTCAGGCTCCACCCCGCATAGACGACCAGCGCCACGCCGAGCGCCACCGAAGCCCACGCGCCCGCCGGCGCCCCCAGCCACAGCGCCCCGCCCAGCGTGCCGATGACGACGCCCACCTGCATGCCACCGATGCGCCGCAGCACCGGCATGAAGGTGGCGCGCGGCCCGGTCTGCCAGATGTTGGTGACCAGCGAAGGCACGATCAGCAGCGCCGCGGCCTGCACCGGCGGCATCCACAGCGCCAGTACCGCCATCGACACCGTGGGCAGACCCAGTCCGATCACGCCCTTGATCACCCCCGCCAGCAGGAACACCGCCGTGGCGGCGGCCCAGAAACTCGTCAGGTCGTTCGAATGCGTCATCGCGGTGGAGTCTGCCGGGCAATGGCGTGCCTGGAAATGCGGGGTTCGCAGAGCCGGCCTCAGGCTGCGGCTGAGGCTGCTGGTGCACACTGCGGCGAACCATGCGATTCGACCTCACCGACCTGCGGCTCTTCCTGAACGTCGCCGACGCCGGCAGCCTCACCGGCGGCGCCGGGCGTTCGCACATGACGCTGGCCTCCGCCAGCCAGCGCGTGCGCGGCATGGAAGACGCGCTGGGCACCCCGCTGCTCACCCGCCACGCACAAGGCGTGCGCCCCACCGAGGCCGGCCGCACGCTGCTGCACCACGCGCGCGTCGTGCTGCAGCAGATGGAGCGCCTGCGCGGCGAGCTCGGCGAGTACGGCCAGGGCCTCAAGGGCCATGTGCGCTTCATGTGCGGCACCTCGGCGCTGACCGAGCACCTGCCCGAGGTGCTCGCGCGCTTCCTGGCGCAGCATCCGCGCGTGTCGATCGACCTCGAGGAACGCCCCAGCCCCGACACCGTCGAGGCCCTGCGCGCGGGGCTGTGCGACATCGGCATCGTCTCGGACGCCATCGACACGCAGGGCCTCGAATGCCATGCGTTCCGGCGCGACGACCTCGTGCTCGTGATGCCGCGCGGCCATGCGCTGGCCGGGCGACGGCGCGTGAAGCTGGCCGACGTGGTCGACAGCGAATTCATCGGTCTGCCCGCCGACAGCGCGCTGCAGCAGCTGGTCACCACGCATGCGCGCTCGCTGGGGCGGCACCTGTCCTACCGCGTGCGCGTGCGCAACTTCGAAGCGGTGTGCCGCATGGTCGAGCAAGGCATCGGCGTGGGCATCGTGCCGCAAACCGCGGCCGCGCGTTGCGCCCGCACGATGAAGATCGCACGCGCCTCGCTGGCCGACGCCTGGGCAGAGCGCACCTTGCTGGCGTGCGTGCGCACGTCGCAAGAGCTGCCGCTCAATGCGCAGCGCATGCTGCAGCACTTGCTGGGCGCGCCGGAAGCCCCTTAGCGCGAGCCCGGCAACCTTGTCAGATCGGCCGGCTCAGCTGCCGGCGATCTTCATCCGGTTGACCAGGATCGAGCCCGTGGTCTTGGCGCCGAAGGTGTAGGCGTCCGCCCCGATGGCTTCGATGCCCATGAGCATGTCCTTCAGGTTGCCGGCGATGGTGATTTCTTCCACCGGGAAGGCGATGCGGCCCTTCTCGACCCAGAAACCGCTCGCGCCGCGCGAGTAGTCGCCGGTCACGTAGTTCACGCCCTGGCCCATCAGCTCGATCACGAACAGGCCGGTGCCCAGCTTGGCAAGCATGGCGTCGAGGTCGTCGCCGTGCTTCGTCAGGCGCGAGCTCAGCGTCAGGTTGTGCGAGCCGCCGGCGTTGCCGGTGGTCTTCATGCCCAGCTTGCGGGCCGAATAGGTCGAGAGAAAGTAGCCTTCGAGGCGGCCTGCATCGACCACCTTGCGCGCCCGGGTGATCACGCCTTCGTCGTCGAAGGGCGAGCTGCCCTTGCCGCGCATCACATGCGGGTCTTCTGCGATGTCGATGTGCTTGGGCAGCACCGGCTTGCCCAGCGAGTCGAGCAGGAAGGTGCTCTTGCGGTACAGCGCCCCGCCGCTCACGGCCTGCACCAGCCCGCCCAAAAGGCCCACAGCCAGCGGCGACTCGAACAGCACCGGGCATTCGGTGGTCTTGATCTTGCGCGACTTCAGGCGGCTGAGCGCCCGCTCGGCGGCGTAGCGGCCCACCGCCTGCGGGCTGGCAAGCTCGTCGGCCGCGCGCATGGAGCTGTACCAGGCGTCGCGCTGCATGCCGTCGCCCTTGCCGGCGATGGGCGCCACCGAGATGGAGTGCCGCGAGCTGGCATAGCCGCCACGAAAGCCGTGCGTGTGGGCGCTGAAGAAATGGCTCTGCTGGGCCGACACACCCGCGCCTTCGCTGTTGGTGATGCGCTTGTCGGTCGACAGCGCCGCTTCTTCGCACTCCAGCGCCAGCTTGGCGGCCTGCTCGCTGGTCACGTCCCAGGGGTGGAACAGGTCGAGCTCGGGGTGTTCCTTGGCGATGTCGGCCTCGTCGGGCAGGCCGCTCACCGGGTCTTCGGCGGTGAACCGGGCAATGTCGTAGGCCGCCTGCACGGTCTGCTGGATGGCGGCTTCGGAGAAGTCGGAGGTGCTGGCGTTGCCGCGTCGGTGACCCACATAGACCGTGACGCCCAGCGACTTGTCGCGGTTGCGCTCGACGTTTTCCAGCTCGCCCTTGCGAACCGACACGCTCAGGCCGCAGCCCTCGGAGGCCTCGGCCCCGGCGTCGGTGGCACCGAGCTTCTTGGCATGCGCCAAGGCTGTGTCGACCAGGTTTTCGAAGAAGGAGCGGCTGTAGGCGAAGCCGGAATCGGCGCGCGAAGATGGTGTCGTCATGTGGTGGCTATGATACTTGCGCCCCCTGTTTCACGTTTACCCCCCAGCTTCCCACTGCCCATTGCACGCATTGCATGCGTTGCAACGCCGCACGGTGCGGCCCAGAATCCATCCCATGTCCCGCAAACCCAAAAAAGGCTATTTCGTCCGTGGCCAGTTCGTCGCCGAAGGCAGCGAACTCGACCTGGAGCTCAAGCGCGAGCTCAAGGGCACCGACGAATCCAGCCGCACCGATCTCAAGCGCGAAAGCGACGAACTGCAAAAGCTCGGCGAGGAACTGCTCGGCCTGCGCGCGGCCCTGTTCGATGCGCTGCCGCTCGGCGAGAAGCTCGTCGATGCCGTCATCGAAGCCAAGCGCATCACCAATTTCGAGGGCAAGCGCCGGCAGATGCAGTTCATCGGCAAGCTCATGCGCAAGCTCGACGAGCCCACGCTGGAGGCCGTCAAGCTCGCCCTGACCGAGCAGAACACCGTGCCGGCCGCCGAGGCCGCCGCGCTGCACGAGGCCGAACGCTGGCGCGACCGCCTGATCGGCGACGACGACGCCCTCGGCGGCTGGATCGAAACCCATCCCGCCACTGACTCCCAGCAACTGCGCGCCCTGGTGCGCCAGGCCCGCAAGGACATGAAGACCGGCCCGGCCGGAGAAGCGCCCCGGCAGGGCAAGGCCTACCGCGAGATCTTCCAGCTGGTCCGCCAGCAACTGGCCGTGCACGGCGGCGACGATCACGCCGCCGCGGCGGCCGCGCAGGACCGGGAAGAGGACGCATGAATTCGCTGTCTTTCTCCCTCCCCTCCCGCGGGAGGGTTGGAGTGGGGGCACGCGGCGCCACCATCGGGCGCTCTGCCCGCCCCCATCCCCACCTTCCCCCAGAGGCGGAAGGAGCAACACCATGAGCGCACCCGACGCCGTCCGCATCGGCATCGTCTCGGTCAGCGACCGCGCATCGAGCGGCACCTACGAGGACAAGGGCCTGCCTGCGCTGAAGGAATGGCTAGGCCGCGCACTGAAGAACCCGATCGAATTCGAGCCCCGGCTGATTCCCGACGAGGCCGCGCGCATCAGCGCCACGCTGGTCGAGCTGGTCGACGCCGGCTGCTCGCTGGTGCTCACCACCGGCGGCACCGGCCCGGCCCTGCGCGACGTGACGCCCGAGGCCACGCTGGCCGTGGGCGACAAGGAAATGCCCGGCTTCGGCGAGCAGATGCGCCAGATCAGCCTGCGCTTCGTGCCGACCGCGATCCTCTCGCGCCAGGTGGCGGTGATCCGCGGCCAGAGCCTGATCCTCAACCTCCCCGGCCAGCCCAAGGCGATCGCGGAAACGCTCGAGGGGCTGAAGGATGCCGACGGCACCCAGCTCGTGCCCGGCATCTTCGCGGCGGTGCCCTACTGCATCGACCTGATCGGCGGGCCATACCTCGAGACGGACGACACGGTCTGCAAGGCCTTCCGGCCCAAATCGGCCATCCGCCAAAACCGCTGAAAGCGCATCGAACGATGCTGGCGGGGGTCTACCGCACCTATTCGGACATTGCCAACGCCAGCCGGCTGCTGGCGGATTGCGCGGCGCAGGCCGTGTCGTGGCGCTGGGCCACCGAGTCGATGGGCGAGGCCACCCCGTTCATGCGCGAGAAATATGGCGGCCCCGCGCCCCGATGGCTGGCCGACGACCAGGCCGACCCCGAGCGCCACATGCACTACGGCTTCGACGCCGAGGGCCGCCTGGTGCTGCAGCGCCAAAGCCGTGGCCGCGTCACCGCATGGCTGCACGAAGCCGACCGGCGCACCGCCCTGGACCTGGACGTGTACGAAGAAGGCGCGCCCCGGCTCGCCACGGTCACCCAGTACCGCTACCGCCCCGCCGACGGCCTGCTGGACTCGCAGCACATCAGCCGCGGCCACGAGGGCTTCGACACGCGCTACGTGTGGAAGAACGGCCGGCTCGAACGCGCCGTCACCTCCAACTGGGCCGAGACCCGCAAGGCCTGGCTCTGCCAGGACGTCTACCGCTACACCGAGGCCGCGCAACTCGACACCATCACGCTCGAGTACCTCGGCGACGACGGCACCCCCAGCGGCGAAAGCCGCCTGAGCTACCGCCGCCCGCGCAAGGGCGAGACGCTCGCGAGCGTGGCCGCCAAGGTCGAGGCCTTGCTGCGGGACGAGATTGCGCGCGCGCTCGCGCAGATCCCCTCGGACGAAAAGATCTACTGCCTGCTCATCTGCTACACGCAGGAAGACTTCGAGGCCGCGTGGCCTCCGTTCCTGGTGTGGGGCCTAGAGTCGACCCGGCGCCGCGTGCTGGAGACCGGCGAAGAGGTCAGCTACCACCTCTGGGCGCCCGACGAAATTCGCGCGGTGCAAGGCGACGCGCACGAGCGCTGGCTCGACGACGCGGCGCTGAAGGAAGCCTGCCTGCTGCACGGCCAGTTCATGGCGCTGCGGCAAAGCACGGCCTCGGCAATGCGCGTGCTGAAAAACCTCGCGGCGCATTTCAATGCGCCCGCCGCGCACGCCATGCTGAACACGACCGACGATTTCGTCGTCGCCCACGCGGACAACACCGGCGAGATCGATCCGCTCAAAGCCATGAAGGCCGCCATCGCGCCCGAGCGCTGGGCCCTGCTCAAGGCGCGCGGGCAGGTCTGACGTCTGAACGCGGCTTGCCGCGGGCTCAGGCCTGCGCCGGCCCGAACCCGTGGCTTTCGGCGGCCTGCTCGCAGGGAACGCGCTCGACCTGCACGGTGGAGTGGTGGATGTCGAAGCGCTCCGCCAGCAGCGCGCGCAATCGCAAGGTCAGCGGCGCCAGGTCGGCCGTGCCCGGCGTGCACACCACGTGCACGCTCAGGCTCACCTTGCCGCTCGACAGGGCCCACACGTGCAGGTCGTGCACGCTGGCCACGCCCTCGCCGCCGAGCAGCGCGCGCTCGACGGCGGGCAGGTCCACGTCGTCGGGCACCCCTTCCAGCAGCACGTTCAGGCTCTCGCGCAGCAGCCGCCAGGTGCGCGGCAGCACCCACAGCCCGATGGCCACCGCGACCACCGAGTCGACCCACGCCCAGCCCGTGAAGCGGATCACCAGCGCACCCACGATCACGCCGACCGAGCCCAGCATGTCGGCCCACACCTCCAGGTAAGCGCCCTTCACGTTGAGGCTGTCGTCCTTGCCCGCCGCCAGGATGCGCATGCCCGCGAAGTTGACGGCCAGCCCGCCCACGGCCACCCAGAGCATGGTGCCCGACGCGATCTCGGCCGGCGACGAGAGCCGTCGCCAGGCCTCGTACAGCACATACATCGCCACCCCGAACAGCAGCACGGCATTGAGCATCGCCGCCAGGATCTCGAAGCGGTAGTACCCGAAGGTGCGCCGCCGGTCGGCAGGCCGGCGGCCGATGCGGATGGCCGCCAGCGAAATGGCCAGCGCCGCCGTGTCGGTGAACATATGGGCCGCGTCGGAGAGCAACGCCAGGCTGCCGGACCACAACCCGCCCGCCACCTCGATCACGAGGTAGGTGGTGGTCAGCAACAGCGCCCAGCGCAGCGCCTTCTCGTTGCCGCCCGCGCCATGCGAATGGCCGTGGGCCTGGGAATGGTCATGGGCCATGAGAACCTTGCGTGGTGGGTGTTGGGGGTGTAGCGGGTGCCAGCGGCGTGCCGTGCTGCGTTTCTCCCGCCTCCTGCCGCACCTCGTCCTCGTCGCGCCGGTGCGCCAGGCGGTAGAGCAGCGGCAGCACCAGCAGCGTGAGGGCGGTCGAGGAAAGGATACCGCCGATCACCACCGTGGCGAGCGGCCGCTGCACCTCGGCGCCCGTGCCGGTGGCGATGGCCATCGGCACGAAGCCCAGCGAGGCGACCAGCGCCGTCATCAGCACCGGGCGCAGCCGCGTGAGCGCGCCTTCTCGGATGGCCGCGTCCAGCGGCAGGCCGTTGTCGCGCAGGTTGCGGATGAACGAGATCATCACCAGCCCGTTGAGCACCGCCACGCCCGACAGCGCGATGAAGCCCACGGCCGCCGAAATGGACAGCGGAATGTCGCGCAGCCACAGCGCCACGATGCCGCCCGTGAGCGCGAACGGGATGCCCGTGAACACCAGCAGGCCGTCCTTGAGGTTGCCGAACATCGCGAACAGCAGCGTGAGCACCAGCAGCAGCGACACCGGCACCACCACCTGCAGCCGCTCGGTGGCCGACGCCAGGTTCTCGTACTGGCCGCCCCACACCGTCCAGTAGCCGGCGGGGATCTTCACGTTGCGCATGGCTTCCTCGGCCTCGGCCACGAAGGAGCCCAGGTCGCGCCCGCGCACATTGGCGCTCACCACGATGCGGCGCTTGCCGTCCTCGCGGCTGACCTGGTTGGGGCCGGGCGCGATGTCGAGCGTGGCCACCTCGCCCAGCGGAATGAAGCTGGTGCGCGCGCCATCGGCCCCCGCGCCCTTGGGCAAGGCCACGGGCAGCCGCTTGATGGCCTCGAGGTCGGTGCGCAGGTGCTCGGGCAGCCGCACGATGATGTCGAAGCGCCGGTCGCCGTCGAACAGCGTGCCGGCCTCGCGCCCGCCCACCGCGATGGAAATCGCGTCCTGCACGTCACCCACGTTCAGGCCGTAGCGTGCGGTCTTCTGGCGGTCGATGTTCACGGTGAGCATCGGCAGGCCGGTGGTCTGCTCGACCTTCACCTCGGCCGCGCCGGGGATCTTGCCGAGCGCCTGCGACACCTCGGCCGCCGTCTGGTTCAGCACGTCCATGTCGTCGCCGAAGATCTTCACGGCCACGTCGCTGCGTACGCCCGAGATCAGCTCGTTGAAGCGCAGCTGGATGGGCTGCGAGAACTCGTAGTTGTTGCCCGGCAGCTTCTCCACTTCTTCCTGCACGGCGGCGAGAAGCTCGGCGCGCGTGCGCCGTGACGCGCCGTGGACCGCGGGCCACTCGATCTCGGGCTTGAGCATGATGTAGCCGTCGGAGATGTTCGGCGGCATGGGGTCGGATGCGATCTCGGCCGTGCCGGTGCGCGCGAACACGCGCTCGATTTCCGGAAACTTCGCCTTCAGCGTGCTTTCCAGCTGCTTCTGCATCTGGACCGACTGCGTGAGGCTGGTGCCCGGAATGCGCAGCGCCTGGATGGCGAAGTCGCCCTCGCTGAGGCTGGGCACGAACTCCGTGCCCAGGCGCGTGGCCAGCAGGCCCGACAGCACCACGGCCACCGCGGCCACGGTGATGACCAGCGCCTTGGCTTGCATCACGCGCGCCAGCAGCGGCTCGTAGCCGCGCTTGGCCCACGCCATCAAGCGGTTTTCCTTCTCGCCGACCTTGTTGCCGATGAACAGCGCCACGGCCGCGGGAATGAAGGTGATCGACAGGATCATCGCGCCCAGCAGCGCAATCACCACGGTGAAGGCCATCGGGTGGAACAGCTTGCCCTCCACGCCCGTGAGCGCAAAGATCGGCAGGTACACGATCATGATGATCAGCTGGCCGAACAGCAGCGGGCGCCGCGCCTCCTGCGAGGCCGCGAACACCTCGTGGAAGCGCTCGCTGCGCGTGAGCGGCCGGCCGTGCTTCGCCTGCGCATGGGCCAGCCTGCGCACGCAGTTTTCCACGATCACCACCGCCCCGTCGACGATGATGCCGAAGTCCAGTGCCCCCAGGCTCATGAGGTTGGCGCTGACCTTCTGGTTCACCATGCCGGTGAAGGTGAACAGCATCGACAGCGGGATCACCAGCGCGGTGATCAGCGCCGCGCGGATGTTGCCCAGGAACAGGAACAGCACGGCAATGACCAGCACCGCGCCCTCGAACAGGTTCTTCTTCACGGTGGCGATGGCCTTGTCGACCAGCACCGTGCGGTCGTACACGGTGACCGCCTTCACGCCCGCGGGCAGCGTGCGGTTGACCTCCTGCATCTTCCTGTCGACCGCCTGCGACACCGTGCGGCTGTTCTCGCCGATGAGCATGAACACCGTGCCCAGCACCACCTCGCGGCCGTTGTCGGTGGCCGCGCCCGTGCGCAGCTCCTGCCCGATGCCGACCTCGGCCACGTCCTGCACGCGCAGGGGAATGCCGCCCGCGTTGCCCAGGATGACGTTGCCGATGTCTTGGGCCGACTTCACCTGCCCCGGCGCGCGAATGAGGTACTGCTCGCCGCGCTTCTCGATGTAGCCCGCGCCCACGTTGGCGTTGTTGCGCTCCAGCGCGGTGACCAGGTCGGTCATGCTCAGGCCGTGGGCCAGCAGCTTGGCCGGGTCGGGCGCGATCTGGAACTCCTTGGCGTAGCCGCCGATGGAGTTGATCTCGGTCACGCCGGCCACGTTGCGCAGCTGCGGCTTGATGATCCAGTCCTGGATCTCGCGCAGGTCGGTTGGCGAATACGGCTGGCCGTCGGCCTTCTTCGCGCCCTCTTCCGCCTCCACGGTCCAGAGGTAGATCTCGCCCAGCCCGGTCGAGATGGGCCCGATCACCGGCGAGATGCCGCTGGGCATGCTCTCGCGCGCCGACTGGATGCGTTCGTTCACGAGCTGGCGCGCAAAGTAGATGTCGGTGCCGTCCTTGAAGATCACCGTCACCTGCGACAGGCCGTAGCGCGACAGCGAGCGCGTCTGCTGCAGGCCGGGCAGCCCGGCCATGACGGTCTCGATCGGGTAGGTCACGCGCTGCTCGGTCTCCAGGGGAGAGTAGCCGGGCGTGGCAGTGTTGATCTGCACCTGCACGTTGGTGATGTCGGGCACCGCGTCGATGGGCAGCTTCTGGTAGCTGAAGACGCCGAGCGCCGCCATGCCCAGCACGGCGAGCAGCACGAGCCAGCGCTGCGCAATGGAAAAACCGATGATGCGTTCGAACATGCGGCGTCCTCAGTGCGTGTGCGTGGCCGAGCTCTTGCCCTGCTGCGACTTCACGACGAAGCTGCCGCTCGCGGCATACGCAGCGCCGGGCGTCAGGCCGCCGACGATCTCGACGCGCTTGCCGTCGCTGCGGCCCGTCTGCACGTGCTGCGGCACGAAGCCGCCGGGCACGCGCAGGAACACCGTGGGCTTGTCTTCCACCGTTTGAATCGCTTCGGCCGACACGGTCACGGGCGCGTCGGTCTCCGAGGCCACGAGCTCGACGTTCACGAACAGGCCCGGGCGCCAGATGCGCTGCGGGTTGGTCAGCGTGACGCGCGCGGTGGCGGTGCGCGTCTGCGCGCCGATGAGCGAGCCCACGTAGGACACCTTGCCGGCGGCCGTCTGGTCGAAGGCACTGGCGCGAATGATCACCGGCTCGCCGATGCGCACCAGGTTCAGGTTGCCGGCGGCCACGCTGATCTCGGCCCACACGCTCGACAGGTCGGAAATGGTGAACACGTTGACGTCTTCCTTCACCGACTCGCCCAGCGCAATGTGCTTCTCGACCACCATGCCGTCGAAGGGCGCGCGCAGCTCGTAGCGACCGAGCGCGGCCGAGCCCGGGGTGGCGCCCAGCGCCAGCAGCTTCTGGTTGGCGTTGGCCACCTCGATCCGGGCCTCCTGCATGGCCTGCTCGGCCTGCAGGTAGTCCTGCTGCGGGGATATCTTTTCTTCCCACAGCTTCTTCTCGCGCTCGTAGGTGGTGCGGGCCAGCGCCAGCCGGCGCTGCGCCGTCTGCAGCGCGCTGCGCTGCTCCGACAGCGAAGGGCTCGACAGCACGGCCAGCACCTGGCCGCGCTTGACCTCCTGCCCCAGGTCGGCCGATACGCCCTCGACCACGCCCGCCACGCGCGGCACCACGTGGGCCGTGCGGTCTTCGTTGAACTTGATCTCGCCGGGCAGCTGCAGCGCGAGCTTGATGCGCGCGGGGCCGGCGCTTGCGATGGCGATGTCGGCGGCCTTGACCTGCGCATCGGTGAAGGCGATCTTTTCTTCGCCTTCCTCGTGTGCCTTGTGTTCCTTGTGTTCCTTGTCCTCGCCGCCCTCCTTGCCAGGCGCGGCGGCAGCCTTGCCGGGTGCGCCGCCCTCGGGTTTCTTGCCCTCGGCGTGGTGCTCCTTGTCGGCATGGCCTGCGGCCTCGCCGTGACCGTGACCGTGGTCGTGGTCCTTGTCCGCCTCCTTGGTCGTTTGCTTGCCGGCCTCCTTGCCGTGGGCCTCGCCCTCTTCGTGGTGCTCGCCGTCGCCGTGCCCGGCCGCTTCGGCGTGGCCGGCCGCCTCGGGCTTGGCGGGCGAGGTGCGCAGAATCATCGCGCCGGCGCCGAGCCCCACGGCGAGGACCACTGCGATGGCGATCCACTGCTTCTTGCCGATGCGCTCGGCCACTGGTTTGCGTTCTTGTGCGTTCATGGTGTGTGGAATGTGGGGTTCAGCGCGCGGCGGGCGTCGCGAGAGGGAGTGCAAGGGCGGTGTCGTCGCCGTGGCGGCCCAGCAGCCGGTCGAGGTCGCCGGCCGCGCGGTGCGCGTCGGCCAGCGCCAGCAGGTACTGCGCGCGCACCTGGAACAGCGTGCGTTGCGCGTCCAGCGCCTCCAGGAAGCTGAACTTGCCGAGTTCGAAGCCCTTGGTCGCGGCCTTGTAGGCGGTCTCGGCGCCGGGCAGCGCGTCGCGCTGCAGCGTCTGGGCGGTGGCGCGCGCGGAGTTCAGGCGCTCGGTGGCCTGGGCCACGTCGGTGCCCAGCTGCAGCTCGGCAGCGGCCAGTTCGTCGCGCGCCTTCTCCTCGCGGCTCAGCGCCTCGGCCACGTTGCCGCGGTTGGTGTCGAAGATCGGCAGCGGAATCGACAGCCCCACCACCACCTGGTTGCGCCGCCCGCCGCCCGTCTCGCCTTCGGAAGACGGCACGCGCTTGGCACCGAGCGACACGGTCACGTCGGGCATGCGTTTGGCCTGCTCCAGCTCGGACAGCGCCCGGCGCCGTTCGACCTCGAGCCGCGCCTGCCGCACCACGGGTGCGGCGGCCAGCAGGCTTTGCATGTCCTGTGCCGGCGCCATGGCCGGCAGCTGGTCGACCGCGCCGTCCACCTGCGTGAAGCGCGGGGCCGCGTTGCCCCACAGCGCGGCCAGCTGCTGGCGCGCCGAGCGCAGCGTGCCTTCGGCCTGCAGCAGCTCGACGCGAATGCCCGCCTCGGCCACGCGCGCCCTGGTTTCTTCCAGCGGCGAGACCTTGCCGGCGGCCACGCGGTTGGCGGCCGCGCGGGTGCCCGACTGCGCAAGGCCCACCGAATCCTGCGCAAGGCGCAGCCGCTCCTGCGCGGTCAGCACCTCGAAGAAGGCAGTGACGGTGGCCGCGCGAATCTCGGCGCGGCGCGCGTCCAGCGCCGACGCGGCCTGGTCGCGCGCGCGCTCGGCCGCCGTCACCCGCGCCGCGCGCTTGCCGCCCAGTTCGAGGGGCTGGTTCAGCATCAGCGTGGTGGTGCGGTTGTCGCGGCGCAGGTCTTCCACCTGCGCGTCGAGCGTGGGGTTGGGCCAGGCGCCGGCCTGCACGATGGCGGCCTCGGTCGCGTCCTGCTCGCGCGATGCGGCGTACAGGCCCGGGTTGGCGTGCAGCGCCATCGCGAGCGCGGCCTGCAGATTCAGCGGGCCGGAGGGCTCCAGCGTGCGCGTGGCCGCACGGGAGGACGAGTAAGGGGAGCCGGCCGAGGTCTGCACGACCTGCGAAAAAACCGGGGGCGCCGCCATGGCCAAGACGGCCAGCGGCACGAAGAGCGTGCGCATCGAATTCTCCTGGGTTGCAAAACAACGGACGGACGAATTCGGCGAGAAAGGCTCAGCTGATGATGAAGATCAGAAGGTGGGTGGGTTCTCTCGCCGAATCAGAGGGCGAGAGACCAGTCGGGCCGCACGGGAACGTCGGGGATGTGCGAGGCGAAGCGCTCGGCGGGCGTCATGCGGGGCGTCTGCGCGATGCGGGCCGCGGCCAGCGCCGGCTCGGTGGAGGCGTCGGCATGCTGTGCCCAGCCTGCATGGCAGACCGCGCAGTCGCCGACCACGGCATTGGGCTGCGTGCTCGAATTTTTCTGCGCACCCTCGCCGCTGTGGCTGCGGTCGGTGTCGCGGCCTTCGCTGTCGTGGTGGCCCCAGTGCTCGGGCTGCTTGTCGCGCTCGTGCTGGCAGTACGCCGATGCCGCGGCCCAGCTGAGCTGCAGCGGCAAGAGAGCAAGCAGGAAGATGAGGAGCCAGCGGCGCATGGAGGCAAAAAGTATATCGGCGGCCTTCGGCGCGTCTTGCGCCAATGCCCCTGCAATCCGCAGGCCCGGCGCAATGTATGACGGCAGGGGGAGCGTTTGTCCGTCAATAGGATTACTAAATCGTAACTGGCGTAGCGAAAGCGCTTCGTTACCATCTATCGATGCGAATTCTGGTCATTGAAGATGAGCCCAAACTCGGCGACTACCTCAAGAAGGGACTCGAAGAGAACGGCTACGTGGTGGATATCGCCCGCGATGGCATCGAAGGAAAGTACCTTGCGACAGAGGGGGACTACGCCCTCGTCCTGCTCGACGTGATGCTTCCCGGCATCGACGGCTTCGGCGTGCTGCAGGCCATACGCCGCACGAAGAACGTTCCCGTGCTGGTCCTCACCGCGCGCGACAAGGTCGAAGACCGCGTGCAGGGGCTGCAGCAAGGCGCGGACGACTATCTCGTCAAGCCCTTCTCTTTTTCAGAGCTGCTGGCCCGCGTGCAGGCGCTGTTGCGGCGCGGCAAGCCGCAGGAATCGACCCATCTCCGGCTGGCCGACCTCGAGGTCGACCTCATCAGCCGCAAGTGCGCACGCAACCGCACACGCCTGGAGCTCACGGCCAAGGAGTTCACGCTGCTCGTCGTGCTGTTGCGCCGGCGCGGCCAGATCCTGTCGCGCACCACGCTCGCCGAGCAGGTGTGGGACATGAACTTCGACAGCGACACCAACGTGGTGGAGGTCGCCATCCGCCGCCTGCGCAGCAAGCTGGACGACCCGTTCGACGTGAAGCTGCTGCACACGGTGCGCGGCATGGGCTACGTGCTGGAAGACCGCTCCTGGGCATGAGCCCGCGGCCGCAACGGCTCTCGCTGCAGCGCCGGCTGTCGCTCTGGTTCGCCGCGCAGACCCTGTTCGGCCTGAGCGTGGTCTGCCTGGCGGTGTACATGGTCACGGCCTGGAGCTTCGGGCAGAAGCAGGAAGACGAGATCGGCCAGAAGGCAGTGCTGGTACAGCACCTGCTGCAGGAGGCCGAAAAAGGCGGCGACCTGGTGTTCCTGCGGCACAAGCTGGACGACTTCTTCTCGATGCAGGACGACGTGTCGCTGCGCATCTCGCACGCAGGCCGCGAGCTCTTCCAGTCCGCCCCCGCGCCGGGCGCCCACTGGATGCGGCGCGACCTGGAGGTGCCCTGGACGCAGGGCGGCAACACCCTTCAGCTGTCCGTGCAGCTCGGCGTGAACATGGAGCAGGAGGCGCGGCTGCTGCGGCGCCTGGCGTGGACGCTGCTGGGCGCCGTGGTGCTGGGCACCGCGCTGGTCTCGCTCACGGGCATGTGGCTGGTGCGGCGCGGCCTGCGCCCGCTGAAGGCGCTGGCCGACCGCACCGCGGCCATGGCGCCCGACAAGGCCAACCAACCCATCGACGCCATGGCCTTCGCCGAAGAGCTTCGCCCGTGGATCACGCAGTTCAACGCGCTGCTGCTGCGGGTGCAGCGGGCCTATGTGCAGTTGGAGTCCTTCAACGCCGACGTGGCGCACGAGCTGCGCACGCCGCTGGCCAACCTGATCGGCTCGACCGAGCTGGCGCTCACCCGCCCGCGCAGCAACGAGGAGCTGCAGACGGTGCTGGCGTCCAACCTCGAGGAAATCGGACGGCTGTCGGGCATCGTCACCGACATGCTGTTCCTGTCGCAGGCCGAGCGCGGCGGGGCGATGCGCAAGCGGGCGGCCACACAGCTGGCCGTGCAGGCCGCCGACGTGATCGACTTCTACGACGCCATGCTGGAAGAAGCCGGCCTGCGTGCCGAGGTGCGGGGCGACGCCACGGCCGACGTGGACGCCGCGCTGATCCGGCGCGCCCTGTTCAACCTGCTGGGCAACGCGATCCGCTTTGCCGCGCCGGCGTCGACCTTGCGCATCGAGATCGGGGAAGACGACGCGAACGAGTTCGCAGTGGCCGTGGTCAACCAGGGCGAGCCGATCGACCCGGCAGCCCTGCCCCGCCTGTTCGAGCGCTTCTACCGCGCCGCGCACGCCCGCGACGGCTCCACCCGGCACCACGGCCTGGGCCTGTCGATCGTGGAAGCCATTGCGCGCATGCACGGCGGGCGCGTGTTCGCGTCGAGCCAGGGCGGAGAGACGCGCATCGGGTTCACGGTGCGGCGCGGGGACTGAGCCGCCGCCGCGAGCCCTTCAGGACTTGGCCGCCGCGCCGACCTCTGCAGTGCCGACCGGCACGCTCGCCTTGCGGCCGATGAACAGGTTGATCAGCGGCCCGGTCATCGCGGTGGTCACCAGCGCCATCACCAGCAGCATCGTGAACAGCTCGGGGCCGATGAGGCCGGCGTCCAGCCCGATCTTCATGACGATGAGTTCCATCAGCCCGCGCGCGTTCATCAGCGAGCCGGTGGCCAGGCTGTCGCGCCAGCCGTAGCCGGCCATGCGCGCGCCGATGGCGCCGCCGGCGATCTTGCCAAAGGCGGCCACGCCCAGGATCAGCATCATGGCGCCGAAGCCCGCACCCGAGAACGCGCTGGACGTGGTGCCCAGCCCCGCCAGCGCGAAGAACAGCGGCATCAGCACCACGATCGAGATCGGCTCGATGCGCTCGGTCAACGACTTCAGCAGCCGGTCGTCGCGCGGCAGGCAGGCGCCGAACAGGAAGGCGCCGAACACGGCATGCAGGTGCAGCCACTCGGTGACCAGCGCGGTGGCCAGCAGGCCGATCATCAGCGCGGCCATCAGCGTGATCGACGGCTCGCCCTCGGGCGCCTTGGTGCGCAGCAGCCAGGCGAAGGCCGGCTTGACGGCCAGGAACAGCACGCACAGCACCACCACCATGCCCAGCGTGGTCTTCAGCAGGCCGTGGAAGCCCTCGCCCGCGCCGACCATCGCCACCACGAAGGCCAGCAGGATCCAGGCGAACACGTCGACCACCGCGGCCGCGCCGAGCGACAGCTGGCCAAAGGAAGTGCGCGTCATGCCGCGGTCCTTCAGGATGCGCGCCATCACCGGGAACGCGGTGATCGACAGCGCCGCCGCGATGAACAGCGCGAAAGGCCAGAAGCCCACGCCGGCCGGCGCCAGCGAGGGATGCAGCGCCGGCGCGATAGCAATGCCCAGCGCGGCCGGCACCACGGTGCTCAACACGCCCACGTAGCCGGCGGAGCGCAACTGCTCGCGCACGCCCTGCGACGCCCGCAGCTCCAAGCCGACCACGAACATGAACAGCACCAGACCCAGCGTGGACAGCGACGAGAGCCCCTGCAGCGACTCCTTGGAGAACAGCTGCGCATGCAGCGAAGGAAACAGCGCGCCCATGACGACCGGGCCCAGCATGAGCCCCGCCGCCATTTCGCCCACCACGCTGGGTTGGCCCACGTAGCGAAGCACCCAGCCGCACACGCGCGCGGTGGTCAGGATGACGATGAGTTGCAGCAGCAGCGAGGTGGCGGACATGGATCGGATCGCTTCGTTGACAAAAGTGTCCGCAATGTTAGTTCGAACCCGGTTCGCGGCGCCAGAGGCTCGCCAGGCCGGAGGATGCAATGGCATGATGGCCCGCACCCGCCATGGAGTTCCTCAAGTTCATCCGCTCCGTCGAAGAGCTTCTGTACGAAGTGATGACGTGGCTGCTCTTCTATCCCAGGACGTTCTGGCGCGTCCTGCGGCACCCGCTGGCCCTGGCAGCAAAGGCCGAAGCCGAACTGAGCGAGCCCGACGAAGAGCAGTTCACCGATCTCGTGAGCCCGCCGCTGTTCCTGATGCTTTCGGTGCTGCTGATGCACATGGTCGAGGTGGGCCTGCACACCCAGCTGGCCAGCATCGGCAAGCCGACGCCGCTGGCCAGCCAGGTGCTCGCCTCCGAAACCAACCTGCTGATCTTCCGCGCCATTGCGTTCAGCATCTTCCCCATGTCGATGGCGGTGGGCCTGCTGGGCAGGCAGAAGCGCGCCATCGACCGCACGACGCTGCGCCGGCCGTTCTACCTGCAGTGCTTCCTGGCAACACCCTTCATGGTGGCCTGCTCGGCGGCGACCCTCTTCGGGCAGCACGTCTCGGGCGTGGCGGCGGGTGTGGTCGTGCTGGTGGCGACGGCCTGGTACCTGGGTGTAGAGACCGCGTGGTTCCGTTCGCGGCTGGGCATCGGCCGCGGGCGGGCGCTGGCCATCTCGGTCTGGCTGCTGACGGTGGCGCTGGTGCTGGTCATGGGCGCGGGCCTGCTGATCTTCAATCCGACGCTGTCCACGGCCGGGCCGGCGAGCAGCTGAAGCTCAGCGTGCCGCGCGCATCAGCCGCAGCCCGTTCGCCACCACCAGCAGGCTCGCGCCCATGTCCGCGAACACGGCCATCCACATGCTCGCGCTGCCGAACATGGCCAGCACGAAGAACACCGCCTTGATGCCCAGCGCCAGCGAAATGTTCTGCCACAGCACCGCATGCGCGCGACGCGAAAGGCGGATGGTCTCGGGAATGCGGCGCAGGTCGTCGTTCATGATGACCACGTCGGCCGCTTCCATGGCGGTGTCCGTGCCGGCGCCGCCCATGGCAAAGCCGATGTCCGCCTGCGCCAGCGCGGGGGCGTCGTTGATGCCGTCGCCGGTCATCGCGACGGCGCCGTAGCGCTGCTGCAGGGCCTTGATGGCGGCCAGCTTTTCTTCCGGCAGCAGGTTGCCGCGCACGTCCTCGATGCCGGCATGCGCGCCGATGTTCTTCGCGGTGGCGGCGTTGTCGCCGGTGAGCATGACGGGCACCACGCCCAGCGCTCGCAGCTCGGCCACCGCGGCCTGGGACGATTCCTTGATGGTGTCGGCCACGGCGAACAGCGCGAGCACGGCCTTGTCGGACGCCAGCAGCGTGACGGTGCGCCCGGCCTCTTCATGGCGCTGGAGCTCGGCCTCGAGTTCGGGCGAACACAGCCCGCGCTCTTCGATCAGGCGGTGGTTGCCCAGCACATAGGCCTGGCCCGCGACCGTGGCCTGCACGCCCCGCCCGGGCAGCGCGGTGAAGTCGGCCGCCTCTTCGAGCGCCTGCTCGCCCGCTTTCTCGCGTGGCCCCTTCAGCCCCTCGGCGATGGCTTTGGACACCGGGTGGTCCGAGCGGCCCGCGATGCGCGCGGCCGTTGCGAACACCTCGGCCTCGCTGGCCGAGGCATCGAGCAGCGACGAGGCCACCAGCTTGGGCTTTCCTTCGGTGATGGTGCCGGTCTTGTCGAGCGCGATCGCCTTGAGCTTGCGCGCCTCCTCGAGGTAGGTGCCGCCCTTGATGAGAATGCCGCGCCGCGCGGCCGAGGCCAGCGCGCTCACCACGGTGACGGGCGTGGAGATGACCAGCGCGCACGGGCATGCGATGACCAGCAGCACCAGCGCCTTGTAGAGCGCCTGCAGCCACGTCCAGTCCATGAACAGCGGCGTGAACACGGCCACGGCCAGCGCCAGCACGAACACGGTGGGCGTGTAGACGGCGGCGAAGCGGTCGACGAAGCGTTGCGTCGGCGCGCGCGAGCCTTGCGCTTCCTCCACCGCATGGATGATGCGCGCGAGCGTGGTGTTGGCGGCCACCGCCGTCACGCGGAACTCCAGCGCGCCGGTCTGGTTGATGGTGCCCGCGAACACCGGGTCGCCGACGGTCTTGTCGACCGGAATGCTCTCGCCCGTGACCGGCGCCTGGTCGATGGCGCTCGTGCCCGCGGTGACAACGCCGTCCAGCGGCACACGCTCGCCGGGGCGGATGCGGGCCACGGCGTCCAGCGCGACGGCGTTGGCCATCACGGCCTGCCAGCTGCCGTCGGGCTGCTTCACTTCGGCCTGCTCGGGCGCGAGCGCCAGCAGGCCCTGGATGGCGTTGCGCGCGCGGTCGACGGCACGGGCCTCGATGAGCTCGGCAATTGCGTACAGCGCCATCACCATCGCGGCCTCGGGCCACTGGCCGATGACGAACGCGCCGGTCACCGCCACGGCCATCAGGGCATTGATGTTCAGGCGGCCGCGCACCAATGCGGCAAAGCCCTTCTTGTAGGTGTCCAGGCCCGCCAGGCCGATGGCACCGAGCGCCAGCACCATCTCGGCGGCCATGAACCCCTTGCCCTCGAACCCCATGAACGAGATCGACTCGGCCGCCACGGCCAGCACCAGCGCGGCGATGAGGCGTACCAGGCCCACGCTCATGCCCGCGATCTGCGCGGGCGCGGCGGCGGCCTGCGTGCCCGACGCGGGGCCGCCCGCGGCGTTCAATGGCTCGGGCTTGAAGCCGGCCTTGCGGATGGCGGCCAGCGCCTCGGGCAACGCGCCGTCGTCGGTGGTGATGGCCATGGTGCGTTCGCCCAGGCGAAAGCGCAGCGCCTTGACGCCCGCCACGGGCTCGAGGGCACGGCGGATTTCGGACTCTTCGACGGCGCAGTCCATGGTGGGGATGCGAAAGAGCAAGGCGCCTTTAGGCACGTCGGCCGCATCGGGCGCCAGCGGCACCGGGCCGTGGCTGCCGGCGCAGCAGGCGTCGGCGGCATGCGGGTGGGCGTGCGCAGGGGCTTGGGTGGGCGCATGGTCATGGCCGTGGTCATGACCACGGCCATGGTCGTCGGCATGTGAATGCGCATGCGGCGCGGGCTGCTTCAAGGCGTTCTCGTTCGTCATGCAACCGATTGGAAACCCTGAAGCAGGTGTAGAGTCAAACGCTCTTTTCCATTCGTTCATTTGCCGCATCATGAAAATCGGGGAACTGGCCAAGGTCGCGAACACGCCGGTCGAAACCATCCGGTACTACGAGCGCGAGCAGTTGCTGCCGGAGCCCGCGCGCACCGACGGCAACTACCGCATCTACGACGAAGACCACGCCCAGCGCCTGGGCTTCATCCGGCGCTGCCGCTCGCTGGACATGACGCTCGACGAGATCCGCAGCCTGCTGAAATTCCGCGACGCGCCGCAGGAAGACTGCGGCCAGGTCAACCAGCTGCTGGACGACCACATCGGCCACGTGGCCGCGCGCATCGCGGAACTGAAGATGCTCGAAAAACAGCTGAAGGCGTTGCGCCTGCAGTGCGGCGGGCCGATGTCGGCGAACGCCTGCGGCATTCTTCAGGAGCTCGACACGGCGGCGGTCGCGCCCGACGCCTTCGCCCAGCATGCGGGCCACGTGCATGGCGCGCTGCATCCGCCGGCCAAGCGCGCCGGCTGACCTCCCCGCGGCGCGGCTTCCTACGCAGGCGGCGAGCACGTCTGGATTTGCCCCGTCTTCTGGAGCAAATGCACTAGGCCATCTGGTGCATACGCAGCTGTTTCGAGGCGCGGCGCAAACCTAACATTCCTTTCACCAGGCAGCTTCGCCTGGGCATTTTTCGAAAGGAATCCGCCATGAACAAGAACACCGTCGACGGCACGCTCAAGCAGGTCAAGGGCTCCGTGAAGGAAGCGCTCGGCAAGGTCACGGGCAACGACAAGCTCGAGGCCGAAGGCGCCACGGAAAAGGTCGAGGGCAAGGTGCAGGAAGGCGCCGGCAAGGCCCAGCAGGCCGCCAAGGACCTGGCCGACAAGGTGCGCCCGTCGAAGTGACCGCGCATCGCACCCTCCCCCATTGAATGAAGGACGACAACACCATGTTCGAACGAACCGAAGGCGCGATGCAGAACATCGCAGGAAAGATCCAGGACGCCGTGGGCGGTGCCACGGGCAATGTCGGCACGCAGATCGAAGGCAAGGCACGCCAGGTCGCCGGGCGCACGCAGCAGGGCTACGGCGAGGTGCTGGCCCAGCTGCGCAGCGCGGCGCGCACCAGTCCCGTCGCCACGCTGGCGGCGGTGGCGGCCGTGAGCTTCATCGCCGGCGCGCTGTGGTCCCGGCGCTGAGCGCGCCGTCCCATCGAACATTCAGGGAAGCAACAACATGAACACAACCACCCTCCTGACGGCCGAGAGGCTGCGCCCTTGGCCGTCACGCGTCTCCTGGGGCGCCGTCTTCGTCGGCC
Organism: Variovorax sp. 10N412; assembly: GCF_056394985.1. Taxonomy (NCBI): domain Bacteria; kingdom Pseudomonadati; phylum Pseudomonadota; class Betaproteobacteria; order Burkholderiales; family Comamonadaceae; genus Variovorax; species Variovorax sp. 10N412. The sequence goes on from NZ_JBFTIO010000011.1 coordinate 119,146, forward strand.
TGTTCCTCGCACTCGCGACCTACCTGTTCCTGGGCGTGCTCGGCACGGCCGTGGGCTCCGGCGCCATCGATGCGCTGGGCGAACGCAACCCGCTCGCCGGCTTCGGCACGGGCACCGGCCTGTGGGTCGGCGCGTCCACGCTCATCGCGCTGGCCGTGGGCGCCTTCTTTGCCGGGCGCTCCGCGCCGGGCAAGGGCATCCTGCACGGCGTGCTGTGCTGGGCGGTGACCACGCTGGTCACGGTCTATGCGATTTCGTCGCTGGCAGGCGGCGTCATCGGCGCGGCCTCCGGCGTGGCGGGCACCGGCCTGTCGCTCGCCGGCCAGGGCGTGGCGGCCGCCGCGCCCACGCTGGCGTCCGGCGTGAAAGACCAGCTGCAGAAGAACGGCATCAACTTCGACCTGTCCGACGCCCGCGCCCAGCTGGAAACCCTGCTGCGCCAGACCGGCAAGCCCGCGCTCGACCCCGACAAGCTGAAGGCCGACGCGCGTGCGGCGGCCAGCGACGGCAAGGCGAGCGCCGCCGACGCGGCCGCCACGCCGCAGACGTCGGCGGACGATCTCGCGGCCTTCTTCGAGCGCCTGCGCCAGAAGGCGCAGCCCGGCCTGGACGCGGCCGACAAGGACGCGCTGGTGAACATCATTTCCGCGCGCACCGGCAAGAGCCGCGCCGAAGCCGAGCAGGTGGCGAACAACTACGAGCAGAGCTTCAACCAGGCGGTCGCCAAGTACAACGCCTTCAAGCAGCAGGCCGAGCAGAAGGCCCGCGAAGCCGGCGATGCGGCGGCCAAGGGCGTGAGCCATGCGGCCTGGGCGGGCGTGATCGTCCTGCTGCTGGGCGCCCTGGTGTCGGGCGGCGCGGGCTTCCTGGGCCGGCGCAGCAGCCCCGACTGACCAAAGAAAAAGCGGAAGGCACCGCTCTGCGCGGCCGGGTTCTAATGGCGCGCATGCGGGCTTTCCGCGGTTCGAGACGTACACGATGAACGATCGCGTTCTACAGACCCAGACCGACAGACGACAGCTCCAGCAGATCATCACCGGCCTCACCGAGGGCGTGATGCTGGTCGAGCCCGACCAGCGCATCGTCTGGGCCAACGAGGCCGCGCTGAAGATGCACGGCGTCGGCACCGTGGCCGACCTGGGCGGCGACGTCACGCAGTACCGCGAGCGTTTTCGCCTGCGCTACCGCAACAACCACCCGCTGCAGGAAGGCCAGTACCCGATCGAGCGCGTGATTGCCGGCGAATGCTTCAGCGACGTGATCGTCGAGGTGTTTCCGGCGCACGACGAAACGGTGAACTGGGTGCACCGCGTGCGCAGCCTGGTGCTGACCAACACCGACGGCGAGCCCGACTGCCTCGCGCTCATCCTGCACGACGCCAGCGAGTGGGCCAGCGCCGAGAACCGCTTCGAGAAGACCTTCAATGCCAACCCGGCGCCTGCGGTGATCTGCCGCCTGAGCGACCAGCGCTACATCAAGGTCAACCAGGGCTTCCTGGAAATGACCGGCTATGTGCGCGAACAGGTCATCGGGCGCTCGGTGTACCAGCTCGACGTTTTCGAGAACGCCGACAAGCGCGACCTGGCGGTGGAGCGGCTGGGCGAAGGCGGCACCATCCCGCAGATGGAGGCCGAGCTGCGGCTGCCCGACGGCGGCCACAAGCCGGTGGTGGTGGCCGGCCAGCCGATCGACATCGGCGAGGAGGCCTGCATGCTCTTCACCTTCATGGACCTGGAGCCCCGCCGCAAGGCCGAAAGCACGCTGCGCCAGAGCGAGGAACGGTTCCAGAAGGCGTTCCGCATGCTGCCCGTGCCCAGCGCCGTGCTGGGGGCGCAGGACCTGACGCTGCTCGACATCAACGAGGCGTTCACCGCGGTGACCGGCTACGCGCCCGAAGACTTGGTGGGCCGCGCCGCGGACACGGCCGGCATCTGGCTGGACGATGCGCGCGAAGCCATCGCGGCCCAGCTGGCGCAAAGCGGCAGCGTGAGGGCCGCCGAGTTCCGCGTCGGCCGCAAGGACGGCGAGCCCGTCGACTGCCTGGTGTCCGCCGAGAACGTGACGATCAACGGCCAGGCCTGCGTGCTCATGGCCTGGCTGGACATCAGCGAGCGCAAGCGCTCCGAGCTGGAGCTGGTCAGCGCCATCGAGACCGTGATGAAGGACGCCTCCTGGTTCAGCAAGTCGCTGATCGAGAAGCTGGCCAACGTGAAGCGGCACAACGAGCAGGGCCGCGCCCCCCAGCTGGACGACCTGACCCCGCGCGAGCGCGACGTGTTCGACGCGCTGTGCGAAGGCCAGGCCGACAAGGAGATCGCCAAGAAGCTCGGCGTGGCGCTGAGCACGGTGCGCAACCATGTGTCCACCGTGTACGCCAAGCTCGACGTGCACAGCCGCGGCGCGGTGGTGCTCTGGGCGCGCAACCACGGCTACTTCGTGGCGCGCCGCCCGCCGCCGGCGGACTGAAGCGCGGGCCTACTTGCCCACGAGCTGCGACAGCTTTTCCGCCTCGAAGCTCTGGTCGCGCGCCGCGTCGCACGGCACGCAGTCCTTGGTGCCCGGCTGGGCCGACAGCTTTTCGATGGCCTGCCACAGCAGCGCGATCTGGTGCTCCTGGCTGGAAGCGTTGTCGATCAGCCCGCGCATGGCCTGGCTCAGCGGATCGTCTTCCTGCGTGATGCCGTAGGCGGAGAACTTCTGCGGCGCGGCCACGTCGGCACTTTCGCCGCTCGCGCTGCTCTTCGACGGGATGATGCGTGCCGGAATGCCCACCGCCGTCGCCCCCGCCGGCACCGGCTTGATGACCACCGCGTTGCTACCGATCTTCGCGCCGTCGCCCACCACGAATCCGCCCAGCACCTTGGCGCCGGCGCTCACCACCACGTTGCGGCCCAGCGTCGGGTGCCGCTTGGCGCCCTTGTAGAGCGAGGTGCCGCCCAGCGTCACGCCCTGGTAGATGGTGCAGCCGTCGCCGATCTCGGCGGTCTCGCCCACCACCACGCCCATGGCATGGTCGAAGAACACCCGTTCGCCGATCTTGGCCGCCGGGTGGATCTCGATGCCGGTCAGGCCGCGCGCGCAGTGCGCGATGAAACGGCCCGACCACTTGAAGCCGTGGTTCCAGCACGCGTGGGCCCACCGATGCAGCACCACGGCATGGAAGCCGGGGTAGAGCGTCACTACTTCCCAGGCGCTGCGGGCGGCCGGGTCGCGTTCGAGGATGCACCGGATGTCGGCGCGCAGTCGAGAGAACATCGCTGCCTTTGTTTTCGTTATATCGATAGGGGGCGCGCAGTCTATAACCCGCCGTCATCGCGTACAGGCAATGGGGGTTTACGGACCCGTCGGGCCTGTCGGGTCCATCGGGGCGGTGGCGCCGCGGGGCGGGCGCGTGGCGTCGCTCATGGCCTTGGCGATGCCGCGCAGGATGTGAATCTCTTCCGGCGTGGGCTGGGCCCGGTTGAACAGCTGCTGCAGCCGCGGCATGAGCTTCTTGGGCGCCTGCGGGTCCAGAAAGCCGATCTCCACCAGCGAGCGCTCCCAGTGGTCGAGCATGCCGGCCACGGCTTGCGCGTCGGCCTGCACGGAGGGCGCGGCCTCGCGCACGCCATAGCCGCCCAGGGCCAGGCGCCATTCGTAGGCCACCACCTGGATGGCCGCGCCCAGGTTGAGCGAGCCGAACTTCGGGTCGGTGGGAATGGTCAGCGCCACGTTGCAGCGGTACACGTCTTCGTTTCGCATGCCGAAACGCTCGGAGCCGAACAGGAAGGCGACGTGCTGGTCGCCCTGCTTTGCCAGGGGTTCCAGGTGCTCGCGCGGGGTGCGGGTGGGCGGGCCGAAGTCGCGCGCGATCATGGCCGTGGCGCACAGGTGGGTCACGCCGTCGAGGGCTTCATCGAGGGTCTCGACGATGCGGGCGTTGGTCAGCACGTCGAGCGCGCCGCTGGCGCGCTGGATGGTTTCCTCGCGCCGCAGCACGTTGGCCCAGCGCGGCGCCACCAGCACGAGGTCGTCGAAACCCATGGTCTTCATGGCGCGGGCGGCGGCGCCCACATTGCCGGCGTGGCTGGTCTGGATCAGGATGAAACGGGTGCGCATGGCGGGTTGGGGAGACACGAACGGGCGGACCCGGTAAAATCCCCCGATTCTCGCCGCCCGCATCGCCGGGCCGCTTCCAGGGGTTCCCAGAGGCTCCTTTCCTGTTCTTCTCACAATCCAATGTCGTCCCCCAACCTGCATCCCATGCTCAATGTGGCCGTCAAGGCCGCACGCGCCGCCGGCGCGATCATCAACCGCGCCGCCCTCGACGTCGAGGCCGTGCGCATCTCCCAGAAGCAGGTCAACGACTTCGTCACCGAAGTCGATCACGCCAGCGAGAAGGTCATCATCGAAACCTTGCTTGGCGCGTACCCGGGGCACGGCATCCTGGCCGAAGAATCGGGCACCGAGCATGGTGCGCAAGACTCCGACTACGTCTGGATCATCGATCCGCTGGACGGCACCACCAACTTCATCCACGGCTTCCCGGTGTACTGCGTGTCCATCGCGCTGTCGGTGCGCGGCAAGATCGAGCAGGCCGTCATCTACGACCCGAGCCGCAACGACCTGTTCACCGCCACCAAGGGGCGCGGCGCCTACATGAACGACCGGCGCATCCGCGTGTCCAAGCGCGTGAAGCTCAGCGAGTGCCTGATCTCCACCGGCTTCCCGTTCCGCACCGGCGACAACTTCAAGCAGTACCTGGCCATCATGGCCGACATGATGCCCCGCATGGCCGGCCTGCGCCGCCCCGGCGCCGCCGCGCTCGACCTGGCCTACGTGGCCGCCGGCTTCACCGACGGCTTCTTCGAAACCGGCCTCAACCCCTGGGACGTGGCCGCGGGTTCGCTGCTGGTCACCGAGGCCGGCGGCCTGATCGGCAACTTCACGGGCGAGCCCGACTTCATCGAGCAGCGCGAATGCCTGGCCGCCGCACCGCGCATCTACGGCCAGCTGGTGCCGCTGCTCGCCAAGTACTCCAAGTTCGCCAACGTGGACGACAAGCTGCGCGCCAGCGACCGCGTGCGCGCGGTGTCCGCCTCGACCAAGTCGAACCCGGAAGACGCCTCGGCCGACCTGTACGCCCGCAGCACGGTGGTCGACTTCGCCGATGCGCCGGCCGACGGCGACGCGTCCGCCGCGGCACCCGCCGCGCCGCGCAAGCTCACGCGCATCCGTCGCGACGCACCCACTGCCGGTGGCCCCTCCGAGGGCGACGCTTCCGCCAAGTGATGCCGGGGCCCCACGCCGCGCCCCGCCTTCGCGCGGCCCTGCGCATTGCGCTGAGCCACTACGTCGCGAGCGGGCTCACCGTGGCGCTGGGGCTGCTGTTCATCTCGGGCGGCATCCACTTCTGGCTGGGCACGCTCGCGGCCTCGGCCGCCGCCACCGGCGTGATCGTCACCGCGCCGCCCGACCTGCCCGGCCCGCGCCGCGGCAAGTTCCTGCAGATGCTGCCGGCGCCGCTCATCGGGCTGCCGCTGTTCTTTGCGGTGCAGATGCTGCACACCGCCCCCATCCGCCTCGGGCTGCTGCTGGTGCCCGCCACCTTCATGGCCTTCCTGGCCATGGCCTGGGGCAAGCGGGGCATTCCCATCGCCATCGCGGTGATGTTCTCCATGATCTTCTCGATGGCCACGCCCACGCCCACCGGCATGGCCGACGCGCTGGAGCGCACCTGGCACTTCGGCATGGGCGCCGGCCTGTACGTGATCTGGGCGACGCTGTCGAACCTGCTGCTCAACGGGCGCTTTCGCACCCAGTCGATCGCCGACGTGCTGTATTCGCTGGCCGCGCTGATGCGCACCGAGGCCAGCCAGTTCCTGCCGCAGGACGAAACGCGCGACGTGCGCGACACCCCCGCCCCGCTGCTGGGCCAGCTGCTGCGCGAGCAGGCCGCGCTGGCCGACCAGCTGCAGGCCACGCGCGACATCGTGCTCGAGTCGCCGCGCACGCCGCGCCGCCAGCGGCTGGCCGCCATGCTGGTGATCGTGCTCGAAATGCGCGACCAGCTGCTGGCCAGCGAGCTCGACCTCGACACCCTGCGCGCCCACCCGGCGCATGCCGAGGCGCTCATCCAGATGCGCACCGTGCTCGAGGAACTGTCCGACGAAACCATCGCGCTGGCCGACGCCCTGCTGATGCGCCGCCACCCCGAGGCCGTGGCCGACCGCCGGCCACGGCTGGCGGCCATCCATGTCTCGTCCGACGACAGCAACAGCCACGGTGGCCACATCGGGCCCACCGCCGCCATGCTCGCGCGCGGGCTGGCCAGCCGCATCGGCCACATCAACGACGAGGTGCTGCGCCTGTCGGCCATGGCGCGCGGCGACGTCGAGCCCAACCTGGCGGTGGTGCGCGCCAACTGGCAGATGTTCGTGAGCCCGACCGACTGGTCGTTTCGCCCCTTCTTCACGCTGTGGCGCTGGGACCAGCCGCCGCTGCGCCATGCCATTCGCGCCGCGCTGGCCATTGCCGCGGGCTACGCCATCGCGGTGTCGATGCCCTGGGGCTCGCACGACTACTGGATTTTGCTGACCATCGTGGTGGTGCTGCGCGGCAGCCTCTCGCAGACGCTGGAGCGCCGCAACGCGCGGGTGGCCGGCACGCTGCTGGGCTGCGTGCTCGCGGTGGCGCTGCTGTCGGGGCATCCGTCGGCGCTGATGCTGCTGGTGATCGTGACCGTGGCGCAGGCCATTGCGCACAGCTTCGCGGTGCGCCGCTACCTCATCACCGCCGTGGCGGCCACCGTGCTCGGCCTGGTGCAGGCCCACATGCTGAACGTGGGCGTGGCACCCATCTTCGCGCTGTTCGAGCGCATTGCCGACACGCTCATCGGCGCCACGCTCGCCTGGGGCTTCTGCTACGTGCTGCCCTCGTGGGAGCGCACGCAGATTCCGGCGCTGGTGGCGCGCGTGCTCACCGCGCAGGCGCGCCATGCGCGCCTGGCGCTCGGTCTGGGCCAGCTGCAGGCCATCGACAGCAGCCCCGAACTCGAATGGCGCCTCGCGCGCCGCGAGGCCTACGACAGCCTCTCGGCGCTGGTGCAGGCCACGCAGCGTTCGCTGTCCGAACCGCGCGCGGTGCAGCCGCCGCTGGAACCGCTCGAACACCTGCAGGCACACAGCTACCAGCTGCTCGCGCAGCTGAGCGCGGTGAAGTCGATGCTCGTGCTGCGGCGCGACCGCCTCACGCCGGACGACATCGTGGGCCCGATCAGCCGCACCTCGCAAAGAATCGAAGCCGCCATCGGAACTCTGCCCACCACCGGGCCCTCTCAACCCGAGAGCGCCGGCTCCACCGCCGTAGGCGGACCGATTCCCCTGCCCGACCCCTTCGACAACGACATCAGCCCCTGGCTGCTGCGGCGGCTCGACCAGGCCACGGCGCTCGCCACGCAGCTGCGCGACGACGCGGCGCGCATTCTTCAACCTCTGAACGAGACAACGGAAACAGCAAAGACGACCACCGCCTGATGACCAAAGAGATACTTGCCCACCCCTGGTTCGGCACATGGGTTGCCGCCCTGATCGCAGTTCCCCTTGCTCTTCTCGCCCACCGCATCGGTGGCATGGTGCTCAGGCGGATCACCCGCCCGGCCCCGACGATCCACACGATGGTGGTCAACTGCAACGCCGCGGCGCGGCTCGTGCTGCCGCTGGTGGCGCTCAACGTGGTGTGGCAGGGCGCGCCCGACGACCTGCGCTTCATCGGCAACGTGCGCCACCTCACCGGCCTGCTGCTCATCGCATCGACCACCTGGCTCGCGGTGAAGGCCATCAGCGGCTTCGCCGACGGCGTGCTCGCGCAGAACCCCTCCGACGTGTCCGACAACCTGCAGGCGCGCCGCGTGCTCACCCAGACGCGCGTGCTGGCGCGCACCGCCGCCACGGTGGTGCTGGTGGCCGGCGCCGCGATGATGCTCATGACCTTTCCGGGCGCGCGCCAGGTGGGTGCGAGCCTGCTGGCCTCGGCCGGCGTCATCGGCATCGTGGCGGGCCTGGCGGCCAAGCCCGTGTTCAGCAACCTCATCGCGGGCCTGCAGATTGCGCTGGCCCAGCCGATCCGCATCGACGACGTGCTCGTGGTCGAGGGCGAATGGGGCCGCGTGGAAGAGATCACCGGCACCTTCGTGGTCATCAAGATCTGGGACGAGCGCCGCCTCATCCTGCCGCTGACCTACTTCATCGAGAAGCCGTTCCAGAACTGGACGCGGCATTCGGCGCAACTGCTGGGCGCGGTGTTCATCTACGCCGACTACGGCATGCCGCTCGCGCCGCTGCGCGAAGAGGTGGAGCGCATCGTGAAGGCCGCGCCCGAGTGGGACGGCCGCTTCTTCAACCTGCGCGTGACCGACGCGACCGAACGCACCATGCAGATTCGCGTGCTGTGCACCGCGGCCACCTCGAGCCTGGCCTTCGACCTGCGCTGCAGCGTGCGCGAAGGGCTGATCGACTTCATGCAGCGCGAGTACCCGCAGTTCCTGCCCAAGATGCGCATCGAGAGCGATGGCCCGCAGGAGCGGGAACAGCCGCGGGCGATGGCCGCCTGAACGGTCCGAACAGCCCGAACAGCCCGAACAGCCCGAACAGCCAGAGCGTGCTGCGTTGAAGCCAGACCCCGAACGAAAGTCCCCGCTCACGCGGTTCCTGCTGTACGCCTTTGCCGTGCTGTGCCTGGTGCTGGGCCTCATCGGCGTGGTGCTGCCGGGCATGCCGACGACGGTGTTCATCCTGATGGCCGCCTGGGCCGCCGCGCGCAGCTCGCCGCGCCTGCACGCGTGGCTGCTGAACCATCGCCTGTTCGGCCCGCTGTTGCACAACTGGGAGAACGGCCGCACCGTGAGCCGCCGTGCCAAGTGGAGCGCGACGGTGACCATGGCGGTCTGCGCGGTGATCGTGTCGTTCACCGCGCACCGCGCATGGCTCGCCGTGCTGGCCATCGCGTGCATGGCAACGGTGCTGGCCTGGCTGTGGTCGCGGCCGCTGCCGGCCGTGCCTCCTGCGTGAGCCGAGTCCGTTTCGGGCTCGTGTCCAGGCGCGCACGCGTGATCGGCGGTGGCGTGTCGTGGGACGCGACGGCCGATGCCGCGCCGTCTATGCCGGCTTCGCCGGCTCGAGCTCGGCCATGCCCGCAGGCACCGCCACGGCCCTTGCCGGAATCGGTATCGACATGACGATCGACGTGCGCGTCTCGCCCAGGTGGTTGATGCTGCTCACGAAGGCTTCGAGGTGTTCGATGTCGCGCGCAATCACCTTGAGCACATACGAGTCCTGCCCCGTCACGTGGAAGCACTCCAGCACTTCGGTCTTGCCCTTGAGCAGCTTCAGCAGCCGCGCCTTGTCGGGCTGCGCGGTCGTGATGCCGACGAGCGCCGTCACGGTGTAGCCGACCTTGCGCGGCGGGACCACCGCGCGGTAGCCGTCGAGCACGCCGGCCTCTTCCAGCCGCTTCACGCGCTCGGAGGTCGAAGGCACCGACAGGCCCACCTGCTTCGACAGCGCCGTGAGCGAGGTGCGTGCATCGGCCTGCAGCACGTCGAGGATCTGCCAGTTCTTGCTGTCGATTTCCATGAATTTCAGGCTCGGGTTGACGATGGGCTTCCGATTTCAGGCAAACAAGGTGTTGCGCCTGCGTTTCGCCATTCTCTCCATCGATACGCCCCGGGACAATTCCTGCATGGATCTCGCTCTCTTCCTCAAGGCCCTGGTCATCGGGCTCTCCATCGCCGCCCCGGTCGGCCCGATCGGGCTGCTGTGCATCCAGCGCACGCTGGCGCATGGGCGCGGCATCGGCTTTCTCAGCGGACTGGGCGCGGCGTTGGCCGACGCGGTCTACGGGGCCATCGGCGCGCTCGGGGTGTCGGCCGTCGTCTCGACCATGGTTGCCGCGCGCGTGCCGCTGGCGCTGGGCGGCGCGGCGTTTCTCGCATGGATGGGCGTGCAGCTGCTTCGCGCGCCGGCCGCGTCCACGGCCAGGGCGGCGCAGGACGCAGCCACGCCGGTGAAGGCAATGCTGTCGATCTTCGTGCTGACGCTGGCCAACCCGATGACGATCCTGTCGTTCATTGCGGTGTTCGCGTCCATCGCGACCGGCCACGTGGGCAGCGCCGGCGCGGCGGCGACGATGGTGCTGGGCGTGTTCCTGGGCTCCGCGCTGTGGTGGCTCGGCCTGTCGACGGCGGTGGCGTCGGTGCGGCACAAGCTCGGCGATGGCGCCATGCGGTTCATCAACCGGTTGTCGGGCGCGGTGTTGCTGGCTTTCGCGGTGTATCAGCTCTCGACGTTGCTCGCGCGCTGAACGGGTGATGCAGGCGTTTTTCGCATTGGCGGCACTTCGAGATTGGTGAACGCCCGCAGCAGCCATTCGACCGGGCCGTAGACGAAGCGGCGCATCCACCAGCGGCTCAGCACCAGTTGGCACCCGAAGATCGCGAAGGCAATGGCGGTGGTGGCGAGCGGGCCGAAGGTGCCGATCCATCGCAGGCCGTAGGCCAGGAAGAGCCATGCGCACACCAGCGACTGCAGCAGGTAGTTCGACAGGGCCATGCGCCCGGCCGGCGCGAGCAGGCCTTCGACGGCCTTTCCGCGAGGGCCGAGCATCCACAGCACCAGCCCGCTCGCGTAGGCGGCGGACAGGAACGGCGCGGTCAGCAGGGTCGCGGAAAGGCCGTAGATCTCGCGGATCGAGTTTTCCACGCGCGCCGACGGCCAGGCATAGACGGCGGCGCCCGGCAGGCCGATCACCAGCCCCCAGACCAGCAGGCGCCGGAACAGCGTGCGGTGCTTCGCGGCATTCACGAACAGCCCGCGCCGGCCCGCGATGAAGCCGGCGAAGAACATGGCCAGCGCCGTCGGCGCCTGAACCAGCACGGTGATCCACCAGATCTGCGACAGCTCGCGCACGTGCTGCACGATCACCGTGGCGGGCGTGCCGCGGTAGGCCGCCAGCGCCCTGCCCGCCTCGGCGTACGCGCCGCGCATGTCCGTCGACAGGTTGACGAATGCCAGCAGGTAGCCGATGCCGGCCCACAGCAACGACGTGGCCAGCACCAGCCCGATGGCGACGCACGCCAGCACGACATCGCCGCGCCGCCGCAGCATCAGCAGCACCGCACCGATCACCGCATAGGTGGTGAGGATGTCGCCGTGGTACAGCACCACTGCATGCAGCACGCCGAGCACCCACAGCCCCAGGAGACGGCGCGCCATGCGCGGCGCGAACGGCGTGCCGATGCGCTGCGCGGCCTGCATCTGCAAGCTGAAGCTGTAGCCGAACAGGAACGAGAACAGCAGGTAGAACTTGGTCTCGAACACGAAGGTGCGCACGAACGACGCGCCACGCTCCACCAGCGACAGGCCCAGCGGGTCGGGCACGCCCGCCCCGTAGTAGGTCGACGAGAAGCTGGCGATGTTCACCACCAGGATGCCCAGCAGCGCGAAGCCGCGCAATGCATCGACGAGCGACTGGCGCCGGGGTGGTTCGGCGGGGGAATCGGGGAGGCTGGGGGTTTGGTTCATGGTCTGTCGGCGCGTGCGCGAAAAACTGCAAGGTGCCGGATGCCGCCGCGCCGGCAACGCAGGTTACCTGACCGATACTTCGCCCTTTTTCAAAATTCGCCGCACACGCGGCACGGGGAGAGTGCAATGATTTTTGTCTGGTCGGGTCTTGGTTTTCTGGTGGTGCCCATCGTGTTCGTCACTTCCATGGCGGTCTCGATGCTGCTCGAGCGCCTGCTCGGCGCCATCGGGCACAGCGAGTGGCTGATGGTCGCCATTGCGCTCGGCATTTTTTCTGGCGCGGCGGCCAACTGGTTCATCGGCCGCAAGCTCAACAGCAAGCCGCCACGCGAGCTGGTCGACGCCAAGACCAACGAGACGGTGCTGCTCTACAAGCGCCACAAGTTCTTCTGGGTGCCGATGCAGTACTGGTCGTTTCCGGTGGCAGTCGTCGGCCTGTTCGTGCTGTTGGCGCAGTCGACCATGGCTGCGCCGGCGGACAGCGGCAAGGCGCTGCCATCGCTGCAGGCGCTCATCGAATGCAAGGGCGCTGCCAGCGGCATTCCGGCCTACGCCGACAAGCTGGAAGACGGCTCGCTCGCGGGCTGGAGCAAGAGCGCGGAGCTCAGCGCCTTCATGTCCGACGTGTGGCACCTGCCCCAGCCGATCACGGTGGCGGGCTTCCAGGTGCAGGACGTGCGCTTCGGCAGCCACGAGCTGGGCAACTACTCGGTGCATGCCGTGACCGACAGCACCGACCTCGATGCGGTGGCGCGCCGGCTGGGCCTGCGCGGCGTCGACGGCCGGGGCCTGGCACGCGAGGCCGGCAAGGGCGCATGGACCGTGGCGAGCAAGCTCAAGGGTCGCGTCGAAGTGGGCTGCGAATACCCGAACCCCAGGATCGCCCACTGAGCGTTGCGCGACCCGCAGCGCGGCATCAGGCCTTGCGCTTGCGCACGATGCCGCGGATCTCCTCGATCAGCAACCGCGCGCCCTCGCCGAGCTCGCCCGCCTCGCCAGCTTCCAGGGTTCGCCGAACGGTGAGCCCCACGGGCCCTTCGGTGCCGGCGGTGTCGAGGGCCACGCGCTGGAGCTCGCCGCGCGCGAGCAGCCCTTCCACCGCGCCCTGCGGTGCGAACCACACCGCCTCCGAACGCTGCAGCAGGCCGACCGCGAAGCTGGTGTCGGTCGCCTCCACCAACTGGTTCGGCAATGCCATGCCTTGCGCGATGAGGAAGGCGTCCGCCGTGTGCCGGATCAGCGTGCCCGACACCGGCAGCACCAGCGGATAGGCAGCCAGCGCATCGAGCGTCGGCTTGCGCCGCGACGCCAGCGGATGCCCGGGCCGCACCACCAGCCGCAGCGGCTCGCTGTAGAGATGCTCGAACGCCAGGTCGGCCATGGCCGAAGCCTGCGCGAGCCGGCCGAGCACCAGGTCGATCTCGCCCTGGCGCAACTGCGTCATCAGCTGCGCATTGGTGCCGCTCGCCACGCGCACGCGCACCGCCGGGTGCGATGCGTGCAATTGCGCCACGGCTTGCGGCAGCAGCTCGCCCGCCATGTTGGGCAACGCGCCGACGGCCACGCGCAACTGGTCGGCCTCGGGCTGGTCCATGGCCAGGCCCAGGCCTTCGCGCAGCCCGCGCAACGCCGAGACGGCATGCCGCACCAGCACCTCGGCGGCCGGCGTGAGCTCCACGCCGCGGCGGCGGCGCAGCAGCAGCTGCCGCCCGACGATTTCCTCCAGCTCCGCCACGGTCTTGGACACCGCCGGCTGCGTGAGCGACAGCGCCCTGGCCGCGCGCACCAGGTTGCGCTCCTGCGCCACCATCACCAGGCATTGCAGATGGCGCATCTTCAAGCGTGCAAAGTTCATGGCTGACACGGTGGTTCCTTCTGGCGGCATCGTTCAAATATAACGACAGGGAATACCTGGCGGATGAGCTTTCAGTTGTGAAGCGAAGGCCGCCCTTCTAGAGTTGCCTTCGGTCCAGAGCCACAGAAAGACAAAGAGAGACACATGACCCACCGTCTGCAGAACGCTTCCGGCGGCGCGCGCCGCCGAATCGCCATCGCGGCCCTTGCGGGCCTCACGGCCTGCGCCGCGCTGTCCCTTGGCAACGCCGCCGTCGCGGCCGATGCGCCCTACCCCACCAAGGCGGTGAAGTTCCTCAGCAACTTTCCCGCGGGCGGGCCCATCGACATCCTGGCCCGCGCGCTGGCCGATGCGCTGCAAAAGGACCTGAAGCAGCCCTTCATCGTCGACAACCGCCCCGGCGCGGGCGGCAACATCGGCGCCGACCTGGTCGCCAAGAGCCCGGCCGACGGCTACACAGTGCTGCTGGGCATCGACAGCACCTTCACCATCAACCCGCACCTGTACGCGTCCATGCCCTTCACCGCGAAGGACCTGAAGCCGCTGATGATCTTCAGCTCCTCGGGCCTGAGCTTCGGCGTGGGCTCCGGCGTGAAGGCGAAGACGCTGCCCGAGTTCATCGCCCAGGCCAAGGCCGAGCCCGCCACCTTCAGCTCCGCCGGCAACGGCAGCCCGGGGCACATTGCCGCAGAAATCTTCGCCACCGAGACGGGCGCGAAGATCACGCACGTGCCCTACAAGGGCAACGCGCCGGCCGTGCTGGCGCTCATGGGCAACGAGGTGCAGGCCGGCATCCTGGCCACGCCGGGCCTGCTGCCGCAGGTGCAGTCGGGCAAGCTGCGCGCCCTGGCCGTCACCGGCAAGCAGCGCTCGCCGCTGCTGCCGCAGGTTCCCACGGTGGGCGAACTGGGCCTGAAGGACCTGGAGTTCGAGGTGCTCTACATCGCCATGGTGCCCGCGGCCACGCCCGAGCCGGTGATGCAGACGCTGCGCCAGTCACTGCAGAAAGCCATGGCCCTGCCCGAGCTCAAGTCGCGCCTCGCCTCGCTCGACATGGTGGCGCTGGCCGAGACCGGCAACGCCGCCAGCGAGCACCTGGCCGCGAACCAGGCGCGCTACGGGCGCATCGTGAAAGCAACAGGCATGAAGGTCGATTGACACCTTCGGGTTAACACGGGCGATGGTTGATTTGAACAATCAGATGCCGCGTCTTCAGAATCGTCCGCAACCGCGGACCTCGCGGCCACACCCACCGGCCACCGCCCGAACGACGAAGACCAGGACCTGCCCATCATGCTGACGAACCCGCCCTCCTCCCTGTCCACCCCGCGCGTGACGCGCCGCCTGGTCGGCCTGCTGGCCATCGCCGCCGCCACGGCGGCTTTCGCCACCGGCGCCGCCGCCCAGGCCAAGCTCGACACCCCGCTGCACCTCGTGGTCGGCTACGCCCCGGGCGGCGCCACCGACCGCGTGGCGCGCATCGTGGGCGACAAGCTCTCGGCCAAGCTGGGCGTGCCGGTGGTCGTCGACAACAAGCCCGGCGCAGGCGGGCGCCTGGCGGCGCAGCAGGTGAAGATCACGCCCGCCAACCAGAACGTGCTGATGCTGGCCAACCCCGCCGTGATGGTGGTGGCGCCGCTGGTCTTCAAGGACAACAACTACGACGCCGAGCGCGACTTCGTGCCCGTGTCGCACGTCAACGACTACGACTTCGCGCTGGCCGTGTCGCCCACCTTGCCCGTGCGCGAACTGAGCCACCTGCTCGCCTGGATGCGCGCCAACCCCGCGCAGGCCAACGTGGGCGTGCCCGCCACCGGCAGCCTGCCGCACTTCTTCGGCCTGATGGTGGGCGACAAGGCCAAGGTGCAGACGCAGGTGATCGGTTACCGCGGCTCCGCCCCGCTGCTGAACGACCTGATCGGCGGCCAGGTGCCCATTGCGGTGGACACCGAAGACGTGGTGCTGCCGCAGCATGCGGCGGGCAAGCTGCGCATCCTGGCGCTGTCGGGCGCCAAGCGCTCGCCGTTCGCACCGAACATTCCCACCTTCAAGGAGGCCGGCCTGGACCTGTCCGCCACCGGCTGGAACACCTTCTTCGCGCCGACCAGCATGCCCAAGGCCAGGGTCGAGCAGCTGGCCACGGCCATCCGCGAAGTCATGCAGGACGCGGACACGCAACGCAAGTTCAAGGACTCCGGCATGACGCCGGTGGTCAGCACCCAGGCGCAGACCGCCGCGATGCTCAAGGCCTACAAGGCGCAATGGGCGCCCGTGGTGCAGAAGTCCGGCTACCAGCCCTGAGCCCCCACAACATCCACAGCAGAGACATGACCCGACCCAACATCATCTTCATCGTTGCCGACGACCTCGGCTACGCCGACCTGGGCTGCTACGGCGGGCGCGACGCCGCGTTCGGCGCCGTGTCGCCCGTGCTCGACGGCCTGGCGGCCAACGGGCTGAAGCTCACGCAGGGCTACGCGAACTCGCCCGTGTGCTCGCCCACGCGCTTCGGCATGATCACCGCGCGCTACCAGTACCGCCTGCGCGGTGCGGCCGAGGAGCCCATCAACAGCAAGAGCCGCGGCAGCACCACGCTGGGCCTGCCGACCGACCACCCCACGCTGCCGTCGCTGCTGAAGGCCAGCGGCTACCAGACCGCGCTCATCGGCAAATGGCACCTGGGCTACCCGCCCACCTTCGGGCCGCTGCGCTCGGGCTACGACGAGTTCTTCGGGCCCATGTCGGGCGGCGTCGACTACTTCACCCACTGCGATTCCACCGGCCGCCACGACCTGTGGTTCGGCGAGGAAGACAAGAAGGAAGACGGCTACCTCACCGACATCCTTTCCAAGCGCGCGGTCGACTACGTCGAGCGCATGGCCGCGCAAGATGCGCCGTTCTTCCTGAGCCTGCACTACACCGCACCGCACTGGCCGTGGGAGACGCGCGACGACGCCGAGAAGGCGCCGACCATCAAGGACAACCTGTTCGACCTGGCCGGCGGCAACATCCACGTGTACCGCCGCATGATCCATCACATGGACGAAGGCATCGGCTGGATCATGGCCGCGCTGGAAAAGCACGGCATGGCGGAAAACACGCTGGTGGTGTTCACCAGCGACAACGGCGGCGAACGCTTCTCGGACAACTGGCCGCTGGTGGGCGGCAAGATGGACCTGACCGAAGGCGGCATCCGCGTGCCATGGATCGCGCACTGGCCCGCCGTGATCGGCAAGGGCGGCGAGAGCACGCAGCTGTGCATGACGATGGACTGGTCCGCAACCATGCTCGACGCGGCCGGCGTGTCGGCCGATCCGGCCTATCCGCTGGACGGCGTGTCGTTGATGCCTGTGCTCAAGGACGCGACGAAGAGCTTCCGCCGGCCGCTGCACTGGCGCATGAACCATCGCGGACAGGAAGCCCTGCGCGATGGGGACTGGAAGTACCTGAAGGTGGACGGGAACGAATACCTGTTCAACATTCCATCCGACGAGCGGGAGCGGGCGAACCTGGCCAAGAAGGAGCCCGAAAGGCTCGCCGCGATGCAGGCAGATTGGGCAGCCTGGAATGCGACGATGCCGGCGATTCCGGAGGATGCGACGGTCAGCCTGGGGTATTCGGTGAAGGATATGCCGCAGCGCTGAGGCGGCGCCCCCTCCAGAGGCACTCGGCAGAAGCGACATCGCCCCGCAAGACGGGGCGATGTGCTCTGTCGAAGGCTGAGGGCGTTCAACCCAGCGGGTCGTACCCCGGCGCCGAGCTGATCTCGGAGGCCTTGAAGATCTTGTGCTGCGCCGTCGGGCCGATGGCGTCCAGCACCACGATCAGGCGCCACAGCGGCTCGCGGGCCAGGCTGGTGCGCTCTTCGGCCGTGAGCTGGAAGCTCGACACGCCCGAGCCGGTGCCCTTCACCGCGACCCTGAGGAGCGTTGCGCCCTTGGAGTTCGACACTTCGAGGTCGTAGCCGAGGTTCTGCTCGCTCACGTTCTCGGCGTTGTAGCCGTAGCCCTTGAAATGGCGCGTGACAAAAGCGAGCGCGGCAGCCAGGATTTCTTCCTGCGAAGCCTGGCTGGCGACCACGGGGGCCAGCACTTCCGGCTCCGGCACATTGCTGCGCGCCTTGGCGGCCTTGATTTCGTCGTCGGTCGGAACCCAGCCGCGCGGGCCGCGCACGAGCACGGCCAGCTTGTCGTCGAGTTCCCAGCTGGCCACGTGCCATTCGTCGTCGTCGCGCACGCGCGTGGACACCTTGGCGTCCTTGTTGCTCTCGAGCTCGACGATGGCGATGCGGTTGGTCTGCACCACGGCGCGAAAGCCGGTGCCTGCGTCCCAGGTGCGCTTGAGCAACGACAGGCGGTCCTTGGCGCGCTGGACCTGGTGGGCGCTGCGTGCGCCGCCGTCGGCACGGCGCTGCACGTCGAGCGGCTCGAGGCAGAACCAGCGTCCGCCGGCGCCCACGCTCACCCACTCGGCCCAGATGGTGGCGATGACGTTGTCGCCCGTGGCGAGCCAGGCGTGGTCGAACGGCTTTTCGCGGGCGTCGAACACACCCATCTTGGCAACGATTTCGACGGGGGTGAGCCGTGGTCCGGACAATCGCTTTTCATTGATGACAGCGAGTACCTGGGGATCGACTTCGTTTTCCATTCAGCGGGCTTCTGGCTAGTTGTTGGGGGCTGGGGAGTATGACATCCGTCAGTCGGCGCAGCGCCACACGCCGGATTCGGGGCATACCACGGCCCGGGCGCCGTCCAGCCAGACCTGCTCCTCGGTCAGTTGCAGCGCGGTGGCGGGGTCGGTGTCGAAAGTGACCTGGAGTGCGCGGCCCACGGGGCCGTCTTCCAGGGGAAGCTCCCAGGTCAGGAACACCAGGGTGCAATCGTGGTCGGGCGCGAAATCGGCCGCATCGAAGCCGCTGGCGCCGCGCCGGATCACGGCATGCGGCTGGCCGGTGTCGAACACCACGGCGGTGCCCCGGGTCAGGGGAATGCGAAGGTCCGCGCCGGGGAAATGCAGGTCGAGGCCCTTGTCCTCGCTCAGGAAGAGATTGCAGAAGGCCGCGCCGCCGTATTGCTCGCCGTCGTGGTGATAGCGCGCGCCGCGGCAGGCCATGAGGGCGACGTCGCTGGCGGCCAGCACCTCGGGCAGGCCCAGCGCGCGCGTCCAGTCGGACGCGGCCTGCACGCAGTGCCTGTAGTCCGGCCAGCGCATGCGCGCCCTGGCCAGCGGCAGCGTCTCGACGTCGCCGGGATTCAGGGCCAGCGTCGATGCGACGTCCCGCTCCCAATCCGCCACCAGGCGCGCGGGCGGCTCGGGCACATCGAGCGTGCCCGACAGCACGACATGGCTCACGCCCCGGCTGCGCAGGGCGTCGCCGCTCCAGAAATAGGACGTGGGCCGTGGCGGCGTGGGCTGCGGGGGGTCGAAGTCGTTCGTTCGCATTCGTGGATGCACCGGGAAACAAGTCTTCCCTTTTACAGCCAGACGGCCGGCCCGCTATCACCGGAATTAAATGGTTCTATTCGCCCCACCGCGGCATCTGTCAGAGAATTTGCCGGTCCCCACAGCACAACCCAGGAGATCCTCCATGAGCAATGAAAAGACCGAAGCGAAGTGCCCGTTCAGCCAGGCCGCAGGCGCCGGCACCACCAACCGCGATTGGTGGCCCCAGCAACTGCGCGTGGACCTGCTGCACCAGCACTCGTCCAAGTCCGACCCGATGGGCAGCAGCTTCGACTACGCCACCGAGTTCAAGAGCCTCGACCTGGCCGCCGTGAAAAAGGACCTGGCCGCGCTGATGACCGACTCGCAGGACTGGTGGCCGGCCGACTTCGGCCACTACGGTCCGCTGTTCATCCGCATGGCCTGGCACAGCGCCGGCACCTACCGCATCGGCGACGGCCGCGGCGGCGCCGGCCGCGGGCAGCAGCGCTTTGCACCGCTCAACAGCTGGCCCGACAACGTGAGCCTGGACAAGGCACGCCGCCTGCTCTGGCCGATCAAGCAGAAGTACGGCAAGAAGATTTCCTGGGCCGACCTGATGATCCTCACGGGCAACGTCGCGCTCGAGACCATGGGCTTCAAGACCTTCGGCTTCGCCGGCGGCCGCGCGGACGTGTGGGAACCCGACCAGGACGTGTACTGGGGCCGCGAGAAGACCTGGCTCGGCGGCGACGTGCGCTACGCACAAGGCTCGCCCGGCGTCGACAAGGACCGCGGCGTGCTCGTGAAGGACGACGACAGCCAGGTGCCGCACACGCGTGACCTGGAGAACCCGCTGGCTGCCGTGCAGATGGGCCTGATCTACGTGAACCCCGAAGGACCGGACGGCAACCCCGACCCGCTGGCCGCGGCGCGCGACATCCGCGACACCTTCGCACGCATGGCCATGGACGACGAGGAAACCGTGGCGCTCATCGCCGGCGGCCACACCTTCGGCAAGACCCACGGCGCGGCCGAGGCGTCCAACGTGGCGCACGAACCCGAGGCGGCCGGCATCGAAGCCCAGGGCTTCGGCTGGAAGAACAGCTTCGGCACCGGCAAGGGCGGCGACACCATCACCAGCGGCCTGGAAGTGACCTGGACCACCACGCCCACGAAGTGGAGCAACAACTTCTTCGAGAACCTGTTCGGCTTCGAATGGGAGCTGACCAAGAGCCCCGCGGGCGCCCACCAGTGGGTGGCCAAGGGCGGCGCCGGTGCCGGCACCATCCCGGACGCGCATGACCCATCGAAGCGCCACGCGCCGACCATGCTCACGACCGACCTGTCGCTGCGCATCGACCCGGCCTACGAAAAGATTTCGCGCCGCTTCCTCGAGAACCCCGACCAGTTCGCCGACGCCTTCGCCCGCGCCTGGTTCAAGCTGACGCACCGCGACATGGGGCCGCGCGTGCGCTACCTCGGCCCCGAAGTGCCGGCCGAAGAACTGATCTGGCAAGACCCGATTCCCGCGGTCGACCATGCACTGGTCGATGCGCAGGACGTCGCGGCGCTGGGCCAGAAGGTGCTGGCCTCGGGCCTCACGCCGGCGCAGCTGGTCTCGACCGCATGGGCTTCGGCATCGACCTTCCGCGGCTCCGACAAGCGCGGCGGCGCCAACGGTGCGCGCATCCGCCTGGCACCGCAGAAGGACTGGGCCGTGAACGAGCCGGCGCAGCTGGCCAAGGTGCTGCAGGTGCTGGAAGGCATTCGCAGCGAGTTCAACGCGGCGCAATCCGGCGGCAAGCAGATCTCCCTGGCCGACCTGATCGTGCTGGCCGGTGGTGCCGGTGTGGAGCAGGCCGCGCGCAACGCGGGCCGCGAGGTCAAGGTCCCGTTCACGCCGGGCCGTGCGGACGCCTCGCAAGCGCAGACCGATGTACCCTCCTTCGCGCCTCTGGAGCCTGCCGCGGACGGCTTTCGCAACTACACGAAGGCGCGCTTCAGCGTGCCGGCCGAAGTGCTGCTGGTCGACCGGGCACAACTGCTCACGCTCACGGCGCCTGAAATGACGGTGCTGGTCGGCGGCCTGCGCGTGCTCGATGCCAATGTCGGCCAGAGCAAGCACGGCGTGTTCACCAGCAAGCCGGGCACGCTGAGCAACGACTTCTTCGTGAACCTGCTCGACATGGGCACGGAGTGGAAGCCGGCCTCGGGCGGCAACGAGCAGTACGAAGGGCGCGACCGCAAGTCGGGCGAACTCAAGTGGACCGGCACGCGCGCCGACCTGGTCTTCGGCTCGAACGCGCAGCTGCGCGCCATCGCCGAGATCTACGGCAGCGCCGATTCGCAGGACAAGTTCGTTGCCGACTTCGTGGCGGCGTGGACCAAGGTCATGAACCTCGACCGGTTCGACATCGCCTGACCGCGCAGCGCCGGCCGCACCGCTTCATGCGCGCGCGGCCGGCGCACCCTCATTCGTTGCCGAACACCGGCTTGCGCTTTTCCACGAAGGCGCGCACCGCCTCGCGGTGGTCACCGGTCATGTGCGCAATGGCCTGGTAGCCCGCGGACATCTCGAGCAGCGATTCGAGCGTGCTGCGCTCCCCTTCGCGCAGCAGCCGCTTGGTCATGCGCAGCACGCCGCCCGGGTTGGCGGCGATGCGCGCGGCGAGCTTCAGGCTTTCTTCCATCAGCTGCTCATGCGGCACCACGCGCGACACCAGGCCGCAGGCCAGGGCCTCCTGCGCCGTGAGCAGGTCGCCGGTGAACGCCATTTCCGACGCCTTCGACATGCCCACCACGCGCGGCAGCAGCCACGCGCCGCCGTCGCCAGGCACGATGCCGACCTTGACGAAGCTCTCCGCGAAGGTGGCCTTGTCCGACGCAATGCGGATGTCGCACATGCAGGTGAGGTCCATGCCCGCGCCGATGGCGGCGCCGTTCACTGCGGCGATGACCGGCACGTCGAGGTTGTAGAGCGCCTTGGGCAGGCGCTGGATGCCGTTGCGGTACTCCTCGCGGATGACCTCGGGCGAGAGGCCTTCCTTTTCATAGCGCTGCATGTCCTTCACGTTGCCGCCCGAGCTGAACACGGGGCCGGCGCCGGTGAGCACGACCACGCGGATGCTGCGGTCCAGCGTGACCTGCGCGCAGGCCTGCACGATCTCGTCGACCGCGGTGTTGCCAGTGAGCGCGTTGCGCGTTTCGGGCTGGCTCATGGTCAGCGTGAGGATGGCGCCGTCGCGCTCGGACTTCAGGAAGGTCGTCATGGGGGTTCTCTTTTCAAACAAGGTCGGTGGTGGCGCGCACGAGGTCGAGCGCAAGGCCCTGGCGCTGGTCCACCAGCGCGCGGCCGACCACGTCGTGCCAACAAGACTCGGAGCCGCCGGCCTGGCGCCAGGCGTGCAGGCGCCGCGTGTACAGCTGCAGGTCGAACTCCTCGGTGAAGCCGATGGCGCCGTGGATGGAGTGGCTCAGCGCCGCCACTTCGAGCGCGGCCTCGCTGGTGCGCGCCTTGGCGATGGCCACGCGCAGGCGGTCGGTGCTGCAGCCCATCTGCGCGGCCATGCGGGCCGCGAAGGCGTGCTCGGAGATCACGCCCAGCTGGTGCTGGATGGCCTGGAACTTGCCGATGGGCCGCCCGAACTGCTGGCGGTCGTTGGCGTACTGCAGCGTGCGCGTGAACACGCTCATCAGCGCGCCGGCGAGCTGCGCGGCGAGCACGCAGGCCAGCGGCACGCGCACGTCGGCCACACCCGGCACCGGCAGCGCGGCGGACTGCGCGGGGGCCGGCCACGACAGCGTGGCGTCCAGCGGCGCGACGGCGGCCGCCGACGCTGCAGCATCCACCGGCAGCAGCAGGCAGGTCTTGCCCAGCCCCACCAGCACCCAGTCGGCCACGCGGCCGAAGCTCACGCGCTCGCACACCAGCGTGCCGTCGCCCTGCAGGCGGCCCTGCGCCAGCGCGATGCTGCCGCCGGGCCGCGCCACGCCCGCCTGCGCCAGCAGCGAGCGCGCCACCATGGTCTCGGCCAGCGGCACGGGCACCACGAAGGCACCGCACAGTTCGAGCAGCGGAAAGGCCTCGGCCAGCGAGAGACCCGCGCCGCCTTCGGCCTCGGGCAGCAGCGCATCGGCGAAGCCCGATTCCTCGATCGCCTCCCACAGCGCTTCGGCCGATTGCCCGCCTTCGATGTCGCGCACGGCCTGCAGCGTGCAGCGGTCGGTGAGTACGCCGCGCAGGGCGTCGATGTAGATGTCGTCCATCGTGGGTTGTCCTTGTGGTGTCAACGCAGGCCGAGGCCGCGCGCGATCATTCCGCGCAGGATGTCGCGCGTGCCGCCGCGCAGCGAGAACGACGGCGCCACCTGCGTCACGTAGTCGAGCGTGCGCAGCAGTTCGAGCGGAATGTCCTGCCCGTCGCGGGCATACAGGTCGTCGGCAATGGCGGCGGGAATGAGCTGCTCCACGCCCGTGCCCAGGTCCTTGACGAGCGCAGCCTCGACGATGGGGCTGCCTCCCTGCGCCACCTTCTCGGTGACGGCGAGCGACATGGCGCGCAGCGGCGCGAGCTGGCTCAGTATCTTGCCGGCCAGCCGCACCGATGCCGGGGTGCGACCGGCTTCGGTGCGCACGAAGGCCAGCCACTCGTCGAACAGCACGATGCTGGAGAACAGCCGCTCGGGCCCGCTGCGCTCGAAGGCCAGCTCGGCCGTCACCTGCTCCCAGCCCCTGCCCTCTTCGCCGATGAGCGCGTCGGGTGCGAGCGCCACGTTGTCGAAGAACACTTCGCAGAAATGCGAGTCGCCCGACAGGTCGGTGATGGGCCGCACCGTGACGCCCGGCAGGCCCAGGTCGACGATGACCTGCGACAGGCCCTTGTGCCGGTCCTGCGCGTCGCCCGAGGTGCGCACCAGCGCGATCATGTACTGGCAGTGGTGCGCGTTGGTGGTCCAGATCTTCTGGCCGTTGAGCGTGAAGCCCTCGTCCGTGCGCACGGCACGGGTGCGCACGCTGGCCAGGTCGGAGCCGGCATCGGGCTCGCTCATGCCGATGCAGAAGAACGACTCGCCGCGGCAGATCGGCGGCAGGTAGAAGCGCTTCTGCGCCTCGGTGCCGTACTTCAGGATGAGCGGGCCGCTCTGGCGGTCGGCGATCCAGTGCGAGCCGACGGGCGCGCCGAAGTTCAGGAACTCCTCCACCAGCACGTAGCGCGCGAAGGCGCTGCGGCCGCCGCCACCGTATTCCTTGGGCAGCGTGATGCCGAGCCAGCCGCGCTTGCCGAGTTCGCGGCTGAAGGCGCTGTCGTAGCCCGACCACGACTTGGCGCGGATGTGCGCGGGCACGTTGGCCAGCGCGTCGGAAAGAAAGGCCCGCACGGGCGCGCGCAGCGCCTCGTCCTCGGGCGGGATCGCTGTCATCGACAGCGAGGTCAGCGCGCTCATGCGACTACTCCTTGTTTCATCAAATCAGCAATCGCCTCCGGCGCCATGCCCATCACGTCGGCCAGCACGTCGCGCGTGTCCTGGCCCAGCAGCGGCGGCGCGCGGCGGTACTGCACCGGCGTCTGCGACATGCGCAGCGGGCTGGCCACCAGCGGAATCTCCCCGGCCACCGGATGCGTCATGCGGATCTGCGTGCCGCGCGCCTTCACCTGCGGGTCTTCGAACACGTCGGCGATGGTGTTGATGGGGCCGCAGGGCACGCCCACCTGCTCGAACAGCGCGATCCACTCGGCGGTGCCGCGCGTGACGGTGAGCTCGCGCATCAGCGCGATCAGCACCGTGCGATGGGCGATACGGTCGGCATTGGTCCTGAAGCGCGCGTCGCCGGCCCACTCCGCATGCCCGACCGCGCGGCAGAAGTTGCCGAACTGCCCGTCGTTGCCGATGGCCAGGATCATGAAGCCGTCCTTCGTCGGAAAGTCCTGGTACGGCACGGTGTTCGGGTGCGCGTTGCCCATGCGCCTGGGGGAGCCGCCATACAGATGGTTCATGCCCTGGTTGGCGAGGCAGGCGACCTGCACGTCGAGCAGCGCCAGGTCGATGTGCTGCCCCACGCCCGTGAGGTCGCGCGCCTGCAGCGCAGCCAGGATGGCGGTGCTCGCATAGAGCCCCGTGAGGATGTCCGTAAGCGCCACGCCCACCTTCATCGGGCCCGCGCCCTCTTCCCCGTCGGCGCGGCCGGTGATGCTCATGAGCCCGCCCATGCCCTGCATGAGGAAGTCGTAGCCCGCGCGTTGCGCATACGGGCCCGTGTGGCCGAAGCCGGTGATCGAGCAATACACCAGCCGCGGGTTGAGGGCATGCAGCGACGCGTGGTCGAGCCCGTACTGCGCGAGGCTGCCCACCTTGAAGTTCTCGATGACCACGTCGCAGCGCTTGGCCATCTCGCGCACCAGCGCCTGGCCCGCCGCGGTGGTGAAGTCGATGGCGACCGACTTCTTGTTGCGGTTGGCGCAGAGGTAGTAGGCCGAGTCGCGTGTGTCTTCGCCCTCGCGGTCTTTCAGGAAGGGCGGGCCCCACAGGCGCGTGTCGTCGCCGCGCCCGGGGCGCTCGATCTTGATGACCTCCGCGCCCAGGTCGCCCAGCGTCTGGCTGGCCCAGGGCCCGGCCAGCACGCGCGACAGGTCGAGCACGCGGATGTGCGACAGCGCGCCTGCCGAAGCTGGTGCAGGCGGGTTGTTCATGGCGGTTGCCTTACTGCTGCTCGACATTGGCCTTGACCGCGATGCGCTTCCACAGCTGGATTTCCGCGCCCTGGAAGGCGCGCATTTCCTCGGGCCCGCCGCGCATCACCTCGGCGCCGATGCGTTCGTAGAACTCGCGGGTCTCGGGCATGGTTTCAATCTTCGTGAGCAAGGCTGCCAGCTTGTCGGTCTCGGCCTTGGGCGTCTTCGAAGAAACCATCGCGCCGACCCAGGTGTAGGCCGCGAAGCCCGGCAGGCCGGCCTCGCCGGCCGTGGGCACCGAAGGCAACGCGGGAATGCGCTTGTCGGCCGCCACGGCCAGCGCATGCACCTTGCCCGACCTGGCCAGCTCCTGCACGCTGGTGATCTCGGCGAAGGCCATGTTCACCGTGCCCGACACCACCGCGATGACCGCCTCGCCCGCGCCCTTGAAGGGCACATGGGCGGTGTGCACCTTGGCCGCGTCGTTGAAGAGCTCGGACATCAGCTGGTAGCCGGCCGAACCCGCGCCGTAGTTCAGCACGCCGGGCTTGGCCTTGGCGCCCGCGATCAGTTCGGCCAGCGTCTTGTATTCGGAGTTGCCGGGCACCACCACGAGCGCGGGCGAACGCATCATCATGGTGAGCGGCGCCAGGTCGGCCACCGGGTCGTAGGGCAGCGACTTGAACAGCGCCACGTTCACCGCCAGCGTCGAGTTGCTGCCGACGAACACGGTGTAGCCGTCGGCCGGCGCGGAGAGCACCGCCTTCACCGCGATGAAGCCGTTGGCGCCGGGCTTGTTCTCGACCACCACCGGCTGGCCGGTGAGTTCGGTGAGCTTGCGGCTGAAGTAGCGCGCCGAGGTGTCGGTGCCGCTGCCGGGCGGGAAGGGCACGACGAACTTGATGGGCTTCGACGGAAAGTCCGCGGCCGTCTGCGCCGCTATGGGGCCCGCGCCGAACACGGCCGCCAGCGCCAGCAAGGGGGCGATGAGCCTGGAAGTAAAGGTCATGTGCATCGCCTTCAATCGAGCGTCACGCCCGTGGCCTTGACCACGCCGGCCCAGCGGGCCAGCTCCTTCTTCACGTAGGCGCCGTACTCCTGCGGCGTGGAGCCCAGCGGCTCGGCGCCCTGCAGCGCCAGCCGATCGCGCACGTCGGGCGACTTCAGTGCCTTGACGATCTCCGCGTTGAGTTTGTCGACCACGGCCTGCGGCGTGCCCGCGGGCACCATCACGCCCTGCCACGCCCCCACCTCGAAGCCCGGCATGCCCGACTCCGCCAGCGTGGGCACGTCGGGAAACAGGGTCATGCGCTTGGCCGTGGTCACGGCGAGCATCTTCATGCGCTTGTCGCGCACGAAGCTCATCACCGAGTTGACGGTGTCGGTCATGAACTGGATCTGCCCGCCCACCAGGTCGACGTCGGCCGGCGCGCTGCCCTTGTAGGGCACGTGCGTGGCCTCCAGGCCGTTGGCCTGCACGAACTGGAAGGCGCCCAGGTGCGTGACGTTGCCGTTGCCCGCCGAGCCGTACGAGAGCTTGCCCGGATGCGCCTTGGCGTAGGCCACGAACTCCTTGACGGTGTTGGCCGGAATCGACGGGTGCACGACGAGCGCGAGCGGCACCACGGCCACCAGCGCCACGGGCGCGAAGTCTTTCTGCACGTCGTACGACACGCTCTTGTAGAGCGCAGGGCTCAGCGTGATCGACGAGGTGTTGTAGAGGATGGTGTAGCCGTCGGCCGTGGCCTTGGCCACCAGCTGCGCGCCGATGTTGCCATTGGCGCCGCCGCGGTTGTCCACCAGCACGGTCTGCCCCATCTGCTCGCCGAGCTTCTGCGCGAGCACGCGTGCGACCAGGTCGGTGGGCCCGCCCGGCGGGAACGGCACGATCATGGTGATGGGCTTGGCCGGGTAGGCGGCGCCCTGCGCGAAGGCGCCCGGGGCGGCCAGGCCGAGCAGCGCGGCGGCCGTGGCGAGCGCCAGCGAGCGGCGCGCGAGGAAGCGGGATGCATGCATGTCTTTTGTCTCCGTTGTGGTTGTCTGTCGTTCGAAATCAGTGCGCGCCGGCCGTGCGGCCCGCGAGCAGGCGCCGCGCGTCGTAGTGCATGACGCAGCGGCCGTGCTGGTTGAAGACCTCGATGCGCGAATCGACGATGGCGCGGCCACCCTTCGACGTCGGGCGGATGCCGGTCACTTCGACGACGGCCTCGATGCTGTCGCCCACGAGCACGGGCGCATGGATCTTCTGAACCAGCTCCAGCATCGCCAGGCCCGTGCCCTGGATCATGGTCTGCAGGATGAAGCCCTCGACCAGCGTGTAGGTGAGCGCGGCCGGCACCGGGCGGCCGGCGATGGCGCTGCCTTCGTACGCGGCGTCGATGAAGATCGCCTCCAGCATGCCGGTCACGCCGATGAAGTTGACGAGGTCGGTTTCGGTCACGGTGCGGCGAAAGGTGCGCAGGCGCTGGCCGACCGCGAGGTCCTGCCAGACGAAGCCCTGGCCCAGGCGGGGCAGCGCGCGGTGTTCGGGTGAGAACTGGGGCAAGTCGGTCATCGCGGGGTCTCCATGAGGCTGTCGATCTGTGCGCCGGACCAGCCGGCCGCGGCAAGGCTTTCGCGGGTGTGCTCGCCCAGGCGCGGCGGCATGCGCACGGGGGGCCTCACGCCGTCGAACTTCACGGGTACGCCGGGGAAGCGCATCGCGCCCATGCGGGGGTCTTCGAGTTCGGTGAAGAAGCCGGTCGCCACCAGGTGCGGGTCGTCGGGCAGGTCGTCGAGCCGGCTGATGGGGGCGGCCGGAATCTCCAGCCGCTCGCAGGTGGCGAGCCAGTGGGCGGTGGTGCCGCTCGCCACGAAGCGCCCGGCCAGTTCGAGCAGTTCGCCGATGTGCCGCGTGCGCGCCGCCATGTCGGCGAAGCGCGGGTCCCCCGCCATGGCGGGCTCGCCCACTTCGGTGAAGAAGCGCTGCCAGTGCTGGGAGGTGTACGGCATCATGCAGATGTGCCCGTCGGCCGTGCGCCACGGACGCCGCCACGGCGTGAGCACGCGCGGGTAGCCGGCCGGCGCGAGCGGCGGCTCGAAGTGCCGCCCGTACATGTGCTCCACGAGGTTGAAGGCCACCATGGTCTCGAACATCGGGATCTCCACGAAGCAGCCGCGCCCCGTGCGCTCGCGCTGGAACAGCGCCGCGAGGATGGCCTGCGCACCGACCAGCGCGCAGGTCTTGTCGGCCGCGATGGTGGGCAGGTAGCGCGCCTCGCCGCCTTGCTGTTCCATGAGCGCGGACAGGCCCGACATGCCCTGGATCACGTCGTCGTAGGCCGGCCGCCCCGCGTAAGGCCCGCCCTGCGCAAAGCCGTGCAGGCCGGCATACACCAGCCGCGGAAAGCGCGCCGTGAGCGTTTCGGGGGCGATGCCCAGCGCCGCCAGCTTCTGCGGGCGCATGCTGTGCATGAACACGTCGGCGCCGGCCAGCAGCGCCATCAGCGCATCGCGCGCCGCGGGGCGCTTGAGGTCGAGCACCACGCTCTTCTTGCTGTGGTTGCTGCCGAGGAACACGGCCGACATGCCGGCCTCCGTGGCCGGACCGGTGTGGCGCGTGGAGTCGCCCTCGGGCGGCTCGATCTTGATCACCTCGGCACCGTAGTCGGCGAGCGTCTGGCTCGCCAACGGTCCGAACACCACGCTCGAAAGGTCGAGCACCTTCACGCCCTGAAGGGGAAGCATCGTCTGGTTGTCTCCTGGCGCCCATTCTGGGAAGCGCAGGCAATGCCGTCCAATATCAAATTCCCGCTCTGTGATACCTTTTGGAGATCATGGACACACGCCAGCTTCGCCACTTTCTCGCCCTGGCCGAAACGCTCAACTTCCACCGCGCGGCAGAACGGCTGCACATGGCGCAGCCGCCGCTGTCGGCCTCCATACGGCGGCTCGAAGAACAGGTGGGCGTGCCGCTGTTCGTGCGCAACCGGCGCGGCACCGAGCTCACGCCGGCCGGCGCGGCCGCGCTAGAAAACGCGCGGCGCGCGGTGTTCCACACCGAGCAGTTCACGCTGGCCGCGCAGGCCGCCTCGCGCGGCGAGGCCGGCACGCTGCGCGTGGGCTTCGTCGGCTCGGCCACCTATGCGCTGATGCCGCGCGTGCTGCCGAGCTTCAGGGCGCGTTATCCGGGCGTGCACCTGCAGCTGGCCGAATCGACCACCGCGCGCATCGTCGAGATGGTGGAAAGCGGCGACGTCGATGCGGGGCTGGTGCGCTTTCCCATCGGGCGGGCGTGCAAGGCGCGCATCTTCCCCGTCGAGCGCGACGTGTTCATGGCGGCGCTGTCGGTGGATCACCCGCTGGCGCGGCGCCGGCGGCTCACGCTGGCCGACCTGGCGCAGGAAACCTTCGTGATGTACGGCGCCATGGAGGTGCCGGGCCTGCATGCCGCGGCATTGCTGGCCTGCCAGCAGGCGGGCTTCATTCCCGACGTGCAGCAGGAGGCGGTGCAGGTGCAGACGCTCATCAGCCTGGTGGAAAGCGGCCTGGGCGTGGCGCTGGTGCCCTCGGTCGCGGCGCGGCATGTGGCGCGCAACATCGTCTTCAAGAAGCTCGCCGGGCCGGGCGCGCAGACGGCCATCGGCATTGCGCTGGCACTGCCGCCCGGAGGCCAGACCTCGGCGGCGCAGCGCTTTCAGGAGAGCGTGCTGGAGCAGCCGCCCGCGTGAAAGCGCCGCGCCGCGGGTGTGTGGCGCCCGGTGGCGCTCAGGACCTGCCGGCGCTTTCGCACATCGGCGAGGCATTGACGCTGGAGCACCTGCACGCGCACAACACCCACAGGGCCGGGGCCGTCTGAAGGCCCTGCTTCCGGGCATCCGGGTCGTCTTTCATGTATCGATTTGACTTTATTTTAGATATATCTAAAATAATTCCGATACACATCAAGAAGGATACCCACCATGAGACATTTCCACCTCGACCATCAACACTGCCGCACCGCCCGCGGCGAACATGAAGACGGTCTTTCCGGCGGCCGCGGACACCGTGGCGGACGCGGCGGCGGTGGCGGCGGACGCGTGTTCGGCCACGGCGGCCTGCGCTTCGTGCTGCTGCAGCTCATCGCCGACAAGCCAGCCCACGGCTACGAGCTGATCAAGGCCATCGAAGACCGCCTCGGCGGCAGCTACGCGCCGAGCCCCGGCGTGGTCTACCCCACCCTCACGCTGCTCGAGGAAATGGGCTACCTCAGCGTGGAAACCGCCGACAACGGCGGGCGCAAGCGCTACAGCATCACCGACAGCGGCCAGGAATTCCTGGCGGCCAACCGCGAGACGGCCGACGCCATGATGTCCCGCATGAGCGGCGGCGTCGACGGCGCCGGCCCGCGCGGCGGACGCCCGCCGCAGGTCACGCGCGCCATCGAGAACCTCAAGCTCGCGATGCGCATGCGCCTGTCGGGCACGCCGCTGACCGAGCAGCAGGCGCACGACTTCGCGGCCGTGCTCGACAGCGCGGCGCAGCAGATCGAAAAGATCTGAACGCCCGCTCTCCCACCCCCATCTCAACCCGCCCTGCTCACCCAGGACCTCTGCAATGACTGACCTCAGTACCTCATCTGCTCCCACCGCCCCCGACCGCACACCGCGCCGGGTGCGCCACGACCTGCGCTTTCGCCAGCTCACGGTGAAGACCGCCGAGCGCGTGACGCCGCACCTGATCCGCATCACGCTCACGGGCGACGACCTCGCGGGCTTCAGCAGCCCCGGCTTCGACGACCACGCGAAGATCTTCTTTCCCGATGCCGCCACCGGCAAGCTCACGCTGCCGACCGCCGGCCCCGACGGCCCGGTGTGGCCCGCGAGCGGCCGCCCGACCATGCGCGACTACACGCCGCGCCGCCACGACGCGCAGGCCGGCACGCTGGAGATCGACTTCGCGCTGCACGACGCCGGCCCCGCTACGCAATGGGCTGAGCAGGCCAAGCCCGGCGACGTCCTCGGCGTGGGCGGCCCGCGCGGCTCGTTCATCGTGCCGACCGCCTTCGACTGGCACCTGCTGATCGGCGACGACACCGCCCTGCCCGCCATCTCGCGCCGACTGGCCGAACTGCCCGCCGGTGCGCGCGCGGTGGTGCTGGCGGAAGTCGACAGCGAGGCCGACGAACTGGCGTTCGAGACGCAGGCCGAACTCACGCTGCAATGGGTGCACCGCCGCGGCGCGGAGCCGGGCACGAGCCCCGTGCTGGTCGATGCGCTGAAGGCGGCGACGCTGCCGGCCGGCGACTTCCATGCGTGGGTGGGTTGCGAGTCGGCCATCGCCAAGGCGCTGCGCGCGCACCTGGTGGGCGAGCGCGGCGCGAACCCGAAGTGGACGCGGGCCTCGGGTTACTGGCGCAAGGGTGCGGCGGCCACGCACGATTCGCACGACGAGTAATTCGGTCTTGCTCCTTCCCCCTCTGGGGGAAGGCCGGGATGGGGGCAAGCGGCGTTCGACAAGCAGCTGATGGCGCATAGGCCGTCGTGCCCCCACCCCTACCCTCCCCCAGCGGGGGAGGGAGACATGCAAACTCAGTGCGGCACTTCCGCCGGCCCAGACGCCGCCGCATTCCGCCGCGGGCTCTTGATCAGCAGCAGCAGCGGAATCGCCAGCACCGTGATGACCATCATGATCCCGAAGTCGTCCAGGTAGCCGATCAGCGCGCCCTGGCGCGTCACCTCGGCGTTGATCAGCGCCAGCCCCGTCAGCGTGTCGGGCGACATCATCTGCGGCAGCGTCGCCAGCGCCGGATTGCCCGGCGCCACGGTCGACGCAATCTGCGCGTGCGCCTTGCTCGATCCTTCGGTCAGCAGCGCCTGCACGATCGAGATGCCCACGCTGCTGCCGATGTTGCGCAGCAGGCTGAAGATGGGCGTGCCCTGGTTGCGCAGGCGCGGCGCCAGCGTGGCGAAGGTGGCGGTCGACAGCGGCACGAAGGTGAAGCCGATGCCCAGGCCCTGGATGAAACCCGAGACGACGATCAGCGAGCTGTCCATCTGCAGCGTGAGCCGCGTCATCTGGTAGAGCGAGAACGCCGTGAGCCCGAAGCCCACCGCCATGATCGCGCGCACGTCGATGCGCTGCACCAGCCGCCCCACGATGATCATCGCGATCATCGTGCCCACGCCCCGCGGCGCGGTCACCTCCCCGGTGTAGATCACCGGATAGCCCATCAGCCCCTGCAGGAAGTTGGGCAGCAGCGCCATGGTGGCGAACAGGATCATGCCGACGATGAACGCGAACAGCAGGCCGGTGACGAAGTTGCGGTCTTTCAGCAGGTCGCGGTCGAAGAACGACACGCCCTGCACCGTCCAGGTGTGGACCACGAAGAAGCCGAAGGCCACCAGCGCCGCGGCGGCCTCGAGCTTGATTTCCCACGAGTCGAACCAGTCAAGCTGCTCGCCGCGGTCCAGAAAGAGTTGCAGCATGCCGATCGCCAGGCTCAGCGTGACGAAGCCGAAGATGTCGAGCTTCTCGCCCTGCGGCCGGCTCTCGGGCAGGTAGCGCGCGATGCCCCAGAACGCGAAGATGCCCACCGGCAGGTTGATGAAGAACACCCAGCGCCAGTCGAAGTTCTCGGTGAGCCAGCCGCCCAGCAGCGGCCCGAGGATGGGCCCGACCATGATGCCCGCGCCCCAGATGGCCATGGCCTGGCCCACCTTCTCGCGCGGGTTGATGTCCAGCAGCACCGCCTGCGAGAGCGGCACCAGCGCCGCGCCGAACACGCCCTGCAGCAGCCGCGCGGCCACGATGCCGACCAGCGAGGTCGCCAGCCCGCACAGCGCCGAGGCCACCGTGAAGCCGATGACCGAGATGATGAACACGCGCCGGCGGCCCCAGTGGCCGCACAGCCACCCCGTGAGCGGCAACGCGATGGCCGAGGCCACGATGTACGAGGTGAGCACCCAGGTGATCTGGTCCTGCGAGGCCTGCAGGCTGCCCTGCATGTGCGGCAGGGCGACGTTGGCGATGGTGGTGTCCAGCGCCTGCATGATGGTCGCCAGCATGATCGAGATGGTGATCATCCCCTTGTGCGGCACGGTGGTTCCGGGGGCGACGCTCATGGCTTGCTCCCTCCGCCGGAGGTGATGTCCACCAGGCTGCCGTGCACCTTGCCCAGCAGGCCCAGCAACTGCAGCCGTTCGGCCTGCGTCAGCACCGACATCACACGGGCATTGAGCCCGTCGCTGATGCTCAGCGCGGCGTCGAGCGCTTTCTCGGCGCTGGGCTCCAGGTGGATCTTGTTGACGCGGCGGTCGGTGGCGCTGGGCTCGCGGCGGATCCAGCCGGCCGCGGCCATGCGGTCGCACAGCCCGGCCACCGCCATCGGTGTGAGGTCGAGCCGCTGCGCCAGTTCGGCCTGCGACAGCGGCTCGACCTCGTCCGGGTCGCCGTGCATGGCCAATGCGCCCAGCAGGCGGCACTGCGCGCTGGTGAGGCCGATGCGTTCGCGCGCCAGGCGGTCGAACTCTTCGATGTAGAGCTTGCCGACGCTCTTGACGAGAAAACCGAAACGCTGCGTAAAGTCCCTTTTCATAAGGGACTGGATTATCTACATGTTTATTAGTTTGGCATTAGCAACGGCCCGGCGATGTGGCCGTTGTCAAAGCCAGCCGGCGCGCCTGAACCGGTAATAGAGATAGCCGCAGGTGGCGGCGATCAGGCCCAGCGCCACCGGGTAGCCGTAGTGGAATTTCAGCTCCGGCATGTTCTCGAAGTTCATGCCCCAGATGCCGGCGAACGCCGTGCACACCGCGAAGATGCTGGCCCAGGCCGCGAGCCGCTTGGTGACCTCGCTCTCTTCGATGGTCACCATCGACAGGTTCACTGAAATGGCCGTGCCGATGGTGTCGCGCATCGCGTCGATGGAGCCGTTGATACGCCCCAGGTGGTCGCCCACGTCGCGAAAGTACTCCTGCGAGCTCATGCAGATCTGGGGCACCCGCCCGCCGTGCATCTTGCCGGCCGCCTCCAGCAGCGGCGCCACCGCGCGCTTCAGGATCATGCTGCGCCGCTTCAGGTCGTACAGCTGCTTGATCTTGTCGCGCGCCACGCCGCCTTGGCCGAAGATCTGCTGCTCGATGGCTTCCAGCTCCACCTCGAGCGCGTCGATCACCGGAAAGTAGCGGTCGACCACCGCGTCCATCAGCGCATACAGCACGAAGCCCGCGCCGTTGCGCAGCAGGTCGGGCTCGCGCTCGCAGCGCTCGCGCACGCCCAGAAAGCCTTGCTTGCTGCGGTTGCGCACCGACAGCACGTAGTTCGCGCCGACGAACACGTCGACCTCGCCCACGTTGGTGCAGTGCTCGCCCTCGGCCGAGGGCTCCACCAGGTGCATGACCACGAAGAGCGAGTCGCCGTATTCCTCCACCTTCGGGCGCTGGTGGCCGTGGTGGGCGTCCTCGACCGCCAGCGGATGCAGGTTGAATTCCTTCTGCATCTCTTCCAGTTCTTCGTCGGAGGCGTCGCTCAGCGCCACCCACACGAAGCAACCCGGCCGGCTGATGTAGTCGCTGATGTCCTCGACCGAAATGTCGGCGAGCTTGGCGCCGTTTTCATAGGCCACGCAGTTGATCAGCATGGAAGCTCCGAAAAATTCACAGGGGTTGGGGAAATGCCTGCAGGCGGGGTCAGCTCGCAGTGTCGGCGCTCGACCTGGCTGCCAGCGCGCCGGTGTCCGCCAGCGCCGCCTCTATGGCCTGCGTCTCGCTCCGGAGCAGGGCCAGGCCCTTGTCGGCCAGCGCGGCGTGGCTTGCCGTGTCGGCCCACAGGCTGGTCGCGGCTTCGAAGCAGGTGAGCGACGTGAAGCGGATGCGGCCCTGCGCCAGGTCCATGAAGCGCTTCTCGCGCAGGGGGTCCGCACGGTCCCAGGCACCGCCGATGATCACGCGCCGGCCCCGCTTCACGCGCGGCTCGAGCTCGGCGAAGAAAGGCAGCTTGGCGGACGCCCAGCCCTGCATGCCGGCGTTGGACGCAGTGTCGAAGGCGGAGGGCGCGGCGTTCGCCTTCGCAAAGTCGCGCAACGCGCCGAGCTGGTAGCGCACCGGCTGGTGCGCCCCGGCCGCGCCGCCTTCCACGGGCCGGATCACGCTGGCGCTATTGCCCGCGCGCCCGTCGGGCCGCTTCGACTTGCGCAGGTCCGCAAGCTGGGCCGGCGGCATGCACAGGTACAGCGCGGCAAGTTCGGCAGAGACGGTGGCGCTGTCTGGCAGCGCGGTGGCGACCGCTTCAGGGCCTTTGGATTCGTTCAGCTGGGCCATGGGCGCCTTGTTCTTCACGCGGGGGTCGCGCTGGCGGATTTTAGAGCGGTGGCTGCGCGTCGAATGGGCCGGCGGGCCGGAATGTCGGCGAGGTTGCGGCAGTTCTCGCAGGCCACGGCAATTGATCGGGGTTCGATATGCCGCAAAGTTCACGACCGTCGGCATCGAGATCGTGCCGCCCGAAGCAAAAGCATCCGGACCTTGCCAACAATGCGGAATCAGGGGAGTCGTTGCGCGATGGCGCATTCGGCTTCGCGTATAAAATCTTATACACACAGGCGCATGGATGGACGAAAAGGAAATCCGCTGGGCAGGCTCTTCATATGCGGATCTGCTGTCATTCCCCGTGGAAGCGCGCCGCGCAGCGGGTTTCGAATTGGGCAAGGTCCAGGCCGGGCAGGACCCGACGGACTGGAAGCCGTTCAATGACGTGGGTTCCGGCACGCGGGAAATCCGGCTCAGGGACCCGAGCGGCATCTACCGCGTGATGTACGTGGCCATGTTCGAGGAAGCCATCTATGTCCTGCATTGTTTCCAGAAGAAAGCACAGGCGACCAGTCAGCAGGACAAGGCGATCGCACAGGCACGCTATCGGGCGGTGATCAAGACGAGGAAGAAATGACCATGAAGACCGACACAGCAATCAATCACGTCACCAAGCCTGGCGCCAACCTCTTCCTCGAGTTGGGCTTTCCGCCCGCGGAGGCCAAGCGCCTGCAGGCAGCATCGCAAAAGCAGATCACCGATACGCGGCTGCTGAAACAGCAACTCATGGAGGAGTTGTCGAGCTGGATCTCGGAGCATCACCTGAAGCAAGCCGAAGCGGCCGACATCCTGATGGTCTCCCGCCCTCGGGTTTCTGACGTGGTGAACAGGAAGACAGCCAAGTTCACCATCGACACGCTGGTCGAGATGCTCAGTCGCATCGGCAAGCCAGTCAAGCTGGTCATCGGCTGAGCTGCGACCGTCCCCGATAATCGCCCGAGTGAAAACGACGACTGCCCAACCCTCCCCCACGACCAGCGACTTTTCCGGGCACACGCCCATGATGGCGCAGTACCTCGGCCTCAAGGCCGACCACCCGGACACCCTGCTGTTCTACCGGATGGGCGACTTCTACGAGCTGTTCTGGGCCGACGCCGAAAAGGCCGCGCGCCTGCTCGACATCACCCTCACGCAGCGCGGCCAGTCGGCCGGCCAGCCGGTCGTGATGTGCGGCGTGCCCTTCCATGCGGTCGACACCTACCTCGCGCGGCTCATCAAGCTGGGGGAATCGGTCGCCATCTGCGAGCAGGTGGGCGAGGTCGGCGCGAGCAAGGGCCCGGTCGAGCGCAAGGTGATGCGGGTGGTCACGCCCGGCACGCTGACCGACTCCGAACTGCTCAGCGACAAGAGCGAATCGCTGCTCCTCGCGGTGCACGCCGGCACGCGCAATTTCTGCGGGTTGGCCTGGCTCAGCGTGACAGGCGCCGAACTGCGGCTGGCCGAGTGCCCGGCCGATGCGCTCGAAACCTGGATCGCGCGCATCGCGCCCAGCGAACTGCTCTACAGCGCCGAGGTCACCCCCGCCTTCGAACAGCGCCTGAAAGCCGCCCGCGCGTCCACCCCCTTCACCCTGTCGATCCGCCCCGCGTGGCAGTTCGACGGCGGCCTGGGCGAGCGCAAGCTCAGCGAGCAGATGGGCAGCAACAGCCTGGCCGCCTGGAACGCCGAATCGCTGACCAACGCGCATGCCGCGGCCGCCGCGCTGCTGGGCTATGCCGAGCACACGCAGGGCCGCGCGCTCTCGCACGTGCAGCGTCTGTCGGTGGAACGCGACGGCGATCTGATCGAGCTGCCGCCCACCACGCGGCGCAACCTCGAACTGGTGCAGACGCTGCGCGGCGAAGACTCGCCCACCATGTTCTCGCTGCTCGACACCTGCATGACGGGCATGGGCAGCCGCCTGCTGAAGCGCTGGCTGCTGTCGCCTCGCCGCGACCGCAGCGAGGCGCAGGCCCGGCTCGAAGCCATCGGCGCGCTGCAGTCCACGGTGTTGAACGGCACGGCCGCGCCCTGGCGCTCGCTGCGCGAGCAACTGAAGAACACCAGCGACGTGGAACGCATCGCGGCGCGCATCGCGTTGCGGCAGGTGCGCCCGCGCGAACTGCTGGCGCTGCGCCTGGCGCTGGCCAAGGCCGAGCAGCTGGCGCCGATCCTTCCCGCGTCCGCCCCGCTGCTCGCCCGCATCGCCGAGCGGCTGGCACCGCCGCCCGGCTGCGCCGACCTGCTGGTGAGCGCCATCAAACCCGACCCGTCCGCGCTGGTGCGCGATGGCGGCGTGATCGCCACCGGCCACGACGCCGAGCTCGACGAGTTGCGCGCCATCAGCGACAACTGCGACGACTTCTTGCTGAAGCTCGAAATCAGCGAGCGCGAGCGCACCGGCATCAGCAACCTGCGCGTGCAGTTCAACCGGGTGCACGGCTTCTACATCGAGGTCACGCAAAGCGCACTGTCGAAGGTGCCCGACAACTACCGCCGCCGCCAGACACTGAAGAACGCCGAGCGCTTCATCACGCCCGAACTGAAAGCCTTCGAGGACAAGGCCCTGAGCGCGCAAGACCGCGCGCTGGCCCGCGAGAAGTGGCTCTACGAACAGCTGCTCGACGCGCTGCAGCCCTCGGTGCCCGCGCTCACGCAACTGGCCGTCGGCATCGCCTCGCTGGACGCGCTGTGCGCGCTGGCCGAGCGCTCGCACACGCTGCACTGGCGCGCGCCGGTCTTCGTGTCGCACCCCTGCATCGAGATCCAGCAGGGCCGCCATCCGGTGGTGGAAGCCCGGCTGGCCGAAAAGTCGTCGGGCGGCTTCATCGCCAACGACACGCAACTGGGCCCGCAGCAACGCATGCAGGTCATCACCGGCCCCAACATGGGCGGTAAATCGACCTACATGCGGCAGGTGGCGATCATCGTGCTGCTGGCCTCCATCGGCTCGCACGTGCCGGCGGCGGCCTGCCGGCTGGGGCCGATCGACGCCATTCATACCCGCATCGGCGCGGCGGACGACCTGGCCAATGCGCAGTCGACCTTCATGCTCGAGATGACCGAGGCCGCGCAGATACTGCACAGCGCCACGGCGCAGTCGCTGGTGCTGATGGACGAAATCGGCCGCGGCACCAGCACTTTCGACGGCCTGGCGCTGGCCGCGGGCATTGCGGCACAGCTGCACGACCGCAGCAAGGCCTTCACGCTGTTCGCCACCCACTACTTCGAGCTGACCGAGTTCCCGGCCACGCACCACGGTGCGGTGAACATGCACGTGAGCGCCACCGAGGCAGGCCGCGACATCGTGTTTTTGCATGAAATGCAGCCTGGCCCGGCCAGCAAGAGCTACGGGATCCAGGTGGCGCGGCTCGCGGGCATGCCCGCGGCGGTGGTCAACCACGCACGGCAGGCGCTGGAAGCCCTCGAATCGCAGCATGCACAAACGCGTGCGCAGGTCGACCTGTTCGCACCGCCCCCGGTGGCCGAGACGCCCCTGGCCAGCGCCGTAGAATCCGCCCTGGCTGCGCTAGACCCCGACACCATGAGCCCGCGCGAGGCACTCGACGCCTTGTACGCCCTTCAAAAATTGAACCAACGCGAACAGGCCGCCGGCTGACCGGGCACTGTTCATGCGAGACGAACTCATGACTTATTGCGTAGGCATCAAACTCAACGCCGGCCTGGTGTTCCTGTCCGACTCGCGCACCAATGCGGGCGTGGACCACATCAGCACCTTCCGCAAGATGATCGTCTACGAACAGCCGGGCGACCGCGTGATGGTGCTGCTGTCCTCGGGCAACCTGAGCATTTCGCAGTCGGTGCGCGAAATCCTGCAGATCGAAGAGCTGCGCGAAACCCGCGAAGACGGCACGCCGGGCGAGCCCATCACCATCTGGAACGCCAAGAGCATGTTCGACGCCGCCCGCGTGCTGGGCTCGGCGGTGCGCCATGTGTACGACCGCGACGCCGAGGCGCTCAAGCATGCGGGGCTCGATTTCAACGTGTCCTTCATCTTCGGCGGCCAGGTCAAGGGCGAGGGCATGCGCCTGTTCCTGGTCTACGCGGCCGGCAACTTCATCGAAGCCACCACCGAAACGCCCTACTTCCAAGTCGGCGAATCGAAGTACGGCAAGCCCGTGCTCGACCGCGTGCTCACCCCCGAGACCCCGCTGGACGAGGCCGCCAAGTGCGCGCTGGTGTCGATGGACTCGACCATGAAGTCGAACCTGTCGGTCGGCCTGCCGCTGGACCTGGTGGTGTACGAGGCCAACAAGCTCGAGACCGACCGCGTGATCTGCATCGACGCCGACAACCCCTACTACCGCATGATGCACAACAGCTGGGGCCAGAAGCTGCGCGAGGTGTTCGACAGCATCGAGGACCCGGTGTGGGACGACAGCCATACCGAGCATCCGCTGAAGATGCCCGCCACGCGCCACGGCGCGCTGCGCAAGATCTCGACTCCCGACGAAAAGCTCATCTGAACCCCGTGCCACCCGTCGTTTTCTCGCACGGCAACAGCTTTCCCGCCAGCACTTACCGCGTCCTTCTCGACAGCCTGCGCAACCGCGGCTTCGAGGTCGACGCCATCGAGAAGTTCGGGCACGACCCGAAATACCCCGTCACCGACAACTGGCCGCACCTGGTGCAGCAGCTGGCCGACTTCGCCAAGGCCCGTGCCGACCGCGCGGGCGGCCCGGTGTTCCTCGTCGGCCATTCTCTGGGCGGCTTCCTGAGCCTGATGTGCGCGGCACGCCACCCCGAACTGGCGCGCGGCGTGGTGCTGGTCGACTCGCCCATCCTCGGCGGCTGGCGCGCGAACACGCTCAACGTGGTCAAGCGCACGCCGCTCATGAAGAGCATTTCGCCGGGCGCCATCAGCCGCAAGCGCCGCAACAGCTGGGAGCACCGCGAGGCGGTGTTCGCGCATTTCCGCAGCAAGAAGGCCTTTGCGAAGTGGGACGAGCAGGTGCTGCACGACTACATCGACCACGGCACCTTCGACGGCGACAAGGGCGGTGAAGAAGGCCGCGAGCTGAGCTTCGACCGCGACGTGGAAACCGCCATCTACAACACCCTGCCCCACAACCTGGGCGCATTGCTGCGCGCGCACCCGCTCAAGTGCAAGGCCGCCTTCATCGGCGGGCGGCAGTCGGCCGAGATGAAGCGCGTGGGCATGGCGATGACGCAGCTCGTCACCAAGGGCCGCATCGCCATGCTGGACGGCACGCACCTGTTCCCGATGGAAAAGCCGCTGGCCACCGCCGCGGCCATCGAGGCCGCGCTGCGCAACCTGCTCTGAACCGCGGCGGCCACGGCGGCCACGCCGCCGCCCCTGTCAGCCGCCCCTGTCACACCTTGGTGACGTGCACCCCGGGCCGTTCGCCCGCATTCCACTTGCCGCCCAGCGCCCGCTCGATCTGCGCGGCCAGCTGCAGCAACAAGCCGTCGTTCGCCTGCGCCGCCTGCGCCTGGATGCCCAGCGGCAACCCGTTCTCCTGCGCGGCCATCGGCAGCGAGATGCCCGGCAGACCGCACAGGTTGGACAGCGGCGTGTATGCGAAGTTTTGCCACAGGTTGGCGAACCAGTCGTGGACCGACGGATTGGCGCTGGTCGTGAGGTATTCGCTGGTGCCGACCTTGGGCGTGGGCAGCGCGGTGATCGGCGTCAGGATGATGTCCCAGCCCTGGAAGAAGTTGCCGAAGGCGCGCGAGGTGGTGTTGAACACGGCCTGCATCTTCGAGCGCTCGGTGTACGAAGTGTTCAGCCCGGCTTCCCAGATCTTGATGTTGATCGGCTCCAGCAGCTCGGCTGGCGGGCGCTCCAGCCCCAGGCGGTGCAGGTGGCCGTCGATGACCTGCGCGAAGTTGCTGATGTAGCAGGTGGTCTGCGCGGCGAAGGCGGCCCGAAGGTCGACCTCGGGCAGCGCCCACTCCACGTGGTGGCCCAGCCCTTCGAGGAACTTGCCCGCGCGCTCCAGCTCGGCCACGAAATGCGGCGTGGCCCGAAAGTCGCCCCATTCGTGCGACAGCGCAATGCGCAGGCGGCCCGGGTCTTTCTCGATGAGCTCGCTGTACGGCTCGGCCGGCGACCAGAAGGGCATGAACTCGCCCGGCGCGCCGCCGCGGCAGTGGTCGACGAAGGCGGCCGTGTCGCGCACGGTGCGGCTGTGGCAGCCCTGGATGGAGACCAACCCCGACAGATCGGACAGCCCCGGCGCCAGCGAAAACACGCCGCGCGACACCTTCAGGCCGATGTTGCCGTTCACGCCCGCCGGAATGCGGATGGAGCCGCCGCCGTCGGTGGCGTGCGACAGCGGCAGCACGCCCGCCGCCACGGCTGCGGCCGTGCCGGCCGACGAGCCGCAGGTGGTGTATTCGAGATCCCACGGGTTGCGCGTGACGTGCAGTGCGTTTTCCACCGAGCTGCACACACCGAACTCGGGCGTGGTGCTGCGGCCCACGATGTTCAGGCCGGCCTTGCGCAGCTTTTCCGTGAGGAAGCTGTCGGCGGCCGGGCGGTTGCCCTGCATGATCATCGAGCCGAATTCCTGCAGCCGGCCCTTGAGCGTGGGACCCAGGTCTTTCATGAGGTACGGCAGGCCGGCGAACACGCCCTCGGGGTCCATGCCGTCCTTCAGCGGGTCGGCGACCACGTCGTCGAACACCTCGACCACCGCGTCCAGCTGCGGGTTGACCTTCGCGATACCGGCCGCGGCCTGCGCCGCCAGTTCGGCCGCCGTCACGTCGCCCTTGCGCACGCGCTCGGCCAGCCCGATGCCGTCGTGCGCGGCCCATTCGTCCCAGCTCATTGCCAGCGTCATCTCGTGTTCTCCATTCGCTTGAAAAAAGTAATCGCCAAAGTGTTCGTGTGAGGGCCAGCCGACGCCGAGCCGCAAGCGCA
The DNA here is from genome assembly GCF_056394985.1 of Variovorax sp. 10N412. Lineage (NCBI taxonomy): Bacteria > Pseudomonadati > Pseudomonadota > Betaproteobacteria > Burkholderiales > Comamonadaceae > Variovorax > Variovorax sp. 10N412. Next base: position 161,861 of record NZ_JBFTIO010000011.1, read on the forward strand.
TCAGCGTACCCGTGCCGACCAGGATCGTCCCGGCCACATCGTTTCGCCGAACAAGGTAGTAGGCCAATGCGGCGTCCACTGCAAAGAGCCGGGCATCGTGCCAGTCGGACAGCAGGCGCCCGTTGCCCAGGAACACGCTGAACACCACGAAGCGCAGGTTCAGCACACAGGCCGTGGCCACGATCACCCAACCTGGGCTATGCGGACGACCCGAAGCTGTACCGCTTCCTGGCGCAGGAGGCAAAGCGGCTCCCTAGAATCGCGCGGCCGCCCCTGAACCCGCTCCAAGACCCGCATGCCGACCGAAGAACCCCTGCCCCTGTCGCTCTCCACGCCCGCGCTGGCCGACGCGCTGATCGTCGATCCGTTCTACCTGGCGATCTCGGTCGATTTCGAGCACGACATGCGCCAGCGCAAGGCGGTGCTCGCCTCGTACTTCGCCTGGTCGCTGGACGAGGCCGCGCGCACCGGACGCTGCCTGACGCCCGAAGACCCCGCGCTGGGCGCGGCGGCATGGCTGCTGCCGCGCGCGGACGAGGTCGATGCCGCCGAGTCGGCCGCGAAAAGCGCCTTCCTCGCCGGCGCGCTGGGCCCTCGTGGCCTGGCCAGCTACCACCGCATCGTCGAGTTCATGGCGGCGCGCGCCCCGACCGTGGTGCCGGCGGGCGCGTGGTACCTGTCGATCCTGGGCATCGCGCCCGCCGCGCAAGGGCGCGGGCTGGGCGCGCGGCTGCTGGCGCCCACGCTGGCTGAAGCCGACGCGGCGGGCGTGCCCTGCTTCCTGGAAACCTTCACGCCGCGCAGCGTGGGGTTCTACGAGCGGCTGGGCTTTCGCAGCGAGGCCGCGCACCGGGAGCCGGTGTCGGATGCCGAATACCTGATCATGTGCCGGCCCCCTCGGGCGACCTGAGCGGGCGGTGCCAAGGCGCAAAAAGGCGCCTTGGATACAAAAGGCAATACTTGGCAACAATCCGGGAGAATCAGCAACCGTCCGCCCACTGCCCGGAGCCCTTGCGTCCATGCCCGTTCTCCCCGTTGAAGACGCCGACCCCGTCTCGCTGAGCCCCGCCCTCATCGTCGAGGACGACCCGCAGATGCAGCAGCGCCTGCGCCATGTGCTGGCCACCCTCGGCTGCGACGACGCGCACATCGCGGTGACCGACAGCGTGGCCGGCGCGCAGCAACTGCTGGGCGCACACCGCTACAGCGTGGCGCTGGTGGACATCGGCCTGCCCGACGGCAGCGGCGTGGAACTGATCGGCTGGCTGCAGGCGCACCACCCGGGCGTGCCGGCGGTGGTGATCTCGGCCTGGCGCACCGAAGAAATCATCTTTTCGGCGCTGCGCGCGGGCGCCATCGGCTACCTGCTGAAGGAGCGCGACGACCTCGAGCTGGCCATGGCGCTGCGCAGCATCGAGCAAGGCGGTGCACCGATCGACCCGACCATCGCGCGGCGCATCCTGGCGTGGGTGGCTGCCGCCGCGCCTCGGCCTGCGACGGCACCGGCCGGGGCGCGCGGGAATGCGCCCGGGGATGCACTCCTCTCGGCCCTGACACCGCGCGAACGCAAGATCCTCGAGCTCGTGTCTCAAGGCCTGAGCAACCGGGAAATGGCCGAGATGCTGTCGATTTCCAGGCTGACCGTCGAATGCCACACCAAGAACATCTACCGCAAGCTGGCCGTCAACTCGCGCACCGAAGCCGTGTTCCAGGGGCGGCGGCATGGCTTGCTGCGCTGATCGGCGCGCTGCTCGTCTGTCTTGCAGCCGGTCCGGCCTGGGCGCAGGCGGTGGCCGCACCGGCCCTGCACGTCGAGGCCGTGCGCGGCGCCGGGTGGCAAGACACCGCGCCGCCCGCCGAAGGCTGGACGCCCGTCACACTGCCCGACAGCTGGGCGCAGCGCTGGCCCGGCTTCGACGGCGTGGTCTGGTACCGGCTGACCTGGACACAGCCCGAACAGGTGCGTGAAGCCGGCTTGCTGCTGCACTACCTGAACATGGCCGGCGAGGTGTCGCTCAACGGCACGCCCATTTCGCGCGACGCCAGCCTGGTGGAGCCGCTCACGCGCGCCTGGAACACGCCGCGCCACTGGCTGCTGGCGCCGCCGCTGCTGCGCGCGGGCAGCAACACGCTGCTGGTGCGCGTGTCGGGCCTGTCGGTCTACCAGGCGGGGCTGGGGCCGGTCGAACTGGGCACGCCGGCGGCCACGCAAGCCGGGTTCGCGCACGAGCGGCTGCTGCGCCACGACCTGCAGGTGCTGGGCCTGGCGGTGAGCGCGGCGGTCTCGGCCTTCTTCGCCGCCTGGTGGTGGCTGCGCCGGCGCGAGACGGCCTACGGCTGGTTCGCGGCAATGTCGGTGCTGTGGCTGCTGTTCGCCTACAACCAGATCGCGACCAGCCCGTGGCCCTTTGCGTCCAACCACGGCTGGCAGGCGCTCAACACCTCGCTGCTGCTGGTGTTCAGCCTGTCTTACCTGGTGTTCGCGCTGCGGTACTGCCAACGGCGCATGCCGCGCCTGGAGGGCGCGGCGCTGCTGGTGGCGGCGGCCGGGGTCACCGACCTGTGGGTCGCGCCGCTGGCCGGCCTGGCGGCGCACCGCGCGCTCTGGACGCTGGTGGGCGGCCTGACGATCATCGTGGTGAACAGCGTCGCCATCGTGCACGCCTGGCGCCACCGCGGCAGCCCGATGCGCTCGCTCGCGCCCTTCATGGCGCTGTCCGCCATCACCGGCGCGCACGACCTGCTGGTGTTCACGCAGGTGATCGACAGCAACATCTACTACACGAACATGTCGTCGTACGTGTTGCTGCTGGGCATGGCGCTGGCGCAGGCCGCGCGCTTCGCGCAGAGCCTGCGGCGCATAGAGAACTTCAACACCGAGCTCATCGAGGAGGTGAACGCCGCCAAGGCCGAGCTGGCCGCCACGCTGGCGCAGCAGCATGCGCTGGAACTGGCGCACGCGCGCATCGGCGAGCGCGTGAACCTGGTGAGCGACCTGCACGACGGCCTGGGCGGCATGCTGGTGGGCAGCATCGCCACGCTGGAGCGCACGCCCGAAAACCTCAGCGCGCCGGAGCTGCTGGCCATGCTCAAGCGCCTGCGCGACGACCTGCGGCTGATCATCGACGCCACCGGCCGCGACGACGGTGCCCGCGCCCTGGGCGAGCTGCTGGCGCCGCTGCGCCACCGCAGCGCGCAGCTGCTGGACGCCAACGGCATCGACTGCCGCTGGAAGGTGTCGAACATCGACACGCTCGAGCTGCCGCCCTCGCAGAGCCTCGACCTGATGCGCTTTTTGCAGGAGGCGCTGACCAACGTGCTCAAGCACAGCGCCAGCCAGCGCGTGGACGTGAGCGTGGTGCGCGCCGGCGCGGAACTGCGGCTCAGCGTGCGCGACGACGGCCGCGGCTTCGCGGTGAATGACACCGCTCGGAACGCAGGTGCCGGGCTGCGCAACCTGCGCGCGCGGGCGCGCCGGCTGGGCGCCGAGCTGCAACTGCAGTCGCGCCCCGGCGAAACGCAGGTGGCGCTGCGGATGCCGCTCGCGTCCTGACGGCCCTGGTAGCCCTGGTAGCCCTGGCGGCTCAGAGTTCGAGCACCAGCCGGTCCTGCCCTTCGCAGGCGCGCGAGCAGCAGGCCATCATCTTGGTGTTGGCGTCGCGCTCCATGCGCGTGAGCACCACGTCGCGGTGGTCGACCTTGCCCGACAGCACGCGCACTTCGCAGGAGCCGCACAGGCCTTCCTCGCAGTCGCTCTGCACATCGACGTTGGCGGCGCGCAAGGCACTCAGCAGCGTCTGGTCGGGCGGCACGGTGAGCACCAGGCCGGAGTCTTTCAGCTCGACCTCGAAGGCGTGCTCCTTCGACGGGTCGAGCGTGGCCAGCGTCGATTCGAAATGCTCCACGCGCAGCGCGCCTTCGGGCCATGCGGCGCAAGCATGTTCCAGCGCTTCGAGCATGCGCAGCGGGCCGCAGGCATACACCTGCGCGCCGGGCACGGGCTTCGCGAGCAGCGCCTGCAGGTCGTTGCGGCGGCCTTCATCCGCCGCATGCACATGCAGGCGCTCGCCGTGCAGCGCGGCCAGTTCGTCGACGAAAGCCATGCTCGCGCGGCTGCGGCCGCTGTAGTGCAGCTCGTAGGCCATGCCCAGCGCCTTGGCGCGCCGCGCCATCGCGCTCACCGGCGTGATGCCGATACCGCCCGCGATGAAGATCGCCTTGTCCAGCGACTCGTCGAGCCTGAAGTGGTTGCGCGGGCCGCGAATGCGCAGCCGGTCGCCGACCTTCACGCTGGCATGCACCCAGGCCGAGCCGCCGCGCCCTTCGGGTTCGTGCAGCACCGCAATCTCGAACACGCCGGCTTCATCCGGGTCGCCGCACAGCGAGTACTGGCGAGAGAGTTCGGGCACGCCGCATTCCACGTCGACGTGCGCGCCGGGCGTCCAGCGCGGCAGCGGCTTGCCGTCGGGCGAGGCCAGGCGCAGCTTGACGATGCCGTCGGCCACCGGCGTCACGCGCTCGACGACCACGGGCCGCGCGATCGAGCCCGCCGAGGGCTCGCCGATGCGAACCGGCACCTGCACATCGAGAAGGCCCTTGTTCGTGCGCTCGGGGTTCAGCGCCGGGTCCCATTCGACGAGCAGGTGCTCCGGTCCGCGGAACGAGGTGTTCGGCACGTAGGTGAAGCGCTGCTCGGACAGCTTCATGTGCGGCAGCCGGCGCGTGAACTCCTCCAGGAAGATCTGCATCTCCATGCGCGCCAGGTTCTTGCCCATGCACTGGTGCGAGCCGTAGCCGAAGGTGAGGTGGTCGCTGGCGTTGTCGCGGCGGATGTCGAACAGGTCGGCGTCCTCGAAGTGCCCTTCGTCGTGGTTGGCCGACGAGGTGACGATCAGCAGGCGCGAGCCCGCGGGCAGGTCGACGCCGTCGATCTGCGTGTCTTTCGTGACCAGGCGCCGCCATGCGGCCACCGAGCCGTTGTGGCGCAGGCACTCTTCCACCGCGTTGGGAATGAGCCCCGGGTCTTCGCACAGCTCCTGCCACACCTGCGGGTGCTGCAGCAGCAGCTTCATCGCGTTGGCGGTGGCATTGGCCGTGGTCTCGTGCGCGGCGACGATGCCGGCCATCATCATCGAGTGCAGGTACGAGTCGGTCACCACCTCGGGGTGCAGCGCCTGCTTGCGGATGCCGTACTGCATCCAGCCGGGGGCGTCGGGGTCTTGCCGCATCTTGTCGAGCACCTTGCCGGCGTACTGCCAGAAGTTGCCCACCGCATGCGCCACGGCCACCTGCTCCTCGGGCTTGGGGCGGCCCCAGGTGTTGACGGTGTGCGCAATGGAGTACTTGCGCAGCGTGTCCATGTCTTCCTCGGGCACGCCGAGAAAGTGCAGCGCCACGGTCAGCGGAATTTCCCACAGCATCTGGTCGACCAAATCCGCCTTGCCGTCGTCGATGAAGCGGTCGACGTAGGCGCGCGCCAGCTCGCGCACCATCGGCTCGTGGTGCTTCAGCGCCTCGGGCGTGAACGGGTCCATGAGCGCGCGGCGGCGCGGCATGTGGGCGGGCTCGTCTTCGTTCACCAGCGTGCGGTTCAGCGCGAAGCCGTAGGAGGCCAGCACCGCGTTGGCTTCCTCGCCGGTGGGCGTGATCTTCTCCAGCGCGTTCGACGGGCTGAAGGTGATGTTGTCGCGGAACACCGCCTTGATGTCCGCATAGCGCGTGATCACCCAGTAGCCCAGCCTGGGGCTGTAGAAGATCGGCTCCTGCTCGCGCGCCCAGCGCACGTACTCGGGCGGGTCCTGCTGGTAGCCGTCCTCGAAGGGGTCGAAGCCGGCGGCGCGCTGGCTCACGGGGCAGCCGGTGGGCGTGCGCTCGGAAGACAACGGGCCGTGGGCGACCGGGCAGCCGGAGCGCTGCGGGCCGGAGGTGCCTGCGGCTTGGCGAACGGGGGCGGTGTCTGGCATGGCGTTGGACTCAGTCGAGGGTGATCTTGAGGTCGCGGATGAGCTTCTGCCAGCGCACGGTCTCGTTCTTGAGCAGCTCGGCGTACTGCGCGGGCGTGTTGCCCACGGGTTCCACGCCGAAGTCGACCATGCGCGTGCGGACTGACGGCTCATTGATGGCCGCGACGATCTGGCGGTTCAGCGTCTTGACCACATCGGGCGGCGTGGCCGAAGGCACCACCACGCCGACCAGCGCGGCGGCCTCCACGTTCTTGTAGCCCAGCTCGGCGAAGGTGGGCACGTCGGGCAGCTGCGGCAGCCGGGTGGCGTTGGCCACGGCCAGCGCGCGCACCTTGCCGCCCTTGATGAAACCGGAGCCCGCGGCCAGGTCGACCATCATGGCCGGCAGCTGTCCGCCCACCACGTCAGCCAGCGCCGGCGCCGCGCCGCGGTACGGCACGTGCACCATGAAGAGCTTGGCCTCCACCTTCAGCAGCTCCATCGCCAGGTGGTGCGGGCTGCCCGCGCCGGCCGAGGCGTAGTTGATGCCGCCCGGCTTGGCACGCGCCTGGGCGATGAAGTCCTTGGCCGAGGCGAATCCCGAGTTGGCGCCCACCACCAGGATCATGGGGAACTTGCCCATCAGCGTGACGGGTGCCAGGTCCTTGGTGGGGCTGTAGGTCAGCGACTTGTAGAGCGCCGGGTTGAACACCAGCGTGCCGTTGTCGGCCGAGAGGATGGTGTAGCCGTCCGCCGGCGCACGCGCCGTCTCGGCCGCGCCCAGCGCGGTGTTGCCGCCGGGCTTGTTGTCGACCAGCACGGGCTGGCCGACCTGCGTGGAGAAGGTCTGCGCGACGGTGCGGGCCAGGAAGTCGGAGCCGCCGCCGGCCGCGTAAGGGACGATCCAGCGGATCGGCTTGGCCGGGTAGGTCTGCGCGCTGGCGGCGGTGGCGGCAAGGCCAGCAACTGCAGCAACGGCAGCGAACGAGATGACCGCGAGTGCGCGGGCGGCGTGCTTCTTCATGGGGGTGTCTCCGAGTTGGATATTGTGTATTGCGTAATTATCATACGCATTGCGTAATAGATAGATCGCGGGTTTACCCGAGCGCCCGGGCCGATCGGCGCCCTGCCCACCCCCTACCATCGAGCGCACATGACCTCATCGCCGGAACCGATCCCTACCCCTCCCCGCGAACGCCGCCAGCGCGTGCAGGCCGCCGAAACCGGCATGGCCGTGCTCAAGGGCCTGGCCCACCTGGGCGGGCGCAGCAGCCTCACGGCCCTGTCGACCCACGTCGCCGAAAGCCCCGCCAAGGTGCACCGCTATCTCGCCAGCCTGATGGAAGAAGGCCTGGTGGCGCAGGACGCGGTCTCGCAGCACTACTACCTGGGCACCGCGGCCATCCAGATCGGCCTGGCCGCCATGCGCCAGGCCGACCCGATTCGCGCGGCCGAACCCTGCCTCGTTCGCCTGCGCGAATCGCTGGAGGTGACGTGCTTCCTCGCGGTGATGGGCAACAAGGGCCCGACCATCGTGCGCTTCGAGGAGCCGGGCCTGCCCGTGACGGTGAACGTGCGCGCGGGCTCGGTGATGTCGATGCTGTGGTCGGCCACGGGCCGGGCCTTTCTGGGCCTGCTCGACGAGTCGCGCGTGCTGGCGCTGGCCGAGCAGGAACTGGGCGATGCCACGCCCGACATGCGCGCGCTGCTCGATGCGAAGGACCCGATCGGCACCTTGCGCCGCGAGGTGCAGCAGGCGCGCTGCGCCAGCGTGAAGGACACCTACCTGCGCGGCATCAGCGCCGTGGCGGCGCCGGTGTACGACTACGCGGGCCGCGTGAGCGCGGTAATCACCGCGCTGGGCGCCACGGGCGGCTTCGACCCCGCCATCGACGGGCCCATTGCCGTGGCCGTGCGGCAGGAGGCCCGGGCCGCCAGCGCCCTGCTGGGCGCCACCGCGGCCTGAAGTTTCAAAAGCTCAAGGAGGGACAGGCGGAATCAGTCCGCCCAGACCACCGCGCCGCTCCACGCGGTCGCCAGCACCACGATGCCGAAGGCGATGCGGTACCAGGCGAAGGGCACGAAGCTGTGGCTGCTGATGTAGCGCAGCAGCCAGCGCACGCACAGCCAGGCGCTGATGAACGAGAACACCAGGCCCACCGCGAACAGCGGCAGGTCGGCCATCGACAGCGCCGCGCGCTCCTTGTAGACGCTGTACACGCCCGCACCGATCAGCGTGGGAATGGCCAGGAAAAACGAGAAATCGGTCGCCGCCTGGCGCGACAGGCCCAGCAGCATGCCGCCGATGATGGTCGAGCCGCTGCGGCTGGTGCCCGGGATCATCGCGAAGCACTGCACCAGGCCGACCTTGAGCGCGTCCCACGGCGTCATGTCGTCCACGTGCTCGACGCGCACCGAGCCGGGCGGGCGCTTCTCGGCCCACAGGATGATGAAGCCGCCGATGATGAAGGTGCTGGCCACCACGGTCGGAATGAACAGGTGCGCCTTGATGACCTTGCCGAACAGCAGGCCCAGCACCACCGCCGGCAGGAAGCCGATGAAGATGTTCAGCGCCAGGCGCTGCGCCTTGGGTTGCCGGGGCAGTGCCACCACGGTGGAGCGGATCTTCTGCCAGTACACCAGGATCACCGCGAAGATCGCGCCGGTCTGGATCGCGATCTCGAAGACCCTGCCCCGGTCGTCGCCGAAGCCGCCGAGCAGCGAGCCCGCAAGAATCAGATGGCCGGTCGACGAGATCGGAAGAAATTCGGTCAGCCCCTCCACGATGCCCATGATGGCGGCCTTGACCAGCAAAACGATGTCCACGCGTACTCCTTGAAAGAGCGGCAATTATGGCGAGGGGACAGGTCAGGTCGGGTTCAGGTGGCGCGCAGGATACCCAGTTCTGGTGATGTTCCTCGGCATTTGGTTGACACATAGTCACAAATGAACCGGACCCGAGGTCCACAGGAGCTTCACCCATGCAAACCTCCACCCGCGGCAATGGGCTCGAAGAGCACGTCTCGACCGCCGACGACCATGGCGAGGACCGGCGCAAGAACGCGCAGGACATCGAGCGCGAGCAATGCGAGTCGGTACGGCGCGTGACCCAGGCCACGGGTGCGTCGGGCAGCGAACTGCGCCAGTTGATGCAACGCCTGCTCGACATCGGCCGCTCGAGCGCGGGCATCGTGGCGCAGGGGCACATCGCGGCCGACCGGATGCAGTCGGGCATGCCGCGGCTCGACCTGGACGACGGCCACACGGCCGACCAGTGCAGCGACGCGGCGCAGAGCATCGACTTCTGGCTGCTGGAGCCGCTGGACCCGGCGCACGACAAGAAGTGGTATGCCCGCTGGAAGTTCTGGAGCTTCATCCTGGGCGCATCCGGGCCCGACGTGGCGCTGACCTTGCAGGGGCTGGCCCTGCGGCCGAGCGAGCCAGGGGACGCCCATGCCGACCTGGTGGCCAAGGCGCGCAAGGTGCTGGAGAGCTGGCGCCGCACCTCCGAGCCGCTGTTCTGGGCGGCGGTCGAGTGCTATGTGCGGCAGCAGTCGTTCTCGCTCGAAACGCAGGCCTACCTGATGCACTGCATCGCCGCGGTCTTCCCGGGCGACGGCATGAAACTGTCGAATGCGCAGAGCGAAGCGCTCACCGCCGTGCTGACCGGCACCTACTGCGACGCGCTGGGCAGTTCGGCGACGCTGCCCTCGGCCGATATCTACCGCCGCCTGTCGCAGGGACTGCAGGCCACCGACCGCGAGACCGCGCTCACACGGCCACTGGGACGCAGCGACGCGGCGCAGATCGCGATCACGGCGCTGTTCTCCATCATCGAGAACGCGCGCGCGCCTCAGCCTGGGCCCTGACCTAACCTGACCTGACCTGCCCTGCCCTGCTCTACCCGGCGCGGCGGCGCAACGCACGCACCGCGCTGTCGACCGTGGTCGACACCGGCAAACCACTCGCCGCCTCGCAGGCGGCGCGCGCGCGCGCCATGCTGAACTGCGCGAGCGCAAGGCGCGTGCAACCGCGCTCGCGCAACGCCGCGGCCTGTGCGGCAATGAGCGCGTCGTGGCGCTGCGTGTCGCCGGCGTTCAGCGCGTCGAGCGCGCCGTCGGCCAGCGCCAGTTCGAGCGGCGTGCCTTGCGCAAACTCGCCCGGCATCGACACCAGGGTGGGCGCGAAGGTGGCAATGAGCCCGAGCCGGCCCTGCCCTTGCGCCACCTCGTCGACCATGGCCTCGTTGGGCTTGAGCACCGCGATGCCCGCATGCCTGCGCGCCACCGCCTCGATGCACGGCCCGAAGGCCGAGCAGGTGAACAGAATGCCCTGCGCGCCCGTGTCGACCGCGTACTGCGCAAGACGCTGAAAACGCTCGTGCATGGCCGCATCCAGGCCGCTGCCTTCGCGCGCCAGGTCGGCGGAGAGGCTGTCGTCGAGCAGGTTCATGCGCACCGCCTCGGGCCAGTCACGCGCGAAGGCTTCGTTGATGGGCGCGACGGAATGCGAGAGCGCGTGGATCAGGGCAATGCGTGTCATGGGTTCGGACGGTTCGGATGCACCTAGATGCCCTTGGACGACGGGTTGGCGAACGCGTCCTTCGTCTCGGCATTCAGCGGGTAGTTGATGTTGATGCCCTTGGGCGGAATGGGCGACATGAACCACTTGGCGTACAGCCTTTCCATTTCGCCCGACTTCATCATGCCCGACACCACCCGATCGACCAGCGCCTTGAAGGCCGGGTCGTCCTTGCGGAACATCAGCGACTGGTTCTCGGTGCGCAGGCTCTCGCCGGTGATGACGAAGTCCTTCGGGTTGCGCGCGTTGGCGAGCTGCCCGGCCAGCAGGATGTCGTCGAGCACGAAGGCCTGCGCCCGGCCGCTTTCCACCAGCAGGAACGAGTCGCTGTGGTCCTTGCCCGCGAGGTTGGTCACGTCCAGGCTGCGGCCCCGGTCGGCCTCGCGCAGCAGGCGGAACGATGTGGTGCCGGTGGTGGTGGCCACCGTCTTGCCCTGCAGGTCGGCAATGCTCTTGATGCCCGAATCGGCCTTCACCAGCATGCGCACGTTGTAGCGGAAGATGTCCGGCGAGAACGCCACCTGCTTCTGCCGCTCGACCAGGTTGGTGGTGGAGCCGCACTCGATGTCGACCGTGCCGTTCTGCACCAGCGGGATGCGGTTGGCCGAGGTGACGGCCTGGTACCTGACCTCGATGGCCGGCAGCTTCAGCTCGGTCTTCACCGCCTCGACGATGCGGTTGCAGATCTCGATGCTGTAGCCCACGGGCTTGAGGTTGCCGTCGAGGTACGAGAAGCCGAACGACGACTCGCGGTAGCCGAAGGTGATGGCGCCGCTGGCCTTGATCTTGGCGAGCGTGTCGCCCTCCTGCGCTTGCGCGGCGGTGCAAGGCAACAGGGTGGCAAAGGCCAACGCGAGCGCGGCGGCACCGCAAGAAAACGGCAGACGTAGCTTGGGCATGGAACGCTCCTTGGAACGACGGTTGAAGAAAAAACGAGAGGGAAAAAAGGCGCTCAGCGCATGGCCGCGCGCGTCACGGCGTCGATCGATTCGGCCAGCCGCCCGGCGATGGCCTGCAGGTCTTGCCGCGTGGCGATGAAGGGCGGCGCCAGCAGCACGTGGTCGCCCTGCCGCCCGTCGACCGTGCCGCCGAAGGGATAGCACAGCAGGCCGCGCGCCATCGCGTCCTTCTTGACGGCGGCGTTCAGCTTCAGCGCCGGATCGAACGGCGCCTTGCTCGCCCGGTCGGCCACCAGCTCCAGGCCCCAGAAGAAGCCGCGCCCGCGGATGTCGCCCACATGCGGATGCGTGCCCAGCGCCGCCTGCAGCATCGCGCCGAAGGCGATGCCGTCGTCGCGCACCTTGGCGACCAGGCCGTCGCGGCGGATCACCTGCTGCACCGCGAGCGCGGCGGCGCAGGCCATCGGGTGGCCGAGGTAGGTGTGGCCGTGCTGGAAGAAGCCGCTGCCCTGCGACATGGCCTCGACGATGCGGCGCTGCGCCAGCACCGCGCCCACCGGCTGGTAGCCGCCGCCCAGGCCCTTGGCGATGGTGATCAGGTCGGGCACCACGCCCTCTTGCTCGCAGGCGTGCAGCGTGCCGGTGCGGCCCATGCCGCACATCACCTCGTCGAGGATCAGCAGCACGCCGTACTTGTCGCACACCGCGCGCACCGCCTTGAAGTAGCCCGGCACGGGCACGAGCACGCCGGCCGTGGCGCCGCCGACCGTTTCGGCGACGAACGCGATCACGCGGTCGGCGCCCTGCGCAAGGATGGCTGCTTCCAGCTCCGCCGCCAGGCGCAGGCCGTACTGCTCGGGGGTTTCGCCTTCGCGCTGCTCGCGGTAGGGATAGCACGGCGACACGTGCGTGGCCGGCACCAGGATGGGCGCGAAGGGCTCGCGCCGCCAGGCGTTGCCGCCCACCGCCAGCGCGCCCAGCGTGTTGCCGTGGTAGCTCTGGCGGCGCGCGATGAAGTGGGTGCGCTGCGGCTGGCCGATTTCCACGAAGTACTGGCGCGCCATCTTCAGCGCCGACTCCACCGCCTCGGAGCCGCCGCTCACCAGGTACACGTGGCTCATGCCCTCGGGGGCGGCGCCGATCAGCTCGTCGGCCAGTTGCTCGGCCACCTCGCTGGTGAAGAAGCTGGTGTGGGCGTAGGCCAGCGTGTCGAGCTGCGCATGCATGGCGGCCAGCACCTCGGGGTGCGCATGGCCCAGGGACGACACCGCCGCGCCGCCCGAGGCGTCGAGGTACTCGCGGCCTTCCGCGTCGCGGATGTACATGCCGTGGGAGCCGGTGGCAACAGGCGGGGTCTGGCGAAGATGGCGGTGGAAGACGTGCGTCATGGGGTCTGAGGGGGTTGGAACCAACGTTACGGATGAATTATTGTTTGGAACATTCGTTCCGTCAACTGTTCCAGAAAACCCTGTCCGGTACATTTGTTCCAACGACAGCCGAAGAGAGACACCGCCATGGGCGCCAGAGACCAGATCCGCCAGCGTTTCAACGAACTCAGCCCCGCGCTGCAACAGGTGGCGCGCTACCTGCTCGACCATCCGAACGAGGTCGTCACCGGCTCGATGCGCAACGTGGGCACGCGCTCGCAGAGCACGCCGGCCACCCTGGTGCGCTTTGCGCAGCACCTGGGCTTCGAGGGCTGGCCGCAGCTGAAGGAGGCCTTTGCCGCGGACATGGGCCTGGGCAGCGAGACCTACGGCGGGCGCGCCAAGCAGCTTGTCGGCCGCGCCAGGGACCAGAGCCTGACCGGGGAGATGTTCGAGGTGCAGCGCCGCAACCTCGAGGCCACGCACCGGCAGAGCGAGCAGGCGCTGCAGAAGGCCTGCGCGCTCATCGAAAAGGCGCCGGCCGTGCATGCCGCGGGGTTTCGCGCCTGCTTTCCGATCGCTTTTTCGTTCGTCTACGTCTACCGCATCTTCCGCGCCAGCGTGCACCTGGTCGACGGCCAGGGCGGCTCGCTGGAGATGCAGCAGCGCGCCTTCGCCAAGGGCGACGCGCTGGTGGTGGCGAGCTTTGCGCCCTACTCGCGCGAGGCGCTGCAGGTGGCGCAGGCGGCCAGGGCGGCCGGTTGCCGCATCGTGGCCATCACCGACAGCGTGACCTCGCCGCTGTCGCTGCTGGCCGACGAGACGCTGCTGTTCACCATCCACAGCCCCTCGTTCTTCCCGTCGGTGGCGGCCGGCGTGGCGCTGTCGGAGGCGCTGGTCGAACTGCTCGCCAGCCGCGCGGGCAAGCCGGTGGTGCGGCGCATCGACCAGGCCGAGGCACAGCTGTTCGAATCGGGGGCCTACCTGGCACCGCCGCCGGCACGCGGCGGCTAGGCCAGCGCGCGGGCCTGCGCGGCGTTCTTGCGCAGGTGGTACACCAGCAGGTCGCGGTTGCAGGTGATGTGGTCGCGCATGATGGCCTCGGCGGCGGCGGCGTCCCGCTGGCCCAGCGCCTCGACCAAGCGGCCGTGCTCCTCGACCGCCTGCATCGCCTGGGTCTGGCGGGAGAGCTGCATCGACGCATCGCGGGGGTGCGGGCGCAGGTGGCTGTCGAAGATGATCGGCAGCTGGCAGGCCCGTTGCACGGCCTCGGTCAGCCAGCGGTTGTCCGCCACCGCCAGCAGCTTGCGGTGGAAATCGAGGTTCATGTCGTGCCAGCGCAGCGCATGCGACTGCGTCCACTCCTTGCCCTGCAGCAGCTTCCGCTGCGCGGCCACCATGGCTTGCAGCTGTGCGTGCGCCTCGGCGTCCAGGCCGCGCTCGCCGAGCAGGCGGCAGCCCATGCCTTCCAGGTTGGCACGCACGCTGAAGGCGTCGAACACGTCCTTGGCGTTGAAGCGGCGCACCTGGAAACCCTTGTTGGGCACATAGACCAGCAACCCCTCGTCGGCCAGCCGCGCCATGGCGCCGCGCACGGGCGTGCGCGACACGCCGAGTTCATTGGCGAGCGTGGTCTCCATCAGATGGGAACCGGGCGTGAACACGCCGTCGAAGATGCGGTTGCGCAGTGTCTCGGCCACGGACAAGGCGCGTGTCCGGCCAGGGTCGGGAGGGCTCATCGAAGATCGGAAACAGAGGACAGCCGGAAAAGGGCCGGCCGGATCGTACGGTGCGCCGCCCGCGCTTCATATCCCCGGTTCCCGTAGAAATTCGATGCCGTGGGGCCTGGGCCCGCACCCCGGCGCGGCCACCGGCCCGAAAGCACGGGCCCAGGGCCTGCCCGCCAGGTCAGCCGTTCACTGCGCGCGGGGCGTGGTGGCGGGCTCCGCTGGCTGCGCGCCGGCACTGCTGCCCATCCACCCCGCCTGCCAGCCGCCGCCCATCGCCTGGATCAGCGCGATGGCGGTGGTCTGGCGGTTCACCTGCAACTGCACCAGCGTGCGCCGCGCATTGAGCGCGGCGGCCTGCGCCGTGACCACGTCGGTGTAGCTCACCTGCCCTGCGCGATAGCGGTTGAGCAGTTGCTGTTCGGTCTTGTCGGCCGCCGCCGAGGCCTCGCGGCGCAGGCCCTCCTGCTGCGCGAGCGTGGCGCTGGCGGTGAGCTGGTCTTCCACCGCCTGGAAGGCGGTGAGCACGGTCTGGCGGTAGCGCGCCACGCTCGATTCATAGCCGGCCTTGGCGGAATCGACATTGGCGGCGATGGCCCCCGCGTCGAACACCACCTGCGCCACCGACAGGCCCAGCGACCACAGCGAGTTGGCCGAGCCGAACAGGTCTTTCACGCGGCTCGCGTTGCTGCCCACCGAGGCGGTGAGGTTGATGCTGGGAAAGTACGCCGCGCGTGCAATGCCGATCTGCGAATTGGCCGACGCCACCGTGCGCTCGGCCGCGGCAATGTCGGGCCGGCGCTGCAGCAACGTCGAGGGCACGCCGGTCGGCACGCCCGGCACGTTGGGCGTCCATTGCGCGGCCGGCAGGCTGAAGTCCGCGGGGGCCACGCCCAGCAGCGTGGCAATGGCGTGCTCGTAGGTGGCGCGCGTGCGCTGCAGCCCCACGCGGTCGGCCTTGGCGTTGACGAGCTGGGTCTGCGCCTGCAGCACGTCGGTCTGCGCGGCAATGCCGGCGGCATAGCGGTTGCTCGTGATGTCGAAGGCGCGCTGGTAGCCCTGGATGGTTTCGTCCAGCAGCACGATCTCTGCGTCGGCCTCGCGCAGCGAGAAATAGTTGGTCGCCAGGTCGCCGACGGCCGACAGGCGCGCGGCGGCGAGGTCGGCCTCGCTGGCTTGCGCGCTGGCCT
Source organism: Variovorax sp. 10N412 (assembly GCF_056394985.1). Taxonomy (NCBI): domain Bacteria; kingdom Pseudomonadati; phylum Pseudomonadota; class Betaproteobacteria; order Burkholderiales; family Comamonadaceae; genus Variovorax; species Variovorax sp. 10N412. Next base: position 177,567 of record NZ_JBFTIO010000011.1, read on the forward strand.
GCGCGCTGCTCACGGCTTCGCGCAGGCGGCCCCATACGTCGGGCGTCCAGCTGGCGCCGAGCGAGGCGGAGAACGCATTCGACGGGCTCGAGCTGCTGCTGCCGCCCACCGTGCCGGTGCGTTTGCCCGAGCCGTCGAACCCGACCGACGGGAACAGCGCCGCGCGCTCGCCGCGCACCAGGGCCTGGGCCTGCGAGTAGTTGGCCACCGCCGCGGCGATGTTCTGGTTGGACACCTGCACGCGGCCGGCGAGATCGTCGAGCGTGGCGTCGCCGAACAGCTTCCACCATTCGCCACGGTCCAGCGCATCGGCCGGCGCGGCGGGCATCCAGCCTTCGGCGGTCTGCATCTCTTTCCAGTTGGCGGGCAAGGCGGTGGTGGGCTGCTCGTAGCGCGGACCGACGGCGCAGCCGGCGAGGGCCGCGGCCAGCGCGAGCGCCGAGAGCGAGAAGCGGGAGGCGGAAAGCAGTGCGTTCATGGCGGTGTTGTTCTCAAGCAGGCGTTGCACGGCTCAGTTCATGTTCGTGTTTGCTGCGGCGGCGCAGCTTGTCCATCAGCAGGTAGACGACCGGCGTGGTCAGCAGCGTCAGCAGCTGGCTCGCAATGAGCCCGCCGATGATGGCCACGCCCAGCGGCCGGCGCAGCTCGGCGCCCTCCCCGAAACCGATGGCCAGCGGCAGCGCGCCCAGGGCGGCGGCCAGCGTGGTCATCAGGATCGGGCGGAAGCGCAGCAGGCAGGCTTCTCGCACCGCCTCCAGCGGCGTGAGCCCGCGCGAGCGCTCGGCCTCCAGCGCGAAGTCGATGATCAAAATGGCGTTCTTCTTCACGATGCCGATCAGCAGGAACACGCCGATCAGCGCAATGATCGAGAACTCCATGCGGAACATCAGCAGCGCCAGCACCGCGCCCACGCCGGCCGACGGCAGCGTCGAGAGCACCGTGATCGGGTGCACCAGGCTTTCGTACAGGATGCCGAGCACGATGTAGATGACCACCAGCGCCGCAAAGATCAGCATCACCTGCTGGCTCTGCGACTGCTGCGCGCTCGCCGCCGTGCCGGCGAAGGCGCCGCGCACGTTGGTGGGCATGGCGATGTTGGCCTCGGCCTTGGCGATGGCCTCGCGCGCGTCGCCCAGGTTGGCGCCCTCGGCGAGGTTGAACGAGATGGTGGTGGCCAGCTCGCCGTCCTCGTGGCTCACCGAGGTGGCCACCGACTGCTCTTCGAACTTCGCGACCGCCGACAGCGGCACCAGGCTGGTGGCCGTGTTGCTCAGCACGTTGCCGGACGACGCATTGCGCAGCGCCGGATTGGCCGACACCGGCACCGCCGTGCTGGCGGCGCTCGACGACACGCCCGAGGTCGACGAGGACGTCGACGCCGTGGTGCTCGATGCCGCCACCTGCGTGGTCACCGTCTGCCCTGCCACCACCGAGGTCTTGGTGGCCGGCACGTAGATGTCCTTCAGCGCGTTCGGGCTGCGCGTGTAGCGCGGCGCCCACTCCATCACCACGTGGTACTGGTTCAGTTCCGTGTAGATGGTCGCCACCTGCCGCTGCCCGAAGGCGTTGTACAGCGCGTTGTCGATGGACGTGGACGTGAGGCCCAGCCGGCGCGCGCTGTCGGGGTCGACCTTGGCGACCGTCTCGACACCGTTCTCGTCCTGGTCGGTGTCGACGTCGGTCAGCACCGGCTGCTGCTTGAGCTCGTCGGACAGCTTCAGCGCCCAGGTGCGCAGGTCGGCCAGGCTGTCGCTCTTGAGCGTGTACTGGTAGGTGGAGTTGCTGGCGCGCCCGCCCGAGCGAACGTCCTGCACGGTGCCCAGGAACACGCGAAGGCCCGTCACTTCGGCGAGCTGCGGGCGCAGCCGCGCGATGACCGCCAGGCCGCTGTCCTTGCGCTGGCTGGCCGGCTTCAGGTTGACGAACATGAAGCCGCCCCCGGCACGCCCCGCGCCGGTGAAGCCGACCACCGTGTCCACGGCGGGGTCGGCACGAATGATGTCGACCACCTGCCGCAGCTTGGCCGCGAGCGCCTGCGAAGAAATGCTCTGGTCGGCGCGCAGGCCGCCGTTGAGCTGCCCGCTGTCCTGCTGCGGGAAGAAGCCCTTGGGCGCGGCGCTGAAGAGATACACGTTCAGCCCCACCACCGCCACCAGGATCAGCATGACCAGCCCCTTGCTGTCGAGCGCCCAGTCGAGGCTGGTCTCGTAGCGCTTGAGCACCCAGTCGTAGCTGCGCGCGGCCATGCGGCCCAGGCGGCCCTGCGGCTTGTTCCTGTCGTGCTCGCCGCCCGGCTTGAGCAGCCACGCACACATCATGGGCGTGGTGGTGAGCGAGATGACCAGCGAGATCAGCACCGCCGCCGACAGCGTGATCGCGAACTCGCGGAACAGCCGGCCCACCTGCCCGCCCATGAACAGCAGCGGGATGAACACCGCCACCAGCGACACGCTGATCGACAGCACCGTGAAGCCCACCTCCTTCGCCCCGAGCAGCGCCGCCTTCATGCGCGTCATGCCCGATTCGATGTGCCGGCTGGTGTTTTCGAGCACCACGATGGCGTCGTCCACCACGAAGCCGGTGGCCACCGTGAGCGCCATCAGGCTCAGGTTGTTCAGGCTGAAGCCCAGCAGGTACATGACCCCGAAGGTGCCCAGCAGCGCCGCCACCGTGGCCACGGCCGGCACGATGGTCGCGCGCACGCTGCGCAGGAACAGGCTGACCACCAGCACCACCAGGATCACGGAGATGACCAGCGTGAACTCCACCTCGCGCAGCGAGCCGCGGATGGAGTTGGTGCTGTCGGAGGCCACCTGCAGCGTGACGTCGGGCGGCAGTTGCGCCTGCAGCTCGGGCAGCAGCGCGCGCACGCTGTCGACCGTCTCGATGATGTTGGCCGAGGGCTGCCGCGTGATGAGCACGATGATCGCGGGCTCGCCGTTGAACAGGCCGAGCGTGCGCGTGTCTTCCACGCCGTCGAGCACCTCCGCCACGTCCTGCAGCCGCACCGCGGCGCCGTTGCGCCAGGCGATGACCATCGAGGCGTAGTCGCTGGCGCGCAACGCCGGCGTCTGCGTGTAGATCTGCAGCTTGCGGCCGTCGCCCTGCACCGTGCCCTTGGGCCGGTTGGCGTTGGAGGCCTGGACGGCGGCGCGCACGTCGTCGGTGCTGATGCCGTAGCGGCTGAGCGCGAACGGCAACAGCTCGATGCGCACCGCGGGCAGCGAGCCGCCGCCGATCTCCACGTCGCCCACGCCGTCGACCTGCGACAGGCGCTGGCTGACGATGTTGGAGACGGCGTCGTAGATCTGGCCCGGCGTCTTGGTCTTGGACGTGAGTGCCAGGATGATGACCGGGGACGCGGCCGGGTTGGCCTTGCGGTAGGTCGGATTGCTGCGCAGGGTGGCGGGCAGGTCGACGCGGCTGGCGTTGATGGCGGCCTGCACTTCGCGCGCGGCGCCGTCGATGTTGCGGCTCAGGTCGAACTGCAGGGTGACACGGGCTGAACCCACCGAGCTGGTGGAGGTCATTTCGTTGACGCCTGCGATGGTGCCGAGGTGGCGCTCCAACGGCGTGGCTACGCTGGTTGCCATCGTTTCCGGGCTTGCTCCGGGGATCGATGCCCTTACCGAGATGACTGGGTAGTCGACCTGGGGGAGTGGGGAGACTGGCAGTACGAAGAAGGCTGCTATGCCGGCCAGTGCGATGCCGATAGTCAGGAGCACTGTGCCTATGGGGCGCTTTACGAACGGGAGCGACAAGTTCATCGTTGTGCTCCTTTTGGGGTTCCGGGGCCGGGACTCGCCCCGGCGGGCGAGCTACTTTCTTTTGCTTCGCCAAAAGAAAGTAGCCAAAGAAAAGGCGACCCTGCTGGCTGCGTCCCTGCGCTTCGCTCCGGGCAACCTGCGGTGCTCACGTTCCGCGGGGTCTCGCCCAAACTCGCTTCGCTCAGACAAGGGCGAGCCCTGATCCGCGAAACGCTGCGCTCCTCGGCGCATCCAGAAGGGATTGGATACCGACACGCCTTCGCTGCGCTCGGCTCCGAACAGCCAATAACCAAGGCCGAACACCCCATACCAACCGCCGCAGGCGCGCAGCGCCTGCGGCGGCTTGGTGGCCGAGCAACGCGATGGCCCGGGTGGTTCCCACCCCCTCTGGCTGCGCCGAGGAGCGCAGTGTTTCGCGGATCAGGGCTCGCAGCTGTTTGAGCGAAGCGAGTTCTGCGAGACCCCGCGAAACGCGAGCACCGCAGGTTGCCCCGTAGCGCAGCGAAGGGGTCG
>NZ_JBFTIO010000012.1:0-171515 GCF_056394985.1 Variovorax sp. 10N412
GCATTGAGCCATCAGTGGGCAGCAAAGGCGACTCCTATGACAACGCCCTGGCCGAGACGATCAACGGCCTCTACAAGGCCGAGCTGATCCATCGCCGGGCGCCGTGGAAGACCAAGGAGTCGGTGGAGTTCGCGACGCTCGAATGGGTGGCCTGGTTCAACCACCATCGCCTGCTCGAACCCATCGGCTACATCCCGCCTGCAGAAGCTGAGGCAAACTATTACCGGCAACTCGCCAGTCAGTCCGCCAAGACGGCGGCATGACTTAAACCAACTGGCCTCCATGGAAGCCGGGGCGATTCATTGAGCGTCGCGAGGCATACCAAGAGTTTCTTATCGAAGCTCAGGATAAGTTGATGATCCAAGTTAACAAGGTCATGGCACTAGCCCGAGGCGACGTTCAGCTTGACGGCGATTTTTCGCGACTGGAGAAGCAGAGCCACGAAATGTCCGCACGGGCGCGTGCAGCCATTGTCAGCATGCGCACAGAGTACGAAGAACAAATGGAGCTTGCTCGGCTCATCTAGCAATCGAGGATGGAGGGGACATATGAGTGCCTGGGACTTTCCCTACGAGATGAACGAGCGCGTCTACAGCGCGGAAGACATAGCAGACGCGGCTGCCTGAAGCGCCTGCGCGCTCGCAAGCACGGCGCTTACCCCGCGTGAGAGGAGCCAAGCTCCGTATGCAATTGCTCGAAAATCTGATCGGCCCCCCATGCCTGCGCGGCCGTGAACGCGATCTGCCGCTGCTGCAAGGTGGAAAGAGGCTCGCTCGGCTTATAGGCTAGATCGTGCTCCGCCTCGCTCCAGGCGTGCTGAAAGAGCGTCTTTACCTGCAGCTCGAAGAACTCAGGCATCTTTGCACGGTCCGCGTCGTCGTCGATCACGTCTTCAGGCATCGCCAAGATGAAGTGCCTGCCGACGTAGCCAAATTGGTTCACGGCGTCGGGCACCAAATCCTTGCCCTCGATGCGGCGAAAGTAGCGGTCGACCGCCGCGCTCACAGCGTCCACATCTTGCTTGTAAAAGACGATCGCCCTCGCGCCAACGAGATCCTGAATCTGTTCGAAGGGGTGCTCGTATTTCAGCGCGCCGTCGTCCTTGCGCTTCATCGCTTTACCCAGAAATCGATCAGGGCTCTTCGCGCGGGCGGACACCCGGTCGATGCGCGGGATGCCGGTCAGCGTTTCCTGAATGTGCGCTTGCAACTTGCTCGCGAGCGGCGCCAGGATGGTCCCGTGACGCGCGCTGTATTCGGAAAGCAACTCGTCTTTCGTCATTTCGTGCTCTTAAGCTTTTCATCGACGATGTGCCCAGCAGCGACAAAGACAGCTTTGTCCTTGTGGTGTTCGGTTTTGAAGCACTCGTCGAACTTCTCAGCCGGCGCGGTCATCATGGCGCCCGTGTCCAACTCCACTTGCTTGTATGCCAAGTGGCGCGAAAACTCCGTGACGTCGAAGCGAAACTTCTCGTGGACCAGCCGCGGCGGATCGACCTTGGCGATGATGGCTTGCTTCGCAGCGTCGGACATGTGGAAGCTGTCGCAGAACTCCGAGATCGTCATGGACTTCTTCGAAATGTTGGCGGCCAATTGCACCGCCGACGTGAGCTGCGTTTTGATCGCGATGTCGGTCGTCGCCTGAAGGGCTCCCTTGATCGCTTTCGCCAACCGCTTCGTCCCCTGCGCCGCGGTAGTGGAGAACTCGGAGCGCAGAAAATCGACGATCCAGTAATCGGCGACAGCTTTGCTACCGTGGTTTACCTGCTTGTCGACGACGTGTCCCTTCCAGAGCTGGGTTGGCGTGCCGTCCCAAAGATACGTTGCCGCCTTATAGGAATAGGCGCTTTTCATGAAGACCTGCTCGACGAAGCTGACGGTAAGCCTCTCGCTCTTCTTCTCGGCCACGATGCCTTCGTCCGCCGGAAAGCGGGAGATCACTACGCGCGTATCGCTCTCGCCGTCCTTGCCGATGCAGATGAACAACAATCCCATCCCGGATACTCCCCCCGTCGAAGCCTGCAACCGTTTCGCCAGTGGGGTAGAGGCGGACACCGACGGCTTCTGCAGCAACGCGAGCAGCTCGGTTCTCACGGCGTTTTCCTGATTCTCGCCGTCGGAGACGAACATGACAGGCACATTGCAGTCTTTGCCCGCGTTGTCGTAAATGTCGGTGAGCATCTTGCAAAGCTTTCCGTTATCCAGCGGGATCTGCGTCCCACTGACGACCGCTACTTCCGGCTGATTCTTTTTCGGATAGGTCAGGAAACTAAAAATCTTCTCCACTGGCATTCGTCGTCTCCGAAGTTTTGGTTCGAGCCGATGATGGGACTTTGACACCAAGATAGTGTCCACGTATTCACCGTGAGTTGTGGTGGACACGAGGCGCTTATGAGGCTAAGGGCCGATCAGGTTGGGGCGCCCCGCCACTTCCAGTGGTGACAGACTTTCGAGCTGAACGGCTGCTTGGCGCCAGTCGGCGTGAGTACGTCTGCGGGCGGTATAGGTCGGCAATTGCTGCGAAGCGGGTTCAGGCTCGAAACGCCAGATCTCAAATCGAGCGTTGCTATTGAGATAGCTTAGATTTTTTCGGGGCTCGTCAGTGGCAGTGGGAGCCCCCATTCTTGTTGTCGCGATGACAGCCATTTTTGTCAGTACCTCCTGAGTGCGCGAGTACTCCACAGCTCAAGCAAAGCGCGGCGATCAGTATTGCAACCTTCTTCATGACATCTCCTCGTTCCAATGAGCGCTGGAGTGTGTACCCCCGCTTCTGTGATCGGGCAGGGGTTTACGAGCGTTCTCCCATGAACATGGGATGAAAGCGGGGCATCGAGCATCGAATGTGACGATGATCGGTGGCTGAGGCCGTTGAATTGAAAGTCTGATTCAGGCGGCGTAGCCGCCATTAGGTAGCAACGGCTTTAGTTCAAATGTTCCCAGGCGTATTCAAACCCTCCTGAGTGGCACTAGCCACCAACACCCCGTTCAAGTCGCGCACCGCCGCAATGGACGACTCCTCCCCCGCTCCGCACCTCGAAGCAAAGCCGCCCATCCGCACTGAACGGACGATGAACCTAGATCGCATGGTTCCGGCTCGCCACATGCGGCCGCTCCCCATCGCGGTCCCGCTGCGCGCACACGAATGCCCATGGCCGCAAAGTTGAGCCACAAGTCCGACAGGTACGCGAACGCAGCCGCGTGCAGCGCGGCGACAGCGGCAAAGAACCGCAGGGCTCCAATGCCGTTCCTCACCCCAAAACATCCTTCCCCTGCTCGTTGAACTCCGTCTGGCTGAGGGCCGTGCCGATCTCCCGCGGCAGCGCGTCGCGCACCGAGAACACGCCGAGAATCTTCGTTCCCGACACCAGCGGCAGATGGCGAAAGCCCCGTTCGAGCATCAACACCACGGCGTCGGACACCCGCATGTCGGGTGGCACGCAGATCGGGTTGGGCGTCATCACCTCGCGCACCACCGTGCGATCGGCGTCGAGCCCGCGGGCCAGCACCCGGGTCATCAGGTCGCGCTCGGTCAGGATGCCCAGCAGGGTGTCGGGCAGCTCCATGACGAGCACGCTGCCGCAGTTGGCACGCGTCATCACGCAGGCGGCATCGCGCACGCTGGCCTGCGGGCCCAGGCTGACGACATGCGTGCGCGAGATGGACTGAAAAACAGTGCGCTCGGCCATGGTGCGACCTCCGGAAGTGGCGTGATGGTGCGCCCGGCCGCCGCTCAGCGCAAGGAGGCGTTGAGCCGCTCCAGCGCCTGGGCGCCGGGGCAGAGCTGGGCCGGGCCCAGCGCGTTGAGCGGCCGGTCGCTGGTGTTGAGCGCCGTGTGCAGGTCGGTGGCCAGCGGGTCGACGTAGAGCAGGCCCGTCACCACCTCGCCCATCTCGTGGTGCCGCTGCATGTAGGCCATGGCGGCGTAGCGGTCGCCGGGGTTGTAGTCGGGGTGCAGGCTGCGCAGGCGCAGCAGCGTGCCGTCGTGCTGGCGCACGTCCAGCACTTCGCCCGGCCCCATGTCGACGGTGATTTCTTCCCGCCCGCTGATGAAGTCGATGCGGCTCACCGCCTCGTTGTGCTCGCGCACGTAGTCGTAGCTCTTGGTGCTGCCAGGGTGGTTGTTGAAGGCAACGCAGGGGCTGAGCACGTCGATGAAGGCAGACCCGCCGTGGCTGATGGCCCCCTTGATCAGCGGCACCAGCTGCGCCTTGTTGCCCGAGAAGCCCCGCCCCACGTAGCTGGCGCCCAGCTGCAGCGCCATGGCCACCAGGTCCACCGGGTTGTCGGTGTTGACGACGCCCTTCTTGCTCTTGGAGCCCTGGTCGGCGGTGGCCGAGAACTGGCCCTTGGTCAGCCCATAGACCCCGTTGTTCTCCACGATGTAGGCCATGCGCACGCCGCGCCGCATGGCGTGGGCGAACTGGCCCAGGCCGATGGAGGCCGAGTCGCCGTCGCCCGACACGCCCAGGTACAGCAGGTCGCGGTTGGCGAGGTTGGCGCCGGTCAGCACGCTGGGCATGCGGCCGTGCACGGTGTTGAAGCCGTGCGACGCGCCCAGAAAATAGTCGGGCGTCTTGGAACTGCAGCCGATGCCCGAGAGCTTGGCCACGCGGTGCGGCTCGATGTCCAGCTCCCAGCAGGCCTCGATGATGGCGGCGGAAATGGAGTCGTGGCCGCAACCGGCGCACAGCGTGGAGATCTTGCCCTCGTAGTCGCGCCGCGTGTAGCCGACCTTGTTGGTGGCCAGCGTCGGGTGGCGCAGGCGTGGCTTGGCAAGGTAGGTCATGCGGATTCCTTCCATTCCTTCGTGGGGGTGACGCGGGACGCGTGCGCCTGTGCCTGCGTCTGCTGCAGGTGCGTGCCGATCGCCTCGACGATGAAACGCGCCGTGATGGGCGTGCCGTCGAAATGCAGCACCCGCACCAGCCGGGCCGGGTCGGCGTCCAGCTCGTTGACCAGCAGGCTGCGCATCTGCGCGTCGCGGTTCTGCTCGACCACGAACACCTGCCTGTGCTGCGCCAGGAACTGCACCACGCTCTGGGGGAAGGGAAAGGCGCGCAGCCGCAGCGCGTTCAGGTGGATGCCCTGCGCCTCCAGCGCGTCCAGCGCCTCGTGCATCGACGGGCTGGTCGAACCGAAATAGATCACGCCCAGCTCGGTGGCTTGCGCGGCCGGCCGCGGCACCGGCTGCGGCACCAGCGTGGCCGCGGTCGCAAACTTCTTCAGCAGCCGCTCCATGTTGTAGATGTAGTCGGGCCCGCGCTCCGAATACCGAGCGTAGGCGTCGCGCGTGGTGCCGCGCGTGAAGTAGCTGCCCTTGGTCGGGTGCGTGCCCGGCAGCGTGCGCCAGGGAATGCCGTCGCCGTCCACGTCCTTGTAGCGGCCGAAGTCGCGGCCCGCCTCCAGCTCTTCGGCGGTCATGACCTTGCCGCGGTCGTAGGCCTTGGCGTCGTCCCAGGCAAAGGGCTCGCACAGGCGCTGGTTCATGCCGATGTCCAGGTCGGTCATCAGGAACACGGGCGTCTGCAGCCGGTCGGCCAGGTCCAGCGCGGAGGCCGCGTGCTCGAAGCACTCGTGCGGGTCTTCGGGAAACAGCAGCACGTGCTTGGTGTCGCCATGCGACGCATACGCGCACGAAAGAATGTCGGCCTGCTGCGTGCGCGTGGGCATGCCGGTGGAAGGGCCGCCGCGCTGCACGTTGATGAGCGTGACGGGAATCTCCGCAAAGTAGGCCAGGCCGATGAACTCGGTCATCAGCGAAATGCCCGGCCCCGAGGTGGGCGTGAAGGCGCGCGCGCCGTTCCAGCCGGCGCCCACCACCATGCCGATGGAGGCGAGCTCGTCTTCGGCCTGCACGATGGCAAAGCGGTGCTGGCCGGTGGCCGGATCGACGCGGAACTTGGTGCAGTATTTCTGGAAGGCCTCGGCCACCGAAGACGACGGCGTGATCGGATACCAGGCCGCCACGGTGGCGCCGCCGTACACGCAGCCCAGTGCCGCGGCGCTGTTGCCGTCCACGAAGATGCGGTTGCCCACCCGGTCGGCACGCCGCACCTTCAGGCCCACGGGTTCGCGCAGGTTTTCCCTGGCGAAGTCGCAGCCCAGGTGCAGCGCCTGCACGTTGGAGGCCAGCAGCTTCTCCTTGCCCTTGTACTGCTCGCCGAACAGCTTTTCCACCACCTCGGGCTCGATGCCGAGCAGGATGGCCAGCGCGCCCACGTACACGATGTTCTTGAACAGCTGGCGCTGGCGCGGGTCTTGATAAACGGCGTTGCAGATCTCGGTGAGCGGCATGCCGATCACGCGGATGTCGCTGCGGAACTTCGACGGCGGCAGCGGGCGCGTGCTGTCGTAGAAAAGATAGCCGCCGGGCTCCAGTTCGGCCACGTCGGCGTCCCAGGTCTGGGGGTTCATCGCCACCATCATGTCGGTGCCGCCGCGCCGCCCCAGGTGGCCCTCTTCGGTCACGCGCACCTCGTACCAGGTCGGCAGGCCCTGGATGTTGCTCGGGAAGATGTTGCGCGGGCTCACCGGCACGCCCATGCGCAGGATGGCCTTGGCGAACAGCTCGTTGGCCGAGGCCGAACCCGAGCCGTTGACGTTGGCGAACTTGATGACGAAGTCGTTGATGCCTTCGATCTGTGGAATGGCGCTCATGCCGCCACCCCCTGCCCTGCGGGCGTCATCTTCAGCAGGAACTTCTGCATGTCCCAGGCGCCCGTGGGGCAGCGCTCGGCGCACAGGCCGCAGTGCAGGCAGACGTCTTCGTCCTTGACCATCACGCGGCCCGTCTTGAGCCCGCCGGACACGTACAGGTCTTGCGCCAAGTTGAGCGCCGGCGCCTTCAGCCGTGGCCGCAGCTCGGCTTCGTCCGCGTTGTCGATGAAGCTGATGCAGTCCATCGGGCAGATGTCCACGCAGGCATCGCATTCGATGCAAGCGGGCTCGGTGAACACGGTCTGCACATCGCAGTTCAGGCAGCGCTCGGCCTCCTTGAAGGCGGTGGCTGCGTCGAAGCCCAGCTCCACCTCCACGCGAATGTTCGCCAGCGCCGTCTCGGCCTTGGCCCAGGGCACCTTGTAGCGCAGGTCGTTGGAGGTGTCGTTGTCGTAGCTCCACTCGTGGATGCCCATCTTCTGCGACACCAGGTTGGTCATGGGCGCGGGGCGCACGTACACCGGCTCGGCGCGCAGCAGCTTGTCGATCGACACCGCGGCCTCGTGGCCGTGGGCCACGGCGGTGATGATGTTCTTGGGGCCGAAGGCCGCGTCGCCGCCGAAGAACACGTGGGGCACCGTCGACTGGAAGGTGTTCTTGTCGAGCGTCGGCAGGCCCGACTTGTCGAAGCCAACGCCGCAGTCGCGCTCGATCCAGGGGAACGCGTTTTCCTGTCCCACGGCGACCAGCACTTCGTCGCATTCGAAGTAGGCGTCGGGCTCGCCTGTTGGCACCAGCGTGCGGCGGCCCCGGTCGTCGTATTCGGCACGGACGATCTCGAAGCGCATGCCCAGCAACTTGCCTTCCTCGTGCACGAAGGCCTTGGGCACGTGGAAGTCGATGATCGGAATGCCTTCGTGCTGGGCGTCTTCCTTTTCCCAGGGCGAAGCCTTCATTTCGTCGAAGCCGCTGCGCACGACGACCTTCACGTCGGTGCCGCCCAGGCGGCGCGCCGAGCGGCAGCAGTCCATGGCCGTGTTGCCGCCGCCCAGCACGATCACGCGCAGCCCGATGCTGCTGACGTGGCCGAACGAAACCGAGTTGAGCCAGTCGATGCCGATGTGGATGCTCGCCGCTGCTTCCTGGCGGCCGGGCACGTCGAGGTCGCGGCCGCGCGGCGCGCCGCAGCCGACGAAGATCGCGTCCCAGCCCTGCGCCATCAAGGCTTTCATCGAGCCGATGCGCTCGCCGCCGCGGAACTCGACGCCCAGGTCGAGGATGTAGCCCGTCTCTTCGTCGATCACCGACTCCGGCAGGCGAAAGCGCGGGATCTGCGTGCGGATGAAGCCGCCGGCCTTGGCCTCGGCGTCGAACACCGTCACCTCGTAGCCCAGCGGTGCCAGGTCGCGCGCGACGGTGAGCGAGGCCGGGCCGGCGCCGACACAGGCAATGCGCTTGCCGTTCTTCGGCGCGGGCTTGGGCATGCGCGCGCGCACGTCGTCCTTCATGTCGGCGGCCACGCGCTTGAGCCGGCAGATCGCCACCGGTTCGGGGGCCTGGGCGTTGCTTTCCTCCACGCGCCCGCGCCTGCAGGCAGGCTCGCAGGGCCGGTCGCAGGTGCGCCCCAGGATGCCGGGAAAGACGTTGGACACCCAATTGATCATGTAGGCGTCGCCATAGCGGCGCTGCGCGATCATGCGGATGTATTCGGGGACGGGCGTGTGCGCCGGACAGGCGTACTGGCAATCGACCACCTTGTGAAAGTAGGCCGGGTTGGCTATGTCGGTTCGCTGCAAAGCGTTGTCTCCTGACGGTCGCCCGGGAGCCCGAAGGGGCCGGCGCGCGGCTCTGCGGCGAGTATGCGCCGCACTGGCGGCTCGCAAGACTTGGTGGAATCCCGCAGAAACACGAGCCCTCGGGAGCCGAGCTTGCGCACGCTCCGTGCGCAACGCGACCACCCGGCACTGCACCGTCGGCCGACTGCTGGCAGCGCCTATGCTTGGCGGTCAAGAACAAGGCCCCTCCCCGGCCACTGGTGCAAGACAAACCTCCCATGCAATCGACCGGAACCCTGCGCGGCATCGCTGCGATGCTGTTGGCCTGCGCCTTCTTTGCGTGCATGGACGCGCTGCTCAAGAACCTGGCCGGGCACTACCCGCCGGTGCAGGTGATGGCGCTGCGCGGCCTCACCGCGCTGCCCCTGGTGTGCCTGTACATCGCATGGCGGCGCGAGGCCGGCGGCGTCTTCAACCGCCGGCTGCGTTGGCGGCTGCACCTGCTGCGCACCGTGCTGAACATGGCGATGCTCGTGCTCTTCGTGCATGGCCTGAAGACTCTCGGCCTGGCCGAGGCCTACACGCTCACCTTCATCGCCCCGCTGTTGATGGTGCTCATCGCGGTGCCGATGCTGGGCGAGTCGGTGCAGCCCCGGCACTGGATCGCCATCGGGCTGGGCTTCATCGGCGTGGTGATCGCACTGCGGCCCGAGCAGGGCGCCTTTCTCTCGATGGGTGCGCTGGCGGTGCTGGTCGCTGCGGTCTTCTATGCGCTGTCGAACATGCTGGGCCGGCTCATCAGCCGCACGGAACCCAGCGCCGCATTGGTCTTCTGGACGACCGCCGGCATGGCGGTGGGAGGCACCTTGCTGGCGGTGCCGCAATGGGTGCCCATTCAGCCCCAGCACATGTGGGTGCTCGCGGGCCTGGCCATCAGCGGCTTCCTGGGCCAGATGGCCATCGCCGAAGCCTTCCGGCACGGCCAGGCCGCTGCCATCGCTCCGTTCGAATACAGCGCCCTTGCGTGGGGGTTGATGCTCGACTGGTGGATATGGAAGGCCGCGCCCGATGCATGGACGCTGGGCGGCGGAGCACTGATCGTTGCAAGCGGACTCTGGCTGGCGCGAAGCGAGGCGCCGAGGTCTGCAGTAAAGAAGCGGCAAGCCGTCTGAGCTTGCCGAGCTGTCCGATCTTCGCCATGTCCCTCGGACGCATGCGAAGGCCACCGCCGGCGTCGCTGTCTCTGCCCATTCAGCTCCATTCTTCGCCCGACATGCCCAGGGGCTCCAGCTGGCTCGCTCGCGCGAACTCGTCGAGTGGCTGCCGCATGTGTCGCGAATCGGCTCCTGTGGACACCATCCACTTCTCCAGGACATAATTGTGGACAGCGTTCACAACAAGGATGGAAGGCCAGCCCCATGAGCAAAGTATTCGTCAACATCGGACTCAGCCTCGATGGCTACATGGCCCCCGAAGGGATGACCATGGACGACCCCGGCTACAAGAACTGGGGCGCCAAGTGGGGGGCAATGATGGGTTGGCTGGTCAAGCTGCAGCACTTTCGCGAGAACGTCCTCAAGCTCGGACCCGGGGGAGAAACCGGCCCGGTCAATGACCTGGTTCGCAGCACCTTCGAGCGCATCGGCGCCAACATCATGGGCAAGCGGATGTTCGACCAGGGCGAGGTCGCCTGGCCCGACGACGCGCCGTTTCACACGCCGGTCTACGTGCTGACCCATGAAAAGCGCGAGCCCTGGGTGCGCCCCGGCGGCACGACCTTCCACTTCATCAATGACGGGCCGGAACGTGCCCTGGCGCTCGCGCGGGAATCCGCCGGCGGGCGTGACATTCGCATCGCCGGCGGCGCGGACGTGATCCAGCAGTACCTGAAACTCGGTGCCATCGACGAATTGGAGATCGCCCTGGCGCCGGTGTTGTTCGGCAGCGGGCGGCGCCTGTTCGAGAACCTGGGCGAGCTTGGGACGCAGTTTCGAATCGACAGCGTTCTGGCGGGTCCAGCCGCCACGCACCTGCGCTATTGCAACGCACGAGCGTGACAGACAAGCAAGACAGTGTGACGCCACGCCGATAGACGGACGCGCGAGCGCGCAAAACCACGAGTCCCGACCGTGCCTCAGCCGGGAGCGTCGTTCTTGTCACCGTGCCCCTTCTGCGGTAAGTTTTGCCCGGCTCGAGGGTCGTCGAACAACGCGTTCGCATCGAATCGGCGGGCGCATTTCGATACAGGCACGCAACCGACGACCGGCGCCGACACTGCGACGACGTGCACGATCAATCACGCCGCCGGGCCGCGCAATCGGAATGGATTTCGGGTCGCACAGCCAAATCAACAACATCAGGGAGGATCCAGAATGACGCTCGTCTATTCGTCTTTCAACGACCACTTGGGCACGCTGCCGCCCGAGCTTTCGCGACACGGCATGGCGTTGCGCGCGCAAGTGCAGCAGCGCATCGGCACCTTGCCGGATTCCGGCCTGTCCGCCTTCCTCTTCCTGCCCGACCAGACCGACCACCCCGACCACGAAGACGCACCGCAGGTTTTCGCGCAGGCCGTCGAGCAGATGTACCTGCCCAAGCCCCACGTGGGCGACGAGATTCCGCTTCTGTTTCTCGGCTATCACGCGATGAATCGGCTCAGCGGCAAGCGAGCGTCGCAGGGGTTTCTGCTGACCGACCAGGCGATGTACGTGCAGGACGATTTCACGGTGCTGCTGGCGGCGCCAATGGCGCAAAGCCACGTGCTGCCCGGGCGCATCGGCGAAGTGCCCTCGTTCGTATCGACGCTGCTCGAACGCTACAAGTCCTGGAAGGACTGGGCCGGCGTGTCGGGCTTGCCCGAGCCGATGCTGCTCGAGCGATGCGGCGCGCTGCTGGCGCCGGTCGTGAGCGCAACCATCGAATACCACGCGCAACATGCCAGCCAGCGGCAGGCACCGCAGCGCACATGGAAGTTGTCCGAACTGGTGGCCGACCACGGCGCGGCCGATACGCTGCTCGACCCGCTCAACCCCAAGCTGTCGAAAAAGCTCGGCAAGGTGGCCGGCAAGTTCCAGGTTCCGGCCAATGAAACGCTGCAGTTTGCGCTGGTGGATTTCCCGCTGTTCGGCGGTCCTTACGGCCTTGCACTGACCACGCAGGCCTTGTACGGCAAGGACCTGATGGAAGCGCCGGTGCGCATCGCGTTGCAGAGCGTGGATGCCAGCGCGCTGCAAATCACGGAAAAGGGCGACGAGCTGCTGACCGGCTCGAACGAGCCCGTCGCGCTGCCCGCGCACATGGAGGCAGCGCTTCGGGAGCCCTTTCTCGCGTTTCTCAAGCAGGAAATCGTGAGCCTCCAGTCGCAAGCCTGAGCGGCGCGCGCGCCTCGCTCAGGCCCCTGAGCCGGCCACGATCGCGATGCCGCGAATCTGGCCTGCCGTCGGCGCGCCTTCGGCCGACGCCGGCTTCGCATAGCGCGACGGCGCAAAGCGGTGCAGCAACTCGGCTTCGCGAACGCGCGCCGACGCGAGGTTGTCCAACTTCACATGCCCGAAGCCGCGCACCGACATCGGCAGCACGGCCACGCGCGCCGCGGTCGACTGGTTGTCGGCGGTGAGCTCGGTGCACATGTCCTGCAGCAGGCCGTCGAAGTGCGCGATCAGCTCGCGCTCGATGCGGCGCTCTTCGGTGTAGCCGAACAGGTCGAAGGCGGTGCCGCGCAGCCGCTTGCCGTGCGCCAGCCACTTCATGGCCGGCAGCATCCAGGCGCCAAGGCGCACCTTGACCGGCGCCTGCCCGTTCGCCGGGCGCGCGAGCAGCGGCGGTGCCATGTGGAACTCGAGCTTCAGATCGCCTTCGAACTGGTCTTTCAGCTTCTGCAGGAAGGCGCCGTCGGTGTAGAGCCGCGCCACTTCGTACTCGTCCTTGTAGCTCATGAGCTTGAGCAGGCTGCGCGCCGCATTGCGCGTGAAAGGCAGGCTGGTGTCGCCGCCCGGCAGCGCGGACTCGGCCTGCTGCAGCGCGCGAATGCGCGTCTCGAAGCGGGCCGCCCACGCGGCGTTCTGGTAGCCGGTGAGATGGCGGCGCGCATCGGCCAGCAGCGCCTCCAGCGGGCGCTCGTCGGCCTGCTGCGCTTGCGCATTCGTCGGCGCCGCGCGCAACTGGTCGAGCGCGGCGGGGTCGCCCGCCGCGAGCCGACCCAGCGAGAAGGCCGACTGGTTGGCCGCCACGGCCACGCCGTTGAGTTCGATCGCATGCATCAGCGCCTCCAGGCTCAGCGGCACCAGGCCGCGCTGCCATGCGTAGCCGGTCGCCACGATGTTGGCGGCCAGCGTGTCGCCCAGGAACTCTTCGGCCAGGCTCTGCGCGTCGAAGGTCTCGACCTGTTCCTCGCCCGCGACGAAGCGCATCTTCTCCAGCAGCAGGTCGACGTGCAGATCGGCGTCGGGGTTGCGCAGCGACTCGGCCACCGGGATCTCGTGGATGTTCGCAAGCACGCGCGTGCGCCCGTGCCGCACGGTCTGCAGCGCATCGGCCGATGCGCCCACCACCACGTCGCACGCCAGGATGGCGTCGGCCTGCTGGGTGTCGATGCGCACCTGGTTGAGCCGCTCGGGCGCGTCCGCCAGGCGCACGAAGCTCAGCACCGAGCCGCCCTTCTGCGCGAAGCCCATGAAGTCGAGCACGCTGGCGGACTTGCCTTCGAGGTGCGCGGCCATGGCGATGACCGCGCCCACGGTCACCACGCCGGTGCCGCCCACGCCGGTCACGAGCAGGTCGTACGGCGCGCTCCATGCGTGCGGCGCGGGGTGCGGCAGCGCGGCCACGCGGTGCAGGAAGGCATCGCGCCCCGCGGCCAGCGCGCCGCTCTTGCGGCGCAGCTTGCCGCCGGTGACGCCCACGAAGCTGGGGCAGAAGCCCTTGGCGCAGGAGTAGTCCTTGTTGCAGCTGGTCTGGTCGATCTTGCGCTTGCGGCCCATCGGCGTTTCCTGCGGCAGCACGGCCACGCAGTTGCTCTGCACGGTGCAGTCGCCGCAGCCTTCGCACACGGCCTCGTTGATGAACAGGCGCTTGGGCGGCTCGGCCAGCTCGCCCTTCTTGCGGCGGCGGCGCTTCTCGGCGGCGCAGGTCTGCTCGTAGATGAGCACGGTCACGCCGGGCATCTCGCGCAGGCGGCGCTGCACCTCGTCGAGCGCGGCGCGGTCGTGGAACTCGGTGCCCGCCGGAAAGCGGTTCCTGATGGCGTCGTAGTTGCCGATGGCATCGCTCACGACCACCACCTTGGTGACGCCTTCGGACTCGACCTGCCGCGCGATGGCGTCCACGCTGATGACGCCGTCGACCGGCTGCCCGCCGGTCATGGCGACCGCGTCGTTGAACAGGATCTTGTAGGTGAGCGTGGCCTTGGCGGCCACGGCCTGGCGGATCGCGAGATAGCCCGAGTGGTAGTAGGTGCCGTCGCCCAGGTTCTGGAAGACGTGCGGCGTCTTGGTGAACATGGCGTGCGAGATCCAGTCGACGCCCTCCCCGCCCATCTGTATGAGCCCCGCCGTGCTGCGGTCCATCCAGTTGGCCATGAAGTGGCAGCCGATGCCCGCGCGCGCGGTGGAGCCTTCGGGCACCTTGGTGCTGGTGTTGTGCGGGCAGCCGGCGCAGAAGTACGGCAGGCGCTTGACCGCGTCGCTCGCGTTGCCCAGCAGCTCGGGCGGCGTGAAGTCGCGCACATGCTGCAGGTGGTCGCCCAGGTCGTGGTTGTCGGGGAAGTGCACGGCCAGCCAGTGCGCCACCAGCTCGATGAGGCGCGAAGGGCGCAGCTCACCCAGGGCCGACACCAGCGGCAGGCCCGCGCGGTCGTGCTTGCCCACGAGCACGGGGCGCGCACCGGCAGGCGCGTTGTAGAAGATGTCGCGCAGCTGCGTCTCGACCACGGCACCCTTTTCTTCCACGACGAGGATCTCGTCGAGCCCCTGCGCAAAGGCCTTCAGGCGCGTCTGCTCCAGCGGAAAGCTCAGGCCCACCTTGTACAGCCGCACGCCGGCGCGCGCGAGCTGCTCGGGCGAGAGCTCGAGCCGGCGCAGCACCTCCATCAGGTCGTGGTGCGCCTTGCCGCAGGTGACGATGCCCACCTTGGCATGCGGGCTCACGATGACGTGGCGGTCGATGCTGTTGCGCTGGGTGAAGGCGGCCACGGCCGCGAGCTTGTCTTCGAGGCGCGACTCGATGCGCAGCGAAGGCAGGTCGGGCCAGCGGTAGTGCAGGCCGTCGGGCGGCGGACGGTGGCCGGTGGCGGCGCGCACGGCGTCGGCGTCTTCCCAGGCGGCGACGCGCGCGTTGACCGCGTCGAGGTCCACCGTGCCTGCGCTCTCGACAATTTCGGACAGCGCCGCCATGCCGACCCAGGCGCCCGAGTAGCGCGACAGCTCGTAGCCGTACAGGCCGAACTCCAGGTACTCGGCCACGCTGGCGGGCTGCATCACCGGCATGCGCCAGGCCATGAAGGCGTGGTCGCTCTGGTGCGGCATCGACGACGACACGCAGCCGTGGTCGTCGCCCGCCACCACCAGCACGCCGCCGTGCGGCGACGAGCCGTAGGCGTTGCCGTGCTTGAGTGCGTCGCCCGCGCGGTCCACGCCCGGGCCCTTGCCGTACCACATGGCGTACACGCCCTCGACGGTGCGCTCGGGGTCGGACTCGACGCGCTGCGTGCCCAGCACCTGCGTGGCGGCCAGCTCTTCGTTGACGGCAGGCACGAAGCGGATGCCGGTCTGCTTGAAGCGCTCGCCGGCCTTCCAGATGGCCTGGTCGACCATGCCCAGCGGCGAGCCGCGGTAGCCGCTGACGAAGCCCTGCGTGTGCAGGCCGCGCGCCGCGTCGCGCCGGCCCTGCATCGCCAGGATGCGGATCAGCGCCTGGGTGCCGGTGAGGAAGACCGAGCCGGCGTCGGCCCAGAGGTTGTCGGAGAGCTGGTAGTCGGGCCGTCTGAGTGCGGTTGCGGTGTGTGGGGCGTTCATGCCCGGAATTGTTCTGCCGCACCCGGAGGAAGTGTTTCTTCAATACACTGGCGCAGACCCTTGTTTGAAGAATAATCCTCTCGAAAATCGCCATGAACGTTGGTTCTGTTTCTCTTGACGAGCATTGCCTCAAGATTCTTTCTGCGCTGCAGCACGACGGGCGGCAGACGGTGCAGCAGATCTCCGAGGCCGTCGGGCTGTCGCCCACGCCCTGCTGGAAGCGCATCAAGGACATGGAAGCGGCCGGCGTGATCCGCGGCTACACGGCCCTGGTCGACCCCGAACTGGTGGGCCTGCATGTGTCGGCCGTGGCCGAGGTGAACCTCGACCGGCACAGCGAGGCGCTGGTGCAGCGCTTCGAGGAAGTGGTGGCCGCGAGCCCGCAGATCATCCGCTGCGTGTCGGCCACCGGGCCGGCGGACTACATCCTCCACGTGACCGTGCCGGACATGAAGCACTACGAGCGCTTCTTGCACGAGGTGCTGTTCAGCCTGCCAGGCGTGACGCATGTGCGTTCGAGCATCGTGCTGCGGGAGATCAAGTCCGAGACGGCGCTGCCGCTGGCGCACCTGCTGGGCACGGCGCCCCGGGCAGCGGGCGCGCGGCGCGGTTGAGCCCGATGCAGCAGGTCCCTCCAGCGGGCAAGCCAACGTCCGCGAGGTCGCAGGGCATGGAGATCGGCCGGTAGGTCCGGCGTAGGAGACCCGCTCACAGCGACACGCGTGCATGGACCACCACGGCCGTACAGGCTTCGCCTCACCGTCGGCACCAGGGACACACAGAGAATTTCAGGGAAAAAAAATGGCTGTCATCACATTCCTCGTCGAGGACAACAAGACGATTCGCGACCAGCTCATCCCCACGCTCGAGGACCTGACCAGAGCCCGTGTGCTGGGAACCGCAGAGACCGAGGCACAGGCCATTCATTGGCTGAAGTCGCACGACGGCGACTGGGACGTGGCTGTCGTCGATCTCTTTCTGAAGGAGGGTTCCGGGCTGGGGGTCTTGCGCGGCTGCGAGCAGCGCGCGCCGCACCAGCTCGTGGTGATCCTGTCGAACTACGCGACGCGCGAGATGCGGGCGCAGTGCCTGGCGCTGGGTGCCGACGCCGTGTTCGACAAGTCGACCGAGCTGGACAACTTTCTTCACTTCGTGCAGCGCATTCCGGGTCAGGCGGACCGCAGCTGAGAGGGCCGTGCCTTGACATTTGCCCGCGCAGTCCCGATCTTCGTGGCTGCAGGCGCATGCCGTCGCGTGCCTGTCCGCCCCCGTGACCCTGAACCCGTTCCACCCCGCCGTCGCCCAGTGGTTCCTTGGAGCCTTTCCCGGCCCCACGTCCGCTCAGGTCGCGGCGTGGCCGGCGATTCGCGCCGGACGCGACACGCTGGTCGCGGCGCCCACCGGCTCCGGCAAGACGCTCACCGCTTTCCTGGCCGCGCTGGACGACCTGGTGCGCCGGGGGCTGGCGGCGGGCGGGCTGCCGGATGAAACCGCCGTCGTCTACGTCTCGCCGCTGAAGGCGCTGTCCAACGACATCCGCCTGAACCTCGACGCGCCGCTCGCGGGCATTCGCGCCGCGCTGGCGGCGCTCGGCCTGCCCGACGTCGACATTCGCACCGCCGTGCGCACCGGCGACACGCCGCAGCGCGAGCGCCAGCAGAGCCTGCGCCGGCCGCCGCACATCCTGGTGACCACGCCGGAGTCGCTCTATGTGCTGCTGGGTTCGGCGTCGGGCCGCAAGATGCTCTCGAACGTGCGCAGCGTGATCGTCGACGAGATCCACGCCATTGCCGCGAGCAAGCGCGGCAGCCACCTTGCGCTGTCGCTGGAACGGTTGCAGGCGCTGTGCGTGGCGCACACAGGCGCGCGGCCGGTGCGCATCGGCCTGTCGGCCACGCAGAAGCCGATCGACGAGGTGGCGCGCTTCCTGGTCGGCGCCGGTGCGCTGCACGCCGACGGCACGGCCAACTGCGCCGTGGTCGACATCGGCTATGCCAAGCAGCGGGACCTGGCGCTCGAGCTGCCGCCGACGCCGCTGGAAGCCGTGATGTCGGGCGACCAGTGGACGCAGGTGTACGCCCGCGTGGCCGAGCTGGTGTGGCTGCACAAGACCACGCTGGTGTTCGTCAACACGCGCCGCATGGCCGAACGCGCGGCGCGGCACCTGGGCGACATCCTCGGCAAGGAGGCCGTGGCCGCGCACCACGGCAGCCTGTCGAAAGAGACGCGCCTGGACGCCGAGCAGCGCCTCAAGCGCGGCGAGCTGAAGGTGCTGGTGGCGACCGCGTCGCTGGAGCTGGGCCTGGACATCGGCGACGTCGACCTGGTGTGCCAGCTCGGCTCGCCGCGCGCCATCGCCACCTTCCTGCAACGTGCGGGGCGCTCGGGCCACGCGGTGGGCGGCGTGCCGAAGGCGCGGCTGTTCCCGCAGTCGCGCGACGAGTTGGTCGAATGCGCCGCCCTGCTCGACTGCATCCGCCGCGGCGAGCTCGACGCGCTGCGCGTGCTGCCGGCGCCGCTGGACGTGCTGGCGCAGCAGATCGTGGCCGAGACCGCCTGCCGCGAATGGCAGGAGGACGATCTCTTCGCGCTGGTGCGCCGCGCGTGGCCCTATGCGACCCTCACGCACGAGCGCTTCATGGACGTGGTGCGCATGGTGTCCGAAGGCTTCACCACGCGGCAGGGGCAGCGCGCGGGCTACGTGCACCGCGACGCGGTGAACCGCCTGCTGCGCGAGCGCAAGGGCGCGCGCATGACCGCGCTCACCTCGGGCGGCACCATTCCGGAGACCGGCGACTACACGGTCATGCTGGAGCCGCAGGCCGACAAGATCGGCACGGTCAACGAGGACTTCGCGGTCGAGAGCCTGGCGGGCGACGTGTTCCAGCTCGGCAACACCAGCTACCGCATCCTGAAGATCGAGCCGGGCCGCGTGCGGGTGGAAGACGCGCACGGCGCGGCGCCCAACATTCCGTTCTGGCTCGGCGAGGCGCCGGGGCGCAGCGACGAGTTGTCGTTCGGCGTGTCGCGGCTGCGCGAAGAAGTGGCGCAGGCGCTGGAAGAGGGCGGACAAGGCGGCCGCGACGGCGCGATGGCACTGCTGACGCAGACCCTCGGCCTGGACGACGAAGCCGCGCGCCAGATCGTGGCGCACCTCGCGCACGCGCTCGACGTGCTCGGCGCGCTGCCGACACAGCGCACGCTCGTCATGGAGCGTTTCTTCGACGCCTCGGGCGGCATGCAGCTGGTGATTCACTCGCCCTTCGGCAGCCGGCTCAACCGCGCGTGGGGGCTGGCGCTGCGCAAGCGCTTTTGCCGCACCTTCAACTTCGAGCTGCAGGCCGCGGCGACCGAAGACGCGATCGTGCTGTCGCTGTCCACCAGCCACAGCTTCGCGCTCGACGAGGTGGCGCGCTACCTGCACTCGGCCTCGGCGCTGCACGTGCTGGTGCAGGCGCTACTCGACGCACCGCTGTTCGGCGTGCGCTGGCGCTGGAACGCGACCACGGCGCTCGCGCTGCCGCGCTTCAGCGGCGGGCGCAAGGTGGCGCCGCAGCTGCAGCGCATGCGCTCCGAAGACCTGCTCGCGGCCGTGTTCCCCGACCAGGTGGCGTGCGCGGAGAACCTCGTGGGCGAGCGCGAGGTGCCCGAGCATCCGCTGGTGGCGCAGACCCTGGACGACTGCCTGCACGACGCGATGGACGCCGAGGGCTGGCTCGCGCTGCTGCGCCGCATGGAGTCGGGCGAGGTGCGCGTGCTGGCGCGCGAACTGCCCGCGCCCTCGCCGCTTGCCATGGAAGCGCTGAACGCGCGCCCCTACGCCTTCCTGGACGACGCGCCGCTGGAAGAACGTCGCACACAGGCCGTGCAGAACCGCCGCTACACCGACCCCGAAAGCGCCGACGACGTCGGCCAGCTCGACGCGGACGCCATCGCCAGTGTGCGCGAAGAGGCCTGGCCGCAACCGCGCAACGCCGACGAGATGCACGAGGCGCTGGGCATGCTCGGCGCGTTGAGCGACGACGAGGTGGCGCACGAAGTGGCGCGAGGTGCCGGCTGGAAGCAATGGCTCGCCGCGCTCGCGAAAGCCGGCCGCGCGACGCGCCTGCTGCGCGAAGGCAAGGGACGCGGTGCGCGCGGCCTGTGGGTGACGGCCGAGCGCCTGCGCCTGCTGCAGGCCGTCGCGCCCGATGCACCCATGCAACCCGCCATCGAAGCGCCCGCCGACGCCGAGCAGCCGGCCGACCGCGACACCGCGCTGCGCGAGTTGCTGCGTTCGCGCCTTGGCGGCCTCGGGCCGGTCACCGTGGCGCAACTGGCCGCGCCGCTGTGCCTGCCGAGCGCCGACGTCGAAGGCGCGCTGCTTGCGCTGCAGGCCGAAGGCAGCGTGCTGCAAGGCCGCTTCACGCCGGGCACGGCAAGCGTCGAATGGTGCGAGCGCCACCTGCTCGCGCGCATCCACCGCTACACGCTCAAGCGCCTGCGCCGCGAGATCGAGCCCGTGGAACCGCGCGATTTCGTGCGCTTTCTCTTCGAATGGCAGCGCATTGGTGCGGCCTCCCGCGTGAGCGGGCCGGAAGCGCTGTCGGGCATCCTGTCGCAGCTCGAAGGCTACGAGGCGCCCGCGCCGCTGTGGGAGGCCGAGCTGCTGCCCGCGCGCGTGAGCGACTACGCCGGCGCGTGGCTCGACGACCTGTGCACGGCCGGACGCGTGCTGTGGACGCGGCTGCGCCCGAGCACCGCGGAAGGCCGCAAGGGAGCAGGCAGCCTGTCGTTGCGCGCCACGCCGGTCGTGCTGTTGCCGCGCCGCAGCGCGGCGCTGTGGACCAGCCTGGCGCCGGCCCCCGTCGACGACGAAACGCTCGGCTCGCGCGCCATGCGCGTGGCCGCGCACCTGGCGCAGCACGGTGCCTGCTTCTTCGACGAGATCGCGTCGGGCACGCGGCTGCTGCCGGTGGAAATCGAGGAGGCGCTGACCGAACTGGTCGCCAAAGGCCGCGCGCGCTGCGACAGCTATGCCGGCCTGCGCGCCTTGCTGGTGCCGGCATCGAAGCGGGCCTCGGCCGACACACGGCGGCGCCGCCGCACGCCGCTGTTCGGCATCGAGGATGCGGGGCGCTGGACCCTGGTGCGGCCGCCCGCCGCGGCCGAGACGATGACGGCAAGCTCCGCGGAGGCGATGGAGCAGGTCGTGCACGTGCTGCTGCGCCGCTACGGTGTGATCTGCTGGCGCCTGCTCGAACGCGAGGCCGCATGGCTGCCGCCCTGGCGCGACCTGGTGCGCGTGTGCCGGCGGCTGGAGGCACGCGGCGAGATTCGCGGTGGCCGTTTCATCGCCGGGGTGTCGGGCGAGCAGTTCGCGCTGCCCGAAGCGGTCGCTTCGATGCGGCAGGTGCGCAGGCAGCCCGGCGACGGCGCGCTGATTGCGCTCGCGGCCAGCGACCCCGCCAACCTGCTGGGCAGCATCGTCCACGGGCCCAAGGTGCCGCGCGTCGCAGGTTCGCGCGTGCTGTACCGCGACGGTGTGCCGATCGCGACCAGCGTGGCCGGGGAGATCGCCTGGCTGGTGACGCTGGACGCGGCGCAGGCGCTGGCCGCACGCCGCGCGCTGTCGCTCGCACCGGCGCTGAGCCTTGTCGACCTCGCCGTGCAGCAGCAGGCCTGAGCGCCGCGCCACGGGTTCGAGCAACGCGCTGCACAAAACGAGAACCTCTGACTACGTGTTCGGGGGGTGCGGTCACCCGAATTGGGTATTGCGGAATATTGACGTTTGTTTACATTCATCCGCACCGTTTCGGGGCCGGCCGGCGCGGCGAAAACAACGATGCCGGGCACAGGGGGATCGAATGCCACTCTTTTGCTTGATGAGGCTCCAGCACGCCCGTTTTCCGCTTCGCGTGGAGAAGCCGGAAGACGTCCGGCGCATTTCCGTCCTGGCGGCCACGGGCCTGGTCGAGGCCGAATTCAACGTGCCGCCGGCAGTCAAGGGGGCCTATGTGGTGCCGCGGATCGTCGTGGTGAAGTGCATCACCGACGACGGCCTGCAGGAGCTCGAACGCTTTGTCGGCGAGCGCGTCGGCACCCGGGGTGCCAGGCATTCGGACGATCGCGGCAACTGAGGCCGACGTCCGCCCAAGCCGGCGGCACCCGCCGCCGGACAGGTCGGCGCGGCTTTCCGACATCACTTCCGCGGCGTTGAGCGCTGCGGGTCGCGTTCGCGCGTCCCGCGCAGGTGATCCTGTGTAATGATGAAATTCGTGGCTTATTTCCTTGTCTTTTTGATGTTCTTCGCGTCGCTGTGCAACGCGCAGACGGCGCCCGTTCAGCGCCTGCGCATCGTCGGCGGCCTGGGCGGGGTCACGCAGTACACGGGGCACGAGGAACAGTTCTGGACCCGCGACCTGGCCGCGCTGTCAGGCGGCCGCTACACCGCGAGCATCGTGCCCTTCGACCGCGCGGGCGTGCCGGGCCAGGAAATGCTCAACCTGATGCAGCTGGGCGTCGTGCCCTTCGGCACCGCGTTGATGAGCCAGATGTCAACGCAGTTTCCGGAATTGGGCGCACCCGACATGGCCGGCCTGAACCCCGACATTCCGACGCTGCGCCGGGTCGTGCGCGCGTTCCGCCCCTACCTGACCGAGACCTTGCGCGAGCGCTACAACGTGGAACTGCTGGCGGTCTACATCTATCCGGCGCAGGAAGTGTTCTGCAGCAAGCCGATGCGGCAGCTGGCCGACCTTGCGGGAAGGCGCACGCGCGTCTCGAGCGCGACGCAGGCCGACTTCGTCTCAGCGCTCGGCGGCACGCCGGTGTACACCGAGTTCGCCCAGATCATCGCGAACATGAAGTCGGGCAACACCGACTGCGCCATCACCGGCACCATGTCGGGGTACACGCTGGGACTGCACGAACTGACCAGCACCCTCTACACCACCCCCCTGAGCTGGGGCGTGGCGGTCTTCGCGGCCAACCGCGAAAGCCTCGCCGCGCTGCCGCCCGACCTGCAGGCCCTGCTGCGCAAGGAGCTGCCGCGCCTGGAGGCCGCGGTGTGGGCCCAGTCGGAACGCGAAACCGGCGAGGGCATCGCCTGCAACACGGGCGCGGCGGGCTGCAGCAAGCCCGTCAAGGGCCGCATGGTGGCCGTGGCGCCGTCGCCGCAGGACGAAGCCCGGCGCCAGGAAATCTTCGCGACCCGCGTGCTGCCGGGCTGGGTGCAACGCTGCGGGCCCGTGTGCGCCAAGGTCTGGAACGAGACGCTGGGACCGGTGGTCGGCCTGCGCGCCTCCGTCGCGCAGTGAGCTTCCGGCCCGCAGTGAGCTCCCACCCCTCAGTGAAGCAGCACTTTCCCCGCCGCGTGACCGCCATCGTCTATGGCGTGGCGATTCTCTTCCTCGCCATGGTGGCGACCGTGGCCAGCGTCGTCGTCTGGGAGGCGCGCCAGAAGACGCTGAGCGACCACGAGAGCCAGGCGGTGCGCTTCGTCGCCGGCTCGGAAGCAGCTCTCAATCGCGCGCTGCTGAGCGTCGACATGCTGCTGGCCGGCGCGAACGAATTGCTGCGCGACTCGACCGCCGGCAGTGCCGGCGTCAACGCGGGCCGCTTCGAAGCGCACCGGCTGCTCGACAACGTCGTGAGGCAGAACCTGCTGGTGCGCCATGTCGCGTTCGTCGATGCCGGCGGCACGGTGATCGCCTCGTCCGACCGGCGCGGCGCCCAGCTGCCGCTGGCGCTGCCCGCCGGCTTCGTGCGCAGCGTGCTGGCGAACCCGGTGTCCACGCTGGCGATCAGCGCGCCGGCCTCCAGCCTCGTCACCTCGCAGAACGTGCTGTTCTTCGCACGCGCCGTGACGCTGGCCGACGGCGCGCGGATGGTGGGCGTGGCCGAGGTGCAGCTGTCGCTGCTGGCCACGATCATGACGCAGGGCGCGGGCATCCGCGGCCTGGAGGTCACGCTGGAGCGCGACGCCGGCCCGCTGCTGGCGAGCCTGCCGCCGCGCGACGACCTCACGGGCAAGCAGATCGAGCCCGCCCTTCACGAGCAGACCAGCGACGGCAAGCCTTCGCGCATGGCGGCGCGCCTGAGCGGGCTGCCGGCCATCGTGGTGGCGCGCCCGACGCTGCATCGCAACATGCTGATCGTCGCGAGCATTCCGTTGACGGCGGCCCTGCGGGACTGGCGCCGCGAGCGCGACCTGATCGCCTGGACCACCGCTGGCATCGCGCTGATGATCCTGGCGGTGGCGCGCTTCACGCACGTCCAGCTGCGCCGCCAATGGCGCGCCAGCAACGAGCTGGTCCGCTCCAAGGCCACGCTGGACCAGGCGCTGGAGTCGATGATCGACGGCTTCATCCTGCTGGACGCCGAGAACCGCGTGCTGAGCTGGAACCGCAGCTTCGTCGCGATGTTTCCCTGGACCGCGCCGATGATCGCGCCGCAGCTGCCCTTTCGCCGCATCATGGACGAGACCGCCAGGCACGTGGTGCACGACCGCGGCGCGGCCGACTGGACGGCCCTGAACATGCCGCAGATGAACCAGGTGCACTCCGAGCAGGAGGCCCTGCTGCAGAGCGGCCAGGTGATCCGCGCCACGCGCAGCCGCACGCCCGACGGGGGCACCGTCTGCGTGTACCAGGACATCACCGAGAAGCGCCGCCACACGGCCGCCATCATCGAGAGCAAGGCGCAGTTGCAGGCCACGCTCGACGCGCTGCCCGACCTGCTGCTGGAAGTGGGCCTGGACGGCCGCTGCCACGGCTACCACGCGCCGCGCGGTCCGCTGCCGGTCACCGACGTCGAAGACCCGGTCGGGCGCATGCTGCCGGAGCTGCTGCCCGCCGAGGCGGTGGCGGAGGTCATGAGTGCCCTGCGCGAGGCCGATGCCACGGGCTATTCCGCAGGCCGCCAGTTCGAGCGGCGCGGTGCGCGCGACAGCGCCTGGTTCGAGATTTCGGTCTCGCGCAAATCGGTGGGCGACGAGGTCGACACCCGCTTCATCGTGATTTTGCGCAACATCACCGAGAGCAAGCTCGCGGCGCACGAGATCGAGCACCTGGCCTTCTACGACACGCTGACCGGCCTGCCCAACCGGCGGCTGCTGCTCGACCGCCTGAAGCAGGCCATCGGCACGGCCGGCTCGCCCGCGCGGCGCTCGCGCCTGTGCGCACTGCTGTTCCTCGACCTCGACAATTTCAAGACCCTGAACGACGCGCTCGGGCACGACATCGGCGACGTGATGCTCAAGCAGGTGGCGCAGCGGCTCAAGGACTGCCTGCGCGAGGGCGACATCGTGGCGCGCCTGGGCGGCGACGAGTTCGTCGTGATGCTGGAAGACCTGAGCGCGCAGGCCGTGGTCGCCACCTCGCAGACCGAGACGATGGGCGAGGCCATCCTGGCGCGGCTCAACCAGCCCTACCAGCTCGGCTCGCAGCAGCATCACAGCACCTGCAGCATCGGTGCGGTGCTGTTCGAAGCGAAGCACGCATCGATGGAAGAGGTGCTCAAGCAGGCCGACATCGCGATGTACTACGCCAAGACCAGCGGCGGCAACGCGCTGCGCTTCTTCGAGGCAGGCATGCAGACCAGCATCACCGCGCGCGCCGCGCTGGAAAACGAGCTGCACACGGCCATCGCGTCGCGCCAGTTCGTGCTGCATTACCAGAGCCAGGTCACGAGCGACAACCATGTGACCGGCGCGGAGGTGCTGGTGCGCTGGCAGCATCCGTTGCGCGGCTTGCTGATGCCGCGGGAATTCATCGACGTGGCGGAAGACACCGGGCTCATCATTCCGCTGGGCCTCTGGGTGCTGGAGACTGCCTGCAGGCAGCTGACGGCCTGGGCCGCCGACCCCGGCCGGGCCCACCTGCAGCTGTCGGTGAACGTGAGCGCGCGGCAGTTCCGCGAAGACGACTTCGTCGACCAGGTCCGCGCGGTGCTGCAACGCACCGGCGCCGACCCCGCCAGGCTCAAGCTGGAACTCACCGAGAGCCTGCTGCACGACAAGGTGATCGACACCATCGAGAAGATGGACACGCTGGCCGCGCTGGGCCTGCAGTTCTCGATGGACGACTTCGGCACCGGCTACTCGTCGCTGTCTTACATGACCCAGTTGCCGCTCAGCCAGGTCAAGGTCGACAAGTTCTTCGTGCACAGCATCGGGTTGAATCCGAAGGTCGAGCTGATCATCCAGACCATCATCGGCATGGCGCGCAACCTGGAGCTGGAGATCGTGGCCGAGGGCGTGGAGACGCAGGCGCAGCGCGACTTCCTGGAGCGCCACGGCTGCCTGCTGTGCCAGGGCTACCTGTTCGGCATGCCCCAGGCACTGGAAGCCTACGAGCACGCGCTCGACGGCGGCACGGCTACCGCCTGATCTGCGGCGCGGGCACGCCCTCGATCATCACGTTCAGGCAGGCCGGCATTCCGCTGGCGAGCGCACGATCGGCCGCCGCCGGCAGCGAGGCCGCATGCGTCACGCACTCCCCGTGCGCGCCGAAGGCCTGCGCGACCATGTCGTAGCGCGTGGGAAGCAGCTCGCAGCCGATCAGGCGCTGCGGGCCGTAGTCGCGCAGCTGGATCTGGTACTCCGCATTCCAGCGCGCGTCGTTGCCGACCACCGCGAGGAAGGCCAGGCCGTAGCGAACCGCGGTGTCGAACTCGGCGATGTGGAAACCGACGGTGCCGTCGCCCATCACCGCGACGACCGGCGCCCCGGGACGGGCGCAGCGCGCGGCCAGTGCATAGGGCAGTCCGGCGCCGATCGCGCCGGCGACGCCGTTGATGACACGGTGCGGCGCCCGCAGGCATGCCGTGGCCCACTGGCCGATTTCGCCGCCGTCGCACACGAGCACCGACTCGGGATGGCTGTCGAGCAGGGCCTGCAGGGGCCGCAGCATCTGCACCGGATGCAGGCGTTCCGGCGATTGCGCGCAGGCGCTGTCCCACGCCGCGGGCCGGTAGCACACCGCGTCGCGCACTTCGCCCCGCCAGGGAGAAGCGGCCACACCATGCGCCGCCTGCGTCAGCGCGCGCAGCGCCGACGCCGCATCGGCCTGCGCGGTGATCTGCAACCGGTCGCCCACGGCACGGCGGCTGCGCGCGATCTCGTCCGGGTCGGCATCGACCTGGTGCACTTGCGTCGCAGCGGGAAAGGCCGCGCCGAACCTGAGCGTGAAGTCGAGCCGCTTGCCCACGAGCAGCAGGCAGTCCACGCGCGGCAACAGTTCGGCGAATGCGCCGAGGCTCGCATCGGCGATGCCGCGCGGGCTCTCCATGCCGATCACCGGGATGCCCGTCGCATGTTCCAGCGCCTCGGTCAGCACGCGACCGGCACGCGTCATGCAGGACGGCCCCACGAGGATCATCGGTTGCGTGGCCTGCGCAAGGCGCTGGATCAACTGCGCCGCGAGGGCCGGATCGAGCGGCATCGGGTCGGGCGAAAACGCACCCAACTCGAACACGCCGGCAGCGGCCGCACCTTCCAGCACGTCGGTCGGCAGGCTCAGGTGCACCGGTCCCGGCCGGCCGGACCGGGCGAGGCGGATGGCCCTGGCGACATCGGCGGCCACGTCTTCAGCACGGGCGCATGTCCAGGCGGCCTTGCAGACAGGTGCGGCCATCTCCGCCTGGCGCATTTCCTGGAACGCACCTTGTCCGAGCTGATCGTTCGGCGCGTGGCCGGACAGCAGCACCACGGGCGCCTCGGCCATTTGCGCGGTGTACAGCGCTGCCACTGCATTCGCATGGCCCGGCCCGCCGGTGACGAGGGCGATGCCCACCTCCCCCGTGATGCGCGACCACGCATCGGCCATGTGCACCGCACTGGCCTCGTGGCGCGTGTGGACGAGCTCGATGCCGGAACCGAAGGCGGCGTCGAACACCGACATGATGTGGTTGCCCGACAGCGTGAAGACGCGCTTCACGCCCGCTGTTCGCAAGGACTGGATCAGCGCGTCGGCGCCTCGGGAGCCGGAGTTTCTTGGCATGGCTTGTGGGGGGTGGAATGTCCGACGATTTTGCCGCCGGATCCGCACGGCCCCCGCTCGCGGGCCAGTGCACCACTCGGGCACATCGCCTACCCCGGCTTGCGGGAGCGGATGACCGAGGCGACATGGCGCCGGTCGAAAAGTGCGGGTTCCACAACAACGCACAACAAGGAGCAGCAATGGCCCAATACGGAGTCAGCGGCGTCGGCAGCGTCAACCCGGCGGTCGCCACCATCGAAGGAAACGGCAGCCACAGCGGCGTGTCGTGGGGCGCTATCTTTGCCGGCGCCGCAGGCGCCGCATCGCTGTCGCTCATCCTCTTGCTGCTCGGCACCGGCCTGGGCATGTCGAGCATCAGCCCCTGGGCCAGCCAGGGCGCGAGCGCGACCGCCGTCGGGGTGGCGGCCATCCTGTGGCTCACGTTCACGCAGATCGCCGCATCGGGCATGGGCGGCTACCTGGCCGGCCGGCTTCGCACCAAGTGGGCAGGCGTCCACACCGACGAGGTCTACTTTCGCGACACGGCCCACGGCTTCCTCGCCTGGGCGGTCGCGACGCTGCTGACGGCCGCGCTGCTGAGCTCGGTCGTGGGTTCGATCCTGGGTGCGGGCGCGCAAGCGGGCGCGACGGTGGTCGGCGGCGCGGCCACAGCAGCCACCGCAGCAGGGGGCGCGGCGGCGTCGCAAGGCGCCTCCGACGCGAGTGCGGGCCCCATGAACTACTTCATCGATTCGCTGTTCCGTCGCGATGCCGGCAGCACTGCACCGGCCTCCACCGACGCAGGCGCCGCGCCCGCGGCCCTGAGCACGACGCCGGACCGCAGCGCGGCCTCGACGAACACCGAGGTCAGCCGCATCTTCCTGAACAGCATCCGCACCGGGGCGCTGCCGCCGGAGGACGCGAAGTACGTGGGCCAGGTGGTCGCGCAGCGCACCGGCCTCAGCCAGCAGGACGCGGAGAAGCGCGTGAACGACACGTATGCGAAGGCGCAGGCGGCCCTCAAGGATGCGCAGGCCAAGGCGAAGGAAGCCGCCGATGCTGCGCGCAAGGCGTCGGCCTACGGTTCGCTCTGGCTGGTGATTTCGATGCTCATCGGCGCCTTCGTCGCGAGCTTCGCGGCAACCTACGGTGGCCGCCGCCGCGACCTTTGAACCCCATCGACCTCAAGGAGAATTTCCATGCGCTCGCTGCTCTTGCTGTTCCTCGGCGTTCCGATTCCCATCATCATTCTGATCGCGCTGTTCTTCCACTGACCGCTGCCCTCTCCCCGGCCCCCGGCACGCTGCGTTTCCCGCCGACCCCATGACCGCGGCGACCTGGGATCTCCTGATCGGCGCGCTGCTGATCCTGATGGCGCTGTCCGGCACGCTGCTCAAGACCTTGCCCATCAGCGCCGCGGCGCTCTACATGGGCCTGGGCTTCATTGCAGGCCCTGGCGGCTTCAACCTGGTGAAGCTGGGCATCAAGGCCGACGCGGGGCTCATCGAAACCATCGCCGAGGTTGCGGTGCTGGTGTCGCTCTTCGCCGTGGGGCTGCGCCTGCGTATCCGCATGCAGGTGTCGAGCTGGGTCCAGCCGGTGCTGCTCGCCACGGCGGGGATGGTCATCACCATCGCGCTGATGACGCTGGCGGGTCTTGCATTGCACCTCACGCTGGCCAGCGCCCTGCTGCTCGCGGCCATCCTCGCGCCGACCGATCCGGTGCTGGCCTCCGACGTGCAGGTGCGGCACGAAAACGACCAGGACGACCTGCGCTTCGGGCTCACGGCCGAAGGCGGCCTGAACGACGGCGCGGCCTTTCCGTTCGTGATGCTGGCGCTCGGCCTGGCAGGCGCGCACGAGCTGGGCACGGGCGGGCTGCGCTGGCTGGGGCTGGATGTGGTGTGGCCCGTGGTGGGCGGCCTTGCGCTGGGCTGGACATGCGGGGCGGCATTCACGCGGCTCGTGCTCTTCCTGCAGAACGAGAAGAAGCAGGCGATGGGCATGGAGAGCTTTCTTGCGCTGGGGCTCATCGCGCTGACCTACGGCATTGCGCTGCATGCTTCGGTGTATGGCTTTCTAGCGGTATTCGTCGCGGGGCTGAGCATGCGCAATGTGGAGCGCGCCGTCGAAGACAAGGCCGACGAAGCGCGCACCGGCGCAGCACCACCTGAGGCCAAGGTGGCCGCAGTCGAACAGGCAAAAACCGCCGGTGCCATGACCAGCGACGTTCTCGCGTTCGCCAAGGAACTCGAGAAGTTCGTGGAACTGGCGGCCATGCTGGTCATCGGATGCCTGCTGCGCACCGAGATGCTGACGTTCAGGAACCTGTTGATTGCGGGCGTCCTCATCGCCGTCGCCCGTCCGGTCGCGGTGTACATCTCGACGCTGGGCGGGCCATGGAGCGCGTCGCAGCGCCGGCTCGGTGCGTGGTTCGGCATTCGCGGCGTGGGCTCCGTCTACTACCTGGCCTACGCATCGACGCACGGCGCGCCGTCGTCCGAGATCGGCGCGGTCGGGGGCGCCGTGCTGGTCACGGTGGCGCTGTCGGTGGTCGTGCATGGCGTCTCGGCCACGCCGCTCATGAACCTCTACCAGGCGGCCAGCAAGCGGCGACGCTGACCGCACCGGTGCCTCATGCGCGTCGCCGCGCCCGCTTGCGGTGTTGTCGCGCCACCCAGGCGCTTGCCACGCTGACGGCCGCCAGGCCGATCACCTGCCGCGTGAGCGTGGCCGTGGCCTTGCGCGTGCGTTGCGCCACCAGCTGTTGCGCGGCTTCGATGCGCGCGATGCCCTGCGCGTCGGGCGGCTGCACGGTGCCGTCGGTCCCCGCATCGGCCTGCCGTGCCGCGTCGCGCGTGGCGGCCTGCGCCTTGGCCGCGGCGACGGAGCCGTGCGCGGTGGCATACACCTTGGTGAACTCGGCACCGAGCAGGAAGATCTGCGCCGCGTAGTACACCCAGGCCAGCAGCACGACCAGCGAGCCGGCCGCGGCGAAGGATTCGTTCACGCCGCTCTTGCCGAGGTACAGGCCGATCAGCACCTTGCCGACCTCGAAGAGAACGGCCGTGACGGCCGCGCCGATCCAGACGTCGCGCCACGCGATGGGCGCGCTCGGCATGAACTTGAAGATCATGGCGAACAGCAAGGTGAGGATGCCCAGCGACACCAGCACGTTGAGCGACTGCAGCAGCAGCTCCCACCCGGGAAACAGGCCCGTGCTCCAAGCCCCGAGCGCCGCCAGGCCGGCGCTGACGATGAGCGAGACCATCAGCAGGAACGCCAGGCCCAGGATCAGGCCGAACGACAGCACCCGCGCGCGCAGGATGCCCCACAGGCCCTTGGGCTTGGCGCGCTCGGGCACGTGCCAGATGCGGTCGAGCGCGCTTTGCAGTTCGGCAAAGACGGTGGTCGCGCCCACGATCAGCACGACGATGCTGATGCCGCCCGCAATGAGCCCGCGCGAGGGTTCGCTCGCGCTCTTGATCAGGCCCTGCACCGCCAGGGCGCCCTCCTGCCCGATCAGGCCCGACAGCTGCCCGGCGATCTGCCCGCGCACGGCTTCCGCGCCGAACAGCGCGCCCGCCACCGCGATGACGATCACGAGCAACGGCGCCAGAGAGAACATGGTGTAGTACGAGATCGCGGCGCCCATGCTGGGAGCGAAGTCGTCGATCCAGGCCATGGCCGCATCCCGGCACAGGCGGTACAGCTGCATGAACTTGGGCTTGAGGGCGGCGGTGGTCAAGGTGTGCTCCGTAAGCGTCGGCCGGACTCGGCAACACGTTGCATGAAGACTCGCCGCTTCCACGGCAACGCGAAGTAGGAAATTCGCGCATCCGTGGGGCAGGTTCAGGCCGGGTTGCCCGCCCGCGCGGGCGGGCGGCGCGCGCCGTCCTTGCCCGCGGTGACGATGCGTGCGCTCTCGACAAAGCCCTGGATCAACCGCAGCCGCGCCGACGCGCGCAGCCACAGGATGCCGAAGCGCCGCGACTCCGACGGCATCGGCAACCGGATCTTCACGACCTTCTGGCCGTCCAGCAACGGCGACGCGATGTCGGGCACCAGCGAGACGCCCAGGCCGCGGTCGACCATCATCGCGATGGCCAGCAGCGAGCTGAGTTCGAAGCGCTCCTGGGGCACGATGCCCGCGGCGCGCAGGTAGCGGTCGGCCTGCTTGCCGCCGCCCAGGCTGCGGTCGTAGCGGATCAGCGGCGAGGTGCGCAGCAGTTCATGCGGATCGCGCCGCGCGAGGCGGCTGGGCGCGAGCAGCACCAGCGGCTCTTCGCGCAGCAGCGACCAGTCGAAGGTCTTGGCGAGCGCGAACGACGGATACAGGCACACGGCGGCGTCGAACTCGCCCTGCTGCACGCCCTTGTAGAGCGTGGCGGTGGTGCCCGACTGCAGGAACACCTTGGCGCCCGGATGCGTCTTGACGAAGCGCGCGAGGATGTCGGGCAGCAGGCTGTGAATGGCCGTGTTGATGGTGCCGATGACCAGTTCGCCGCCGGCCGCCCCGCTGCCCAGCAACGCCTTGATGTCGCTCACCTCGCGCAGCAGCGCGCGGGCACGGTGCACCAGCTGGTGGCCCGCCTCGGTGGGCTGCACCGTGCGGCCGGCGCGCGCGAGCAGCGGCGCGTTGAGTTCGCGCTCGAGCGCGCGGATCTGCTGGGCGACGGCACCGGGTGTCAGGTCGAGCCGGCGCGCGGCCTCGGACATCGAGCCCGACTCCACCACCAGGAGAAAGCTGTGCAGGTAGGCGGTTTCCATGAAGATAGATTTTCTGCGATCTGATCGCAGGAAGCATCGGTTTTTCTTGCGTCATGAACTGCGGACACTGCGGCCATGAGAAGCAAACTCTTCGTGCCCGGCACCCGCCCCGAGCTGTTCGCCAAGGCACTCGCCAGTGCGGCGGACGCCATCTGCCTCGACCTGGAGGACGCGGTGTCCGAACCGCGCAAGGACGAAGCGCGCGAGACCGTGCGCCAGTTGCTGGCCCGCGGCCACGTCGCTTCGTCGCGAAAGACATTGATCGTTCGCGTCAACGCCATGGACACGCCGCACTTCGAGCGCGACGTGGCGGCGGCGGCGCAGCCCGGCGTGCACCTGATCAACCTGCCCAAGCCGCAAAGCCCGGCGCACGTGCGCACGGCCGTCGAAGCCATCGAGCGCGCGGAGCGGGCCCACGGCGTGCAGGCGCCCATTGGGCTGCTGCTGAACATCGAGACGCCCTCTGCGCTGCGCACGGCCTCGGCGCTGGCGCTGGCGCACCCGCGCGTGGCGGGGCTGCAGCTGGGGCTGGGCGACCTGTTCGAGCCGCTGGGCATCGCGCGGCGCGAACCGTCCGCGATCCGCCAGGCGATGTTCGCGGTGCGCATCGCAGCCGGCGAAGCGGGGGTGTATGCCTATGACGGCGCGTTCGCCAACATCGGCGACGCCGAGGGATACCGTGCGGAGGCGATGCTGGCACGCGACCTCGGCTTTCTGGGCAAGACCTGCATCCACCCGAGCCAGGTGGCGATCGCGAACGACGTGTTCCGCCCCACCGACGAGGAGATCGCACACGCCTGCAAGGTGGTCGAGGCGGCGCGCGAGGCCGATGCCCGCGGTGTCGGTGCCTATGTAGTGGACGGGCAAATGATCGACATCCCGTTCGTGATCCGCGCACGCGCGATCGTCGAGAGTGCGCGCACCCTGGGGTTGCTTCCGGGCTGAGCCTGCGGCCGCCACCCCAATGAATTCATAAAAAACCGGAGACAAAAAATGAAGATTCGCTCGCCCTTTCGTCCGCTGGCAGCCGCCGTGCTCGCCGCCGGCGGCCTCCTGTCGGCCGGCGCCTTCGCGCA
The DNA here is from genome assembly GCF_056394985.1 of Variovorax sp. 10N412. Lineage (NCBI taxonomy): Bacteria > Pseudomonadati > Pseudomonadota > Betaproteobacteria > Burkholderiales > Comamonadaceae > Variovorax > Variovorax sp. 10N412. Next base: position 33,248 of record NZ_JBFTIO010000012.1, read on the forward strand.
GGCAACGTACCCCACCAAGAGCATCACGATCGTGGTGCCCTACCCGGCCGGCGGCTCGAACGACACCTTCGCGCGCCAGGTCGCCAAGGAACTCGGCGACGAACTCAAGCAACCCGTGATCATCGACAACCGCCCCGGCGCGAGCGGCAACACCGGCACCGGGCAGGTGGCGCGGGCCGCGCCCGACGGCTACACGCTGGTGGCGGTGTCCTCCAGCATGACGACCAACGCGGCCGTGCAGTCGAAGCTGCCCTTCGACCCCGTGAAGGGCCTCGCGCCGGTGGCCATGTTCGCCAAGGGACCGTTCATCGTCGCGGTGAACAACGAGTTTCCTGCGAAGACGCCGGCCGAGCTCATTGCCGCCATCAAGGCGAAGCCGGGCCAGTACAACTATGCGTCGTCGGGCTCGGGCAGCGTGAACCAGTTCGGCACCGAACTGCTCAAGGCCAAGGTGGGCGACCTGCAGATCGCGCACATCCCGTACAAGGGCATGGGCCCGGCCGTGACCGACCTGATCGGCAACCAGACGCAGCTGCTGATTTCGAGCGGGCCCTCGCTGCTGCCGATGGTGCGCGCGGGCAAGCTGCGCGCCGTGGGCATCACCAGCCTGAAGCCGAGCCCGGTCGCGCCCGAGCTCACGCCGATGTCCGTGGCGGTGCCCGGCTACGAATTCGAACTCTGGTGGGGCCTGCTGGCGCCGGCGGGCACGCCGCCCGAGGTGGTGAGCACGCTCAACCGCGCCGTCAACCAGATCCTGGCCAGGCCGGCCATCGCGGCCAACTTCCTGCGCGAAGGCGCGATCGCCACGCCGCTTTCACCGGCGCAGTTCGCCACCGTGATCGCCGAGGACGTGGAACGCTGGAAGAAGCTGGCCAGGCAACAGAACATCACCGCCGATTGAGGAAAGACCCATGAGCATTCCCGCGTCCGAGCACAGCGCAGACACCGCGCGCCTTCCCGAGCGCAAGGGCCCGAGCGGGCCGTTGAGCGGCCTGCGCGTGCTCGACCTGAGCGCCTACATCGCGGGCCCGTACGGCTGCTCGCTGCTGGCCGACCAGGGCGCGGAAGTCATCAAGATCGAGCCGCCCACCGGCGACAACCTGCGCAAGTACCCGTCGACGCTGGAGGCCGAGAGCCGCGCGTTCATCGGCGTGAACCGCAGCAAGCTCGGCGTGGTGCTCGACCTGAAGGACGCGAGCGACCTGGCGGCGCTGATGGCGCTGGTGCGCACGGCCGACGTGCTGGTGCACAACTTCCGCCCCAGCGTGCCGCCGCGGCTGGGCATTGCGTACGAGCAGCTGAAGGCGCTGAACCCGCGCCTGATCTACTGCGCCGTGACCGGCTACGGGGAGACCGGCCCGCTGCGCGAGAAGGCGGGCTACGACCAGGTGCTGCAGAGCATGACCGGCATGTGCGCGCTGCAGGGCAAGCGCGGCGAGCCGCCCGAGATCATCTACGGCTCGGTGGTCGACTATTACGCGGCCGCGCTGGTGGCCGCGGGCGTGGCGTCGGCGCTGTACGAGCGCGAGAAGAGCGGCGAGGGCCAGTACGTGGGCGTGTCGCTGCTGCGCTCCGCGCTCGCGATGCAGTCGGCCCGCATGGTGTGGGCCGAGGGCGAGCCGAAGGACGTGGGGCGCGACATGCGCTCGGGCGGCATCACGGGCCTTCACCCGACCCGCGAGGGCCACCTCTACATCTCGGCCAACACGCCGCATTTCTGGCAGGCGCTGTGCGCCAAGGTCGGGCTGCCGGAGCTGGCCCGCGACGAGCGCTACGACTCGGTGCGCAAGCGTGCACTGCACTTCGCGCAGATCGTTCCCGTGCTGCGCGAAGCGCTGGCGCAACGCACGGCGCTCGAGTGGGAGGAACTGTTCGGCGAAGAGGTACCCTGTGCGGCGGCCCGCACCGTGGAGGACATGTTCGACAACCCGCAAGTGCTGGCCGAGGAGATGGTGGCGAACTTCGCGCACCCCACGCTGGGCGCCTACCGCGGCTTCACCCGGCCGGTGCAGTTCGGGCGCACGCCGGGGCCCGAGCCCTTCGCCGCGCCCACGCTGGGTCAGCACACGCGCGGTGTGCTGGCGTCGCGAGGCAGCGCGCACCGCTCGGACGACTGAGCGATGCGCAACGACCTGGCCGTGCCGCACAGCAGCGGCACGCACGGCCCCGCCCATACCGCGCCGGACGGCGCGTGCGACGCGCACATGCATGTGTACGACCGCCGCTTCGCGGTGCACGGGCCGCCCGACGCCATGCTCGACCACGCCACCGCCGACCCGGCAGGCTGAGCTTCGCCTCGGCGGGCGGCGGTACCGTTTCGCACCTGGCGGGCGAGGCGCTGAGCGAGCAGGCACAGATCAACCTGATGCACGTGCCGTACAAGGGCGGGGCGCCGGCGCTGACCGACACGCCAACGCTTGTGGAGTCGGGCCTTCCGGGCTACGACGTGGTCGAGTGGAACGGCGTGTTCCTGCCGAAGGGCGCGCCGCCGGAAATCGTGCAGAAGCTGGGCAAGGCGGTGCAGGCGGCGGTGAACGACCCGGCCATCAGGCAGAAGCGGCTGCAGTTCGGGCTGGAGCCGGCCGGCACGACGCCCGAGGCGTTCTCGAAATTCGTGCAGGACGAGAGCCGCCGCGTGAGCGCGCTGGTGAAGGCGCGCAACATCCGCGTCGACTGAGCTACGGTGCGGGTCTGGCCTGGGCCTGGAGCATGGCGCCCATCTTCTCGTGGATGAGGTTCACGGCCTTCAGCGGCCGCAGCATCACCTTGAACTCCGTGATCCTGCCGGCATCGTTCCAGTGGATCATGTCGACGCCGTTGACGGTGATGCCATCGAGTTCGACCACGAACTCGAGCACGGCGTCGCGCTCTGCCTTGAGTTCCCGCACGTAGCGAAAGCTCTCGTTGAAGAACACCTGGAACGCCGCGGCCAGGTACTTCTGCGTGATGGCCTTGCCCACCTGCGGCTTGTGCACCACCGGTGAATGGAAGACCGCCTCGTCGTCGAGCAGGGCATCGAGCCCCGCCGCGTCGTGGCTGTCGACGAGCCGGTGCCAGGTTGCAAGTGTGTCGATGGGCATGGGCGGGTGTCCTTGTGGGGTGGAGCGAGGGAACCGGCGCGCAGTCTATCGAAGGCCGCCGCAGCGGCTGTCGCCTTTGCGCGTGTTAACCGGCAGGCGTGGACAGAAACGAAGCTCGAAAGAAATGAGCAGACTCCACACCCGCAAAAGCCACTAACGGCGTGCGACAGAAAATCCATCACGCAAAACTGCTCGCCGCTGTGAACGGCCACCGCACCCTAGCCGTGGGCGCTGGACCTGCTGCGCATCCACAACGCAACCGCCTCCAGTTCCTCGGCCGTGAACCGTCCGACCAGCTCATGCGCGGTCTGCTCGATCATCGGCGAGGCCACCAGATCGGCATACATCGCCAGCCTGCGCGCCTCGAAATCGGGGGCAGCCAGGGTCAGCGGCGCTTCGGAAGTGAAGCGCCCACCGGCCCTGAGTCGCACGCGCACCTGTTCATGGATGGTTTGCGTGTTGGCCACGTAGATGCTGACCAGGCTTTCGCCGGCGGCCGAGTGAAAGCAGGTTTCCAGCGCGGTTCGGCTGATCCTGACGGGTGTGCGCCTGCTGCCTTCCTTGTGAAAGAAATGCAGCCACTCTTCGGCGTTTTCCGGGTTCGTCCATTCTTCTTCCATGCGTTCGGGTGCTGGTGCAGCAACAAGTGAGTCCGACTGCATCGTTGAATTGACAGTGCAAGGCCAGGAGGAGGCCATTGACGCCCCGGTCTGTAGGCCGATCGCAAAACCGCGGAAAAAGTCACACGCTCGAGCGTGTGGCGTGGTCAGATGCCGGCCACACCGCGCTGAAGCGCGAAGTCGAGCAAAACGCGATCGGAGGGCTCCTCCGGCCAGGTGGTCTGGGCGACCCACTTGTAGAACGTGCTGGCCGCGACCCGGCTGGCGGGGCCGTCGCGCCGCCAGGCGCGGGCGATCGGCAGGGCCAGCTGTTCCAGCCGCTGCGCTTCGAACTGGCCGCGCAGCTCGGCCTGCGAGGGCGGCTGCATTTCCGCAAACATCGCGCGGGCTTGCGCCATGCGGTCGTTTTCCCAGAGCTCGCGGATGCGCTGCATGCGATCGGACGGCGAAAGCGAAATCACCGGATGCGCAACGGAGTTAGTGCCAGCTGACGCCGCTTGCGGCGCGGTGTCGGCCATCGGCAGTGGCTTGGCGGCCGCGTAACCCTTCTTGAGCGCGTCCTTGAAATACGCCGCGGGCGATTTCAGCTCGGGCATGGTCGGGCTGAGCAGGCGCTGATCGACGTGGTCGAGCGTGGCGCGCAACTGGTTCTCGTCGGTGGTGGCGTAGAGATCCTGTGCCTCTTCCTGCTTGATGCCGAGCGCGATGAGCCGGCCCACGAGCGCCAGGTCGAAGACGTTGCGCTCGGCGTTGGGAATGTCGCCCAGGCGTTGCTGCACCTTGGGAACCACGCGGAACTGGATCTCCTCGATCTTGCGGCCGCGCTTGTGCTCGATGAGCTCGATGCTGAAGTCTTCGCAGAGCGCGTCGATTTCGGCCAGCGCCTTGGAGATCACGTCGCGCTTGAGAAAGCGGTAGTCGACCTCCTTGATGTCGCTGCGCCCGGTCAGCACGGCCGCCCACCAGACCACGTCCTCGCGCATCGAGAGGCGCCCGGGCGAGGTGAGGTAGCGCGCGCCGATCTCGTACAGCACGGCGGCGGAATAGCTGCGCATCTGCCCGCTGATCTCCAGCAGCACCCGGGTGTACTGGTGGGGGCGCACCAGGCGCTCCTTGATCTCTTCCGGATAGCGCCAGGTGACCATACAGGGGCGTCCTCTGCCCTGTTCCTCGATGGTGACCGTGCCGAGCAGCTGGGACGACACCCAGCGCTTCAGCGCGGGGCCGCTGGTCGACCACTCGATGGTGGTCGCCTGCATGTCGCGCAGGTGCGCCTTGAGCAATTCGGTGTTGTTGGAGTTGAACCGGGCGTCGCCGATGAGTTCGCTCAGCGCCAGCTTGTAGACGGGTTCGTCGACGCCCTGGCGCTGGGAGTGGTACAGCAGGGCGTTGTAGATGCGGCGCGACAGCAGCGTGAGGCGCCCGCGCTTGGGCCGGATGGCGATGGCTTCATTGGCCTTGGCGACGCTCTGTTCTTCCGCTGTCGGAGGTTGGCGCGGGGCGCTGGGGGGAGCTTCTTCCTCGGCCATGTCTGATGTATCGCAATTGCTTGGGTTCACATCATGCCTTCGTATTGTGAATGGGTCAATTCACAAAGAATCGAGCCGTCTTGTTCTATTTGAAAAGTAACACTTGGAACTTTGAAGAGTTTGGCAAGTGACTTTCTCTTTCTGTGACAAGGACTTGGAACGGTTTCTGTGAGTGATTCTGGGATTCAATGTGAGATCGAATGGGAATTCATGTGAGAACCGTTGGGGTTCTTCGACCGTTGTTGTGTGTATCTATGGGGTTCGGTGTGAGTGGATATGGGGTTCCTGCCACCCGAAGGCGCCCATTTCCGCGGTTCCGCACCGTTATCTGCCCTGAATGGGCCTCGGCGGGGCTCACAGGTGCCCCAGGGCGGGCGCGACACCGCAGAATCCACCTGCACAGGGAGGCGCCAAGGCGGGGTTCCCTATCGGTTCTCACATTAGGCAAGCGTGCAGACACTGGGGAATCGGTATAACTTGTTCATTCGATGGATTCTCGTAGAATTGGCGGATTCTGTCGAATAGGGTCTACCCAATGTCCGTCCCCGTGCCTCCCGTCGGTGGAAACCAGGTTTCCACCGAGTCCCAGACGCCCCCGAGGCAAGTCATCAACATGGAGCGCATCGCAGGCCTTGCCACGCGTGCTGGCTCCATGGTCGAGCAGATACGCGGCATGCTGCTCGCCCCCGAGGCCCGCAAGATTCCGCCTGTCTATTCCACCGCGCAACTCGCTGCGCTTTGCGGCGTCGACAAGGCGCATGTCGCCTACCGCATCACGAAGGACGATCTCCCGGCCGGCCGCCTGACGCCCTCTGGCGGCAAGCGTACCTTCGAGCTCGAGGAGCTCCGCCGCTGGACGCGCACCTACCGCGCTGACAAGATGCGTCCGACCGGGCGCAAGGCCATCACCATTGCGGTCGGTAACTTCAAGGGAGGTGTTGCAAAGACGACCACCGCGATGGTGCTGGCGCAGGGCTTGAGTCTGCGCGGCCACCGTGTGCTGGCGATCGACACCGATCCGCAGGGCTCTCTCACCACGCTGCACGGCTTGTTGCCGGAGGCCGAGGTCACGGAAGACATGACGATCGGCCCGTTGTGCGACGGGACCGAGAGCGACATCCGCTACGCGATTCGCTCCACGTATTGGGATGGCCTCGACCTGGTGGCTGCGGCCCCTTTCCTGTTCTCGGCCGAATTCGCGCTGCCCGCGCGCCAGATGCAGGAGCCAGGCGCAAAGTTCTGGGACGTGCTCAACGTCGGCCTGGAAAGCGTGCGTGATCTGTATGACGTGATCGTCATCGACACGCCGCCGTCCCTTTCTTATGTGACGATCAACGCACTCTGGGCCGCGAACGGCATCGTGGTGCCTGTGCCGCCGTCGGGGCTGGACTTCGCGTCCTCAGCGCAGTTCTGGTCGCTGCTGGCCGACCTTGGTTCCAACCTCGACGGTCAGAGCAAGGACCGCGAGGGCAAGGCCTTCGAATTCCTGCATGTGCTGCTGAGCCGTGTCGACGCGGCCGATCCGGCCATGCCGGCGGTGCGTCAATGGATCCAGGCGACATACGGCGAGTACACCCTGCCGGTGGAGATTCCCAAGACCAGTGTGACGAGCAACAAGGCGGCCGAGTTCGCGACCGTCTATGACGTGCAACGGTACGAAGGCGCAGCGAAGACCTACAAGCGTGCCGTGGACGCGTACGACGCGTTTGTGGAACTGGTCGAGCAATCCGTGGTCGGCGCATGGTCCGCGCAAGGGAGGGCGCGCTGATGGGGGAGAACCACAGTCGAGACCGGCTGCACTTAAGCGCTCGGAAAAGCAGGGTGCCGGGCACCGGCGTGGAAACCTGGTTTCCACACGATGCTTTACATCAGCGGGGCGCGGTCCGGAAGGCCGGACCTTTTGTGAGCCGACTGTGCGCGGCTGTCAACACGGCGAGCCCTTCAGTAGGGCTCGATGCTCGGAGCAACTTCCCAGCCGAGCTCTTGGCTGCTCGGCGGCCCGAGCATGGAAGTCAACGTGGCGCTTGCACTGGGGCACGGCGTGCCCAGGCCGTTGCTGAACGCGCGGCGCTGCCGCTGGGGCGCGTCGCTCACACGGCCGCAGCAGCTGCGGTCATGGCTGTGGAAACCAGGTTTCCACATGCATCGGTTCCTATGTACCAGTTCATCGAATCGACGCGCAGCGCGTGCCCGCACACTGACTGGACGTTGGAAGCGGAGTCTTCCTTTCTCACCAACGGGCGCCATCGCGTTGCGCCCCCACAGCGACGGACACAGCAGCCGTTGCCGCCGATCGGGGCGTCGCGATCCCCGCTTGTGGAAACCCGGTTTCCACGCTTCAGGAGTCCGCACCATGTCTAGTACCCGAAAGCGCCTCGAAGCGCTGACTGCCAACCTGTCGCTTCCCCAGGCGCCTGCACAGCCCGTGGATCTGCCCAAGGCCGCACCCGCTGAAGAGCAGGCGCCGCCCCATGCGGCAACGGGTGTGGAAACCAGGTTTCCACCGGCCGTCGGAGGCAGCCATGCACCGCGCACCGGCCCCGGCCAGATGCTCGCGTTTCGTGGGCAGATCCAGCAGGTCGAAGGAGAGATGGCAACGCTGCGCGAAAAGCTGCGCCAGTACGAAGGCTCCCTGCCGACGCGCAAGATGGACCCCGCCACCATCCGCCCGAGCCGCTGGGCCAACCGCCACGAGGCTTCGTTCAATACCAGCGAGTTTGCAGGGCTCAAGGCCGACATCGAACACGCGGGCGGCAACGTCCAGCCGATTCTCGTTCGGCCGCTGAAGGACGAGCCTGGGCAATTCGAACTGGTTTTCGGCCATCGCCGTCACCGCGCGTCGCTGGAACTCGGCATGCCGGTGCTGGCCTCGATCTGGGTGGACGACCTCGGCGACGCGGCGCTCTTCGCAGCCATGGACCGGGAGAACCGTGAGCGTGCGGATCTTTCTCCGTACGAGCAGGGCGTGATGTACCAGCGCGCCCTGGAAGAACAACTGTTCCCGACGCAGCGACAGCTCGCCGAAGGGCTGGGCGTCAGCCACACCTGGGTTCGCAAGGCACTGATGGTGGCGCAGCTTCCCTCTGCGGTCGTGGAGTGCTTCAGGTCTCCGCTGGAAATCAGCTTTCGCCATGCCGAACAGGTCAACGCCGCCATGGCGCTGGACCGGCGCGGGTTGCTCAAGCGCGTGGAGAAGCTGCGAGGCCAGACCTTGTCTCCGGCGCTTGTGGTGGCTCGCCTTCTGGACGCTCCGCCCGGCTTCGAACGCACCGAGCGCATCGACGTCCAGGCCGACGGTCAGAAGTTCGGCACCCTCGTACGATCGAAGGCAGGGGAGGTCACCATCACCCTGAGCTCCGGCGCTGCAATCGGTGCACCTGTGGAGGTGCTGGAATCGGCGATCTCGGATGCGCTTCGAAGGGCGCGCAGCTTCAGTTGAGCAGGATCAAGGGCGAGGAATCTGCCCTTGATGTGAGATCCATTGGGATTTCAATCCGGTTGCGCAGACGGCCGCGCAACCGGCCTCACGTTCAAGTCACGAGTTTCCGTCAAGAAGTAAGCGCAGACTGCAGGACGATTTGCGTGCCGCGACAACAGGTTGCGTCAAGTATCTAGATCGGGTGGTAGATATACCGTTGGGTTTGCTGTAGGTGGGCTCTGGGAATGCACTTCCTGGTCAAAACCCGGGCATTCCCTCCATCCTCGCTAAACTGCGCAGACGACCGCGATCCGATTAATTCCAATCAGATCAACAACTTAGTTTGAGGTCACGTCGTAGACTCTAGAAATGCATCCAAATATTGCATGAATGATTATTCTGCTAATCATCGAAATAGAATGCCCACTCACTACACAGTTCACCACCTCATAGGAACTCATGACATCAACCAGCCCGTCATCCCCTTTCGCACACTTCGATGACGAGACCCTCGCGGAACTGGCACTGACCTGGCGCGCCCGCGCGCACCGTGGCGAGCGTGAGGCCTTTGGCACCGCGCATGCCCTGGAAGTCGAAGTACGCCGCCGCATGCGCGAGGCTGAAGAATCCGCGCCCACGCCACCTGAAGAAGAAGCTGCGCCGGTTCCCGAGCGCGCCTGGTGGAAGTTCTGGAACTGAGCCGAGACAGCACACCGCGTCCCCCATGACCAAGCACCCGCCCCGCAAACTGCACCGAGGCCACTTCGCCTTCATGCGGGCGTTGGCCCAGGGCATCGACGAGCGCACCAGCTGGGACCGATACCTCCGACTGGAAGGCGAGCACACCGACCTGCGGGTCGTGCGCCGCACCATCGCCTGGATCCGTGACGAGTTCGCCGCGGCGGCGCGCCGGGAGCAGCGGCCCGGCACCGCCCGCCTGATCCTGCTCGATCCCGATCAGTTCTCGCCGAAGGCCGCGTTGCCCAGCCTGAGCGACTTTGCGCAGGCGCAGGGACTGGAAGACTTCTCCGAAGCCGAGCAGATCGAGGCGTACGAAGCCGCCTTCCCGGGGGGCGCACACCAGGGCGGCGGCGCGGGCCGCGCGTCCCGCCGCGCGCGCGTCGTCGAGCGCCAGCTCGAAGCGCTGCGCTGGCTCGAAGGCCACACGGCGCAAGACCCCCGTGCGGCCGACGGGGTCTCGGCCTGGCTCAACCCCGCCGTGGCCGCGCGGCTGGAGCTCGGCGGCCTGCCGACCCTTGCCGCGCTGGTCGCATGCATCAACGAAGCCGGTGCGCGCTGGTGGGTAAGGGTGCCGGGCATCGGAGAACGCAAGGCCGCACGCATCCTCGACTGGCTGCGTGCCAACGAGGAACCGCTGGGCCTTCGCGTGGGCACGCACGCCGCCCACCGGCGCCGCCAGGTGAGCCCGCTCGACCTCGCCGCGGTTGTGCCGGCCGGCACCGCCATGCTTCCGTACGAGAAGTTCGTGGCGCCCCCCGAGCTGGACGGGAGCGCCGGCCGCTACCGTGCCCCGCGAGACCAGTGCCTGCTGGCGGCCCAGACCGACCATGAAGCCATCGGCGCCTGGCTCGCGGCCAAGCGCTCCCAGGACGCGGCCGGCGAACTCTCGCCCACCCAGCGTTCCTACCGCAAGGAAGCCGAGCGGCTGCTGCTGTGGGCGGTGCTCGAGCGCAAGACCGCGCTGTCGTCGCTCGGCGCCGAGGACGCCGTCGCCTACCGCCTGTTCCTCGGCGACCCGCCCGCTGCGTGGTGCGGTCCGCGCCACAACCAGCGCTGGTCCCCGCTGTGGCGGCCGCTCGAAGGGCCCTTGGCACCTGCGGCGCTGCGCCAGGCCATGGCCATCCTGCGCAGCCTGTTCGGCTTCCTGACGCGACAGAACTACCTCACGGGCAATCCGTTCGCAGCCATGACCGAGCGGCTGGAAGCGCCGCGCGCGCTGGGCCTGCACCGCACGCTGAGCCTTGCCCAGTGGGAGCATCTCGATTCGCTGCTTGCCGGACATGCCGCGACAGAAGCCGGCCGCCGCCTGCGCCGCGGCATGCGCTGGGTCTACGCCACGGGCCTGCGGCTGGCCGAGATCACCGGCGCCACGTGCGGCGACCTCCAGCAGGTGGTCTATCGCAGGCCCGACGGCGGCGACGCCGGCGGCTGGCTTTTGTCGGTCAGGGGCAAGGCCGGGCGCCAGCGCGAAGTGCCGGTGCCTGCCGAGCTGGTGACCGACCTCGAGGAAGAACTCGCGCACCACGGCTTCGAACCCCGTGTCGGCGCGCAGGGCAACCGCAACATCCACGTGCTCGCCCGTTTCGACCTGAAGCCCGAGCACCCCAAGCCGTGGTCTGCCTCCGGCTTCTACAGCGCCATCAAGCTGTTCCTGGCGCAGGCCGCCCGCATGCTCGACGATGCGCAAGCCGAGCATCTGCAACGCGCCAGCATCCATTGGCTGCGCCATGCCCACGGCGCGCACGCGCTGCAGGGCGGGGCAGGGCGCGCGCCGGTGCCGATCCAGGTCGTGCAGAACAACCTGGGCCACGTGTCGGTCGGCACGACGGCCGGCTACCTGAGCGCACAGAGCAGGGCGGGCCTGATGGAAATGCAGGGCTTCTGGACACCGGCCACCGAGCTGGCGACCCGCACGCCCAGCTAGCCGCGAACGATCTCGCCGGTCAGCGCGTTTCGGATTTCGCTCGGCTTCGCGAGCCCACCCACGGCGCCGTCGACCAGCACGTCGATGCCCTCCGGAAAATACGACAGCACCTCGCCCGCCGTCCGTGCGGCCGGCAAGCCATGCGGATTGGCGCTGGTCGACACCAGCGCACCGCCGAAGGCGCGGCACAGCGCGGCCGCGCCGGCGTGGGCCGTCACGCGCAGCGCAATGCCCGGATGCCGGCCGGAGATCCATGCCGGCACCTGCGCGCTGCGCGGAAAGATCCAGGTGGAGGGCCCTGGCCAGCTCGCCAGCACCCGGTTGAGCGCCACCCGGGGAACCTGCGTCATGTCGATGTAGGGCGCGACCTGCGCGAAGTCCGCCGCGATCAGCAACACGCCTTGCGCGACCTCGCGCTGCTTGAGCAGGCAGATGCGCGTGACCGCCGCTTCGTTCGACGGATCGCAGCCCAACCCCATGACGGCTTCGGTGGGGTAGGCCGCCACCTCCCCGGCACGCAGCCGCTGCGCCACGCGGTTCGCTTCGGCGGGCACGTCATGGAAGGTCTGCATGGTCGGGGCGGTCGGCGTTGGGATGGATCGCGCCAGTCTACCGACGCGGCAGGCCCGCAGCGTCGCCAAAGTAAACTCGACCGCCACCCGCACGGGCCGTTTGACACCCGCCCGCGCGCGAGGTCGGTACGCAACGTGCGACCGACCCTGGACGCACGCAGCAGCCCGCTGCCCGCGATGTCCGACGACGCGCGCAGGGCCCCGCGAAGCACCGGCTGAGTGCCGACCCATTCAAGGGGAACCGATGCGTGCCATGGCATCTCTGATCCCGCTTACCTGTATTTCCATGACCGACGCTTCCACTGTCTCATCCCTCACCGGCGAAACCATCGACCGGGATCGCCTGAAGCGCCTGCTGTCCGAAGCGCAGTGCGCGCTGCGCTTCGCGCAATGCGACTTCGACGGCACCGACCTGTCGGACCTCGACCTGCGCCGCGCCCAGTTCGACGGCTGCAGCTTCGCCGAGGCCACCTTGCGCAAGACCCTGTTGACCGACACCCGCTGGACGGCGTGCCGCGCGCGCCAGGCCGACTTTCAGATGGCCGACCTGACGGACGCCCGCTTCACGGCCTGCGACCTGAACAACACCGGCTGGCACCGCGCCAAGCTGTCCGCCACGCGCTTCAGCGAGGTCAAGCTCACCGGCGCGCACTTCCACGAAGCGCAAGTGCTTGGCATCGGCTTTCACGACTCGCTGCTCTCGGGCGCCGACCTGCGCGGCATGTCATTTCGCAAGCAGACCATCGAGCGGCTCGACCTGTCCGATGCGGACCTCGCGGGCTGCGACTTTCGCGACGCCGTGTTCGAAGGTGGCAGCCTGCGCGACGCGAACCTCAAGAACGCGCGCTTCGACGGCGCCGACCTGCGCTCGGTCGACCTCGGCGGCCTGCGCATCGCCAACGTGGCGCAGCGCTTCAAGGGCGCGATCATTTCCTACGACCAGGCCGCCACGCTGATCGGCGAGCTCGGCATCCGCGTGCTGTGAGCGAAAGTTATTTCTTTTTCCGATGAATGACGAAATTCGCGACACCGGCGCCGAACTCTCCCGCTTTCGCCGCCGCCTGCTGGTCATCGGCTGCGTGGTGCTCTTCGGCTTCGGCCTGATCGGCGCGCGCCTGGTCCACCTGCAGGTCGTGCGCTACGACGAGCTGGCCGAGCGGGCCGAAAGCAACCGCACCGCCATCGTGCCGATCGTGCCCAACCGCGGGCTGATCCTGGACCGCAACGGCGTGGTGCTGGCTTCCAACTACGCTGCCTACACGCTGGAAATCACGCCGTCCAAAGTCGGTGATGCCGGCGCCGTCGGCACCGCCATCGACGAGCTGGGCACCCTCGTGGAGGTCACGCCCGGCGACCGGCGCCGTTTCCAGCGCCTGCGCGAGGACTCGCGCAGCTTCGACTCCATTCCGATCCGCACCCGCCTGAGCGACGAGGAGGTGGCGCGCTTCGCCGCGCAGCGCTACCGCTTTCCGGGCGTGGAGATCAAGGCGCGCCTGCTGCGCAGCTATCCGTACGGCGAGGTGGCGTCGCACGTCATCGGCTACATCGGGCGCATCAACCAGCGCGAGAAGACCGCGATGGAAGACTGGGAAGAGGGCGACCGCGCCAACTACCGCGGCACCGACCACATCGGCAAGCTCGGTGTCGAGCAGAGCTACGAGACCGTGCTGCACGGCCAGACCGGCGCCGAGCAGATGGAAACCTCGGCCGGCGGCCGCGCGGTGCGCCGCCTCGCGCGCCATGCCGCCGTTCCGGGCCAGACGGTGATGCTGTCGCTGGACATCAAGCTGCAGAAGCTGGTGGAAGACATGTTCGGCGATCGGCGCGGCGCCCTGGTGGCCATCGACCCCAAGAGCGGCGAGGTGCTGGCCTTCGTGAGCAAACCCACCTTCGACCCCAACCTGTTCGTCGAAGGCATCGACACCGAAAGCTGGAAGACGCTCACCGAGTCGCCCGACAACCCGCTGCTGAACCGCGCGCTGCGCGGCACCTACCCGCCCGGCTCCACCTACAAGCCCTTCATGGCGCTGGCCGCGCTGCAGACCGGCAAGCGGGCCGCCGCCACGGTGGAGAACGACCCCGGCTACTACAACTTCGGCGGGCGCACCTTCCTCAGCCACCGGGGCGGGCTGGGCGGCGTCGACATGCACCGGGCCATCCAGCACTCGAGCAACACCTACTTCTATTCGCTTGCCACCGAGATGGGCGTGGACCTGATCCACGACTTCATGGCGCCGCTCGGCTTCGGGCAGCTCACCGGCATCGACCTGATGGGCGAGGTGCGCGGCGTGCTGCCGAGCACCGCGTGGAAGCGCAACGCCTACCGGCGCGCCGACATGAAGCAATGGCACGCGGGCGAGACCATCTCGCTGGGCATCGGCCAGGGCTACAACAGCTTCACCATGCTGCAGCTCGCCTCGGCCAACGCCACGCTGGCCAACGCCGGCGTGCGCTACCATCCCCACCTGGTGCGGGCCATCCGGGACACCGGCAGCGGCCAGGTCGTGCAGCAGGTGCAGCCGCCGGCCCAGGACCTGGGCTATGCGCGAAAGAACGTCGACGTCGTGCGCAACGCCATGGTCGCGGTCACCCAGGGCGGCACGGGCACGCGCGTGTTCGCGGGTGCCGCCTATGCCTCGGCCGGCAAGACGGGCACGGCGCAGGCGGTGGGCCTGAGCCCCAAGGCGCGCGCCAGCGGGAAGGCGCTCGACGCGCGCCAGCGCGACCACGCGCTCTACATGGCCTTCGCGCCGGCCGCGGACCCGACCATCGCGGTGGCGGCCATCGTGGAGAACGCGGGCTTCGGCGCGGCCCATGCGGCGCCGATCGTGCGCCGCGTGTTCGACTACTGGATCGCGGGGCAGTACCCGAACGAGGCCGACATGGCGGCCGTGCGCGCGGGGACCGCGGGTGCGCCGATCGGCAAGCCCTTGCTGGCGAGCGAGGTGCCGACGCTGGAGAGCCGCGCGGAAACCGGCGGCACGCAGGACGACGGGGCCGAGCTGTAGAACCCGCCGGGCTCAGGCCCTGCGCTTGAACATCGCCGAGGCGCCGCTGGCCTGCGCTACGTCCTCGGCCGACAGCAGCAGCGTGGGCCCGAGCTCGAGCATGCGTTCTTCCGTCAGGCGCACCAGCGGCCCGGCGATGGTGATGACGCCGATCACCGCGCCGTTGCCGTTGCGCACCGGCGCGGCCATGGCCGTCATCGCCGGCGCGAACACCTCGTTGATCGTCGCGAAGCCGCGCTTGCGCGCCGCGCGCAGGTAGCTCAGCAAGGCCTTCACGGTGGTCGGGGCCTTCGGGCCGTAGTCTTCGGGCTTGCCGAAGCCCTGCCTGGCGACCAGTTGCAGCGCCTGTTCGTCCGTCATGGTGGAGAGCCACGCGTGGCCGGCCGAACTGCATGACAGGTTCACCGACAGGCCCATGTCGGGGTCGTAGCGCAGGCCGCGGGTGGCGCCTTGTGCCTTGGCGACGAAGGTGAGTTCGTCGCCGTCGACCACGGCGAGCCGCACCAGCTCGCCCGACTCGGCCGCGAGCCTGTCGAGCAGCGGCTGCGCCACGTCGACGATGCCGCTGTTGCTCAGGAAGCTCAGGCCCAGCGACACCAGCTTGATCGTGAGCATGTAGTCGCCGTGGCTCTGGTCCTGGCGCACATAGCCGCAGCGGATCAGTTCGGTCAGCAGGCGGTGGGTGGCGCTGAGCGGCATTTCCAGCTCGCCCGAGAGGGCCGACAGCGCGCGGCCTTCGGGATGGCCGGCCAGGTGTTCGAGGACCTTGAAGCTGCGTTCGAGTATGGCGGTCATGACGTTCGGAAGGTGGGGCAGACGCCACTCTAGCGTTTTTGCCAAGTGTTTTCACTAGTGGAAATACTTTCCACTTCCAACATAAGATCGCGCCGCCCGGTGGCAGGAGGCGGCGACGGATCGCCCCGACGAGCACCCACAACACAGCAGGAGATCAACTTGAGCACGCTTCATCGTTCACTGGCCGCGGCCGGCCTTGCCCTGGCCCTGGCCGGTTCCGCCTTCGCGCAGGATGTGCAGGAGCGCGTCATCCGCTTCGGCCACCTCAACAATGCCGACCACCCGGTGAGCTTCGGCGTGAAGCGTTTCGCCGAGCTGCTCGCGGCCAAGAGCGGCGGCAAGATGAAGGTGCAGGAGTTCCCCGCCTCGCAGCTGGGCAACGAGATGCAGCAGCAGTCGGCGCTGCAGGGCGGCGTGCAGCAGATGTCGGCGCCGGCCACCACCTCGCTGGCGGGCATCGTGAAGGAGTTCGGCCTGGTCGACTTTCCGTTCGCGGTCGGCAACTTTGCGCAGGCCGATGCGCTGCTCGACGGTCCGCTCGGCCAGCAGCTCATTGCGAAGCTGCCCGAGAAAGGCCTGGTCGCACTGGGCTACTGGGACCTGGGCTTTCGCAACGTCACCAACAGCAAGCGCCCGATCACAAAGCCCGAAGACCTCGAAGGCCTGAAGATCCGCGTCATTCCGAATCCGGTGTTCCTTGAAACCTTCAAGGCCTTCAAGTCCAACCCGGTGCCGATGCCCTTCGCCGAGCTGTACGGCGCCCTCGAGGCCAAGGCGGTCGACGGCCAGGAGAACCCCTATGCAGTGATCCTGTCGAACAAGTTCTACGAAGTGCAGAAGTTCGTGAGCGCGACGAACCATGTGTACGCGGCCAACATCGTGCTGGTCAGCAAGAAGTTCTGGGACTCGCTCACACCCACCGAGCAGAAGATGATGCGCGAGGCCGCCGACGAAGCACGCGGCTACCAGCGCCAGGTGAGCCGCGCCGCCGCGCAGAAGGCCGTGGGCGAGCTGCAGGCCAAGGGTGCGCAGTTCAACGAACTCGCGCCGTCCGAGCAGGCGCGCATGCGCCAGATCGCCAAGCCCGTGACCGAGCGCTTCGCCGCGAGCTACGACCCCGCCATCGTCAAGCTCTACAACGACGAACTCGCGCGCATCCGCAAATAAGACATCCACCCTGAATCGCCACACGGATCCGCCATGAAAATCCTCGTCCTGCACGGCCCCAACCTCAACCTGTTCGGCCGCCGCGAACCCCACATCTACGGCAAGACCACGCTCGCGGAAATCAACGCGCAACTGGGCCGGCTCGCGGACGAACTCGGCGTGACGCTGGACATCCTCCAGTCCAACCACGAAGGCGACCTGATCGACTTTCTGCACGCCAACATCGACGACGCGCAGGGCGCGCTGATCAACCCCGCCGGCCTCACGCAGCACGGTGTGCCGCTGCACGACGCGATCAAGGCCATGCCGTTTCCGAGCATCGAGGTGCACATGTCCAACATCGCCGCGCGCGAGGCGTGGCGCGCGCACTCGATCATTTCGCCGGCGGTGAAGGGCACCGTCCAGGGCCTGGGCCCGCAGTCGTACCTGGCCGCACTGCGCGCGCTGGTCGAGATGCAGCGGCAGGCCGCCGCCGCCTGAACCGAGGCCACCCCATGAACCATTGGATCGACAGGTGCTGCGGCGCCATCGAGGCCCTGATCGCGGCCGCGCTCGCGGTCATGGTCGTGCTGGTCTTCGGCAACGTGGTGCTGCGCTACGGCTTCAACTCGGGCATCACGCTGTCGGAGGAGGTGTCGCGCTGGCTCTTCATCTGGATGACCTTCCTGGGCGCGGTCGTCGCGCTGAAGGAGCACGGCCACCTGGGCGTGGACATGGTGGTGCAGAAGCTGCCGCCCATCGGCAAGAAGATCTGCCTGGCCGTGGGGCACGTGGTCATGCTGTACATCGTGTGGCTGCTGTTCCAGGGCAGCATGGCGCAGACGCGCATCAACTGGGACGTCACCGCACCGGTCACCGGCGCGTCGATGGCGGTGGTGTACCTGTCGGGCGTGGTGTTCTCGGTGCTGGCCGCGTTCATCCTCGCGCTCGACCTGCTGCGCCTGCTGACCGGGCGCATCGCCGACAGCGACCTCGTGATGGTGCAGGAGTCCGAAGAGGCCGTGCAGCTGCAGCAGATTCTGGGCGCGCCGGGCGACGCACGGGGAGCCGGCAAATGACCATCGCCGTCTTCGTGGGCTCGCTGCTGCTGGCCATGGCGATGGGCATTCCCATCGCGTTCTCGCTGCTGGCCAGCGGTGTCGCGCTGATGTGGCACCTCGACCTGTTCGACGCGCAGATCCTCGCGCAGAACGTGATCGGCGGGGCCGACAGTTTTCCGCTGCTGGCCGTGCCGTTCTTCATGCTGGCCGGCGAGATCATGAACGTCGGCGGGCTCTCCAAGCGCATCGTCGACTTCGCGCTGGCGCTGGTCGGCCACGTGAAGGGCGGGCTCGGCTACGTGACCATCATGGCCGGCTGCCTGCTCTCGGCGCTCTCGGGTTCGGCCGTGGCCGACGCGGCCGCGCTCACCGCGCTGCTGCTGCCGATGATGGTGAAGGCCGGCCACGACAAGCCGCGCGCGGCCGGGCTCATTGCGGCCACGGGCGTTATCGGCCCGGTCATTCCGCCGAGCATCGGGCTGGTGATCTTCGGCGTGGCGGCCAACGTGTCGATCTCCAAGCTGTTCCTGGCGGCCATCGTGCCGGGGCTGCTCATCGGCGGCGCGCTGTGGGTCACCTGGGCCTGGCTGGTGCGGCGCGAAAAAATCGTGCCGCCGCCACGCAAGCCCGCCGCCGAGATCCTCAGCGCGTTCCGCAAGGCGCTGTGGGCGCTGATGCTGCCGGTCATCATTCTGGTGGGCCTGCGCATGGGCGTGTTCACGCCGACCGAGGCCGCCGTGGTGGCCGCCGTGTATGCGCTTTTCGTGTCGACCGTGATCTACCGCGAGATCACCTGGCGCGACCTGTACGGCATTTTCGTGAGCGCGGCCAAGACCAGCGCCATCGTGATGTTCCTGATTGCCGCGGCCATGGTGAGCGCCTGGCTCATCACGGTGGCCGACCTGCCGGCGAAGGTGGTCGGCCTGCTGCAGCCCTTCATGGGCAACCAGATCCTGCTGATGATCGCGATCATGGTGCTCGTGATGGTGGTGGGCACCGCGATGGACATGACGCCGACCATCCTGATCCTCACGCCGGTGCTCATGCCCATCGTGAAGGCCGCGGGCATCGACCCCGTGTACTTCGGCGTGCTGTTCATCATCAACAACTCGATCGGGCTGGTCACGCCGCCGGTGGGCACGGTGCTCAACGTGGTGGCCGGCGTCGGAAAGATATCGATGGACGACGTCACGCGCGGCGTCGTGCCTTTCATGATCGCGGAGTTCGCCGTCATGTTCCTGATGGTGTTGTTCCCATGGCTGGTGACGGGACCGGCCAAGTTGTTTCACGGTTAGAAAAACGCACAAGGAGACTTCCGCATGAAGAGTTCGACCAGGGTTTCGACCAGGAGAGTGTTCGCGGCGGCCATCGCCGTGCTTGCCACGGTGGCCATGTCCGGCGCCGGTGCGCAGGTGAAGGAGCGCACGCTCAAGTTCGCCTTCCAAAACCAGACCGGCCATCCGCAGGCCCAGGGCGCGCAGAAGTTCGCCGACCTGGTGGCCGCCAAGTCCGGCGGCAAGATGACCGTCAAGCTGTTCGCCGGTGGCGCGCTCGGGGGCGACCTGCAGACCGTGTCGGCGCTGCAGGGCGGCACGGTCGAGCTCACGGTGCTGAATGCCGGCATTCTGTCGGCGCAGGTGAAGGAGTTCGCGGCCTACGACTTTCCGTTTCTGTTCAACAGCGGCAAGGAAGCTGATGCCGTCACCGACGGTCCCTTCGGCCAGAAGCTGATGGCCAAGCTGGAAGACAAGGGCCTGCACGGCCTGGGCTACTGGGACCTGGGCTTTCGCAACCTCACCAACAGCAAGCGGCCCGTCGTGAAGGCGGACGACATCGCGGGGCTGAAGATCCGCGTCATCCAGTCGCCCATCTACATCGACCTGTTCGGCGCGCTGGGTGCCAACGCCACGCCGCTGCCGTTCCCCGAGCTGTACCCGGCGCTCGACCAGAAGGCGGTCGACGGGCAGGAGAACCCCAACACCACCATCCTGTCGTCCAAGTTCGCCGAGGTGCAGAAGTACATCACCCAGACGCGCCACATCTACAACCCGCAGGCGCTGCTCATCAGCAAGAAGACCTGGGACGGCATGAGCGCGGACGAGAAGAAGATCATCACCGAGGCTTCGAACGAGTCGACCGCGTTCCAGCGTGAGGCGTCGCGCGGTGCGGCCGACAGCGCGCTCGACGCGCTGAAGAAGGCGGGCATGACCGTGTCGGAGCTGCCGCCGGAAGAAATGGCCAAGCTGCGCACCAAGGTCAAGCCGGTGATCGACAAGTACGCGGCCTCGGTGGGCGATGCGACGGTGAAGGAGCTGATGGCGGAGATCGACAAGGCGCGCAAGTAGGGCGGCAGAGGCCGCGCCTCGGGCGCGGAATCGATCGTGCGTGGCGCGTAGCCGCAGCACGTCGATGCTCCCTGCTCGCCAATTATTGCCAAACCACGTAACCTGCCGTCCATGAGCACCATGAACGTTTCCCTGCCAGATGCCATGAAGTCCTTCGTGGACGAACAAGTGGCACAACGCGGTTACGGCACCAGCAGCGAATATGTGCGAGAGCTGATTCGCAAGGACCAGGACCGCCTGCAATTGCGCGGCCTGCTCTTGCAGGGGGCCACCTCGATGCCGGCGGCCGCAGCGGACCCCGCCTACTTCCAGTCGTTGCGCGACAGGGCCAGCGCCAAATCCAAGCCACCGACCAAGGCGAACAAGCCGCGCACGCGTGCATGAAGGCGAAGCCGGTCGTCCCGCGGCAGCGGGCGAATCAGGACGTCGAAGGGCCATTGATCATTACGTTGGCGAACACGCAGAACGTGCCGCTATCGGTCTGATCGACGAACCAAAACGGGCCTACACCCACATCGACCGGCATCCAGGCGCTGGCGCTATACGCTACGCCCACGACCTCGGCTTGCCAGGGCTTCGCTCATGGCCTGTGACGCGCTTTCCCTTTCTTGTGTTCTACGTCGAGCAGCCGACCGCATCGACGTCTGGCGTGTTCTGCACAGCCAGCGCGACGTCGCTGCGTGGATGCAGGACCCGGACATCGAACATTGATCCGTTAAGGCGCCTCGACTCACGCACATCAAGCGCTCGGGGCGTCGTTGCAACGCGCCCCGACTCCCAGCTCAGAACCTGTACCGCGCAATCACCTGCGCACTGCGCGGCGCTCCGTACGTCCCCGAGTACCACCAGCCCGACATCGATGCGATGTACTTGCGGTCGAACAGGTTCTGCACATTGAGCGTGACCGACAGCTTGTCGTTGACGTCGTAGCGCGCCATCAGGCTGGCCACCGCATAGGCGCCCTGGCGTGCGGTGACGGTGCGCGCTATCTGCCACGCCTCGCCCGTGTAGCTGATGCCGCCGTTCCACTCCACGCCGCCGCCCAGTGTGAGCCGGCGCCATTCGCCGGGCAACCGGTAGGTCGTCCACAGCCGCGCCATCTGGCGCGGGAAGGTGGTGTTGATGCGCCGGCCGGTCGCGTCCTTGGAACCGCTGTAGTTGTACGAGGCCGTCAGGTTCCAGTCGCGCGCGAGCGCACCGTTGAGTTCCAGGTCGATGCCTTGCGTCTTCGCACCCTTCACCGCACGCGATGCGGTGTTGGTGGTGCCGGGAACGAACTGCCCCTCGTCCGCCTCGGCCAGGTTGTCCTGCCGGATCTGGTAGACGGCGGCGCTGCTGGTCAGGCGGCCGTCCAGGAAGCTGCTCTTGATGCCGGCCTCGTAGGTGTTGCCCTCCTGCGGGTCGAGCATGACGCCGCGGCGGTCCAGCGAGGTCTGCGGGTTGTAGATGGTCGCGAAGCTCGCGTACAGCGTGTGGTGGGGGTTCAGGTCGTACACCAGCCCGGCGTAGGGCGTGAACACGCGCCGCTCGGAAGACGGCGAGCTCGCGTCGTAGCCGGCCGTGGTCTTGGTGATGTAGTCGCTGTCGTAGTTCATCACCTTGCCGCCCACGATGAGCTTGAGCTGGTCGCTCAGCTGGAAGCGGCCCGCACCGTAGATGCTCTTCTGGCGGCGCGTGCTGTCGAAGGTGACGAAGCGCTCGCCGAACACGGGGCTGCCGCTGTTGTCCCAGCGGTAGACGTTGACGGGTGCGCCGTCGATTCCCGAGATGTCGAAGCTGCCGTTGGTCAGGCTGCGGAAGTCGGTGTAGTCGAAGCCGATCACGGCCTCGTGCTGGCGCCCGAACAGGCTGAACGGGCCGCCCAGTTTCACGTCGATGGTCTTGGTGCGCAGGTCGTAGTCGCGGCGCTCGCCGTTCAGGTTGAGGCCGTCGCCGGTGAACTTGTCGAACAGGCTGCTGTTGACCGCCAGGTAGACGGAATCCTCCCGCTGCTTGGAGCGCAGGGAGTTGGCCGAGACCTTGAGCTTCCAGTCGTTGGCGAGCGACTGCTCCAGCGCGAGGAAGCTGCTGGTGGAATTGGTGTTGAAGCGGTTGTTGCGGCTGGCGCCGCTGAAGGACACTGGCAGGTCGGTCTGCTCGCCGCTGCTGTTGAACAGCGGAAAGCCCAGGTACGAGAGCGAGCCGCGCGAGCGGTTCTCCTGGTGATCGATGCCCGCCGTGAGCTTGAGCGAGGCGCTCAGGTCCGCTTCGATGACGCCGTAGAACACGTCCTTCTTCTTGCTGTAGTAGTCGATGTAGCTGTCGCCCTGCTGGTGCAGCGCCACCATGCGGCCGCGCACGCTGCCCGATGCGTTCAACGGCGTCGACAGGTCGAGCACGGCGCGCCGGTCGCCCCACGAGCCGACGCTGGCCTCGACCGAACCCTGGAAGGCGGCCGTGGGTTTCTTGCGCACCAGGTTGATCACCCCCGACGGGTCGCCCGCGCCCGTGGTCAGGCCCGAGGCACCGCGCAGCACCTCGACGCGGTCGTACAGCGCCATGTCGGCAATGCTCTGCGTGGGCAGCGCGTCCAGGCCCAGGAACTCGCTGTGGGTGCTGACACCGTCGAGCTGGTAGTTGGTGATGGCATAGCCGCGCGCGCTGGCGGCGGAGCGTTCCGTGCCGAGCACCGAGGTCGAGATGCCCGGCGTGCGCGCCAGCACCTGGTTGACGCTGGTGAGGTTCTCGTCCTCCATGCGCTGCTGCGTCATCACGCTGATCGACTGCGGCGTGTCCTTCAGGCTCAGGTTCAGCCCGGTGGCCGCGACGCTGGGGCCGCGCGCGGCGTAGCTGCCCGTGCCTTCGGTGGTGCCTGTGCGGTCGGCCAGCGCCGTGACGCGCACTTCGGCCAGCGTAGCTCCCGCGTCGGCTGCCGTTGCTGCCGGTGCGGCCGACGCGGCACCGCTGTCGGTGGCGACCACCGTCAGCGTGCCGCCGGGTGTCTGCGCCAATGCCAGCCCGCTGCCCGCAAGCGCTTGCTGCGCGGCTTGCGCCACGGTGAAGCGCCCCTGCACGGCGTGGGCGCGGCGCCCGGCCACGAGGGCGGGCGCCGCGCTGATGCTGCGACCGCCCTGGCGGGCAATGCGCGCAAGCACGATGCCCAGTTCATCGGCCGGCAGGCTCCACGTCATCGCGCCGTCGGCCACGGCCGGGGAGGCGGAAAGGGTCTGTGCCAACGGCGCGGTGGCGCATGCAAGCAGGGCGGCCAGCGCCAGCGTGGCTTTGCGTGCCGGCATGCGTGCGGCGGCCGGCAGGCGAGCGGGCGGAAGAAGGGGCAGTGTCACGTCGGACATCCTCGAATCGGGTCTGGTTGATCGGAGCGTTCAACCCTGTATGTCCCGCAAGGGTTCGCAAACCCGTCAGCTGATGCGTGTTTCAGGCGCTGCGCACGTCCACGTAGATCACCCAGTCCCCCCAGCGGCGCACGCGCAGTGGCAGTGTGTCCACCAGGGCCTGCAGCACCTCCATCGGCCGGTCCAGCGGGTAGACACCGTAGACGCCGACGCGCGCGGCCGCGGGGCTCGCGCGCAGCACGGCGGGCGTGTAGGGGCGCAGGGCCTCGAGCACGTCCGACAGCGGCTGGTCGTGCACCTCGAGCACGCCGGTGGACCAGGCGCTCGGATCGATGCGCGCGGCGGACACGGGCTCGACGCGGTCGGCCTGCAGCCAGGCGCTGCGCCCTTCGGGCAAGTCGATGCGGGCATCTTCGTGCAGCGGCGTCAGGCGCACGCTGTGTTCCAGCACCGAGACCAGCGTGCGCCCCTCGTCCTGGCGCACCATGAAGCGCGTGCCCAGCGCATGCACGCTGCCCTGTGCGCTTTGCACGACGAAGGGCCGCTGCGCGTCGGCCGCGACCTTGGCGATGAGCGCGCCCGCGCGCAGCCGCACGAGCCGTTGCGTCGCGCTGAAGTGCAGGTCGGCCGCCGAGCGTGCGTTGAGCAGCAGGTCGCTGCCGTCGTCGAGCACGAAGCGCCGGCGCTCGGCGGTGCCGGTGTGCAGGTCGGCCGACCACGCCATCAGCGGCGCGCGCCGGTCGGCCCACAGCGCACCGCCGCCGCCCGCGGCGCCCAACAGCGCCACCGTGGCACTGCCCAGCAAAGCGCGGCGGCGCGCCCGGTGGTCGGGCGGCGTGCTCAGTGCACGCACGCCGGTCGGCGCGTGGCCGCCGGTCTGCAACTGCGTCAACGCCGGAGCGATCCGCTGGCTCAGCCGCTGTTGCAGCGTGGCCCACACTGCGGCATGGGCAGGCGCTGCTGAGAGCCATGCCGAGAAGGCCTGGCGGTCGCTGTCGCTGTCGTGGCCCGAGTCGAGCCGCACCAGCCAGTCGATCGCCTGTTCGGTAACCGCGTCGAGCGGCGGGGCGGTGGCGTGCCCCGGCGCTTCAGGCATCGGGTTGCGCCGGGCAGGTGTACAGGTGCACGATGGCCTGCTTCACGTACCGCTCCACCGAGGTGACCGACACGCCCATGCGCGCCGCGATGTCGCCGTAGGCCAGGCCCTCGAGCCGGCGAAGCAGGAAGGCTTCGCGCACTTTGGGCTGCAGGCCGTCGAGCCACCGGTCCAGCGTTTCGATGGCTTCGCGCACCAGGGCATAGGTCTCGGGCGAAGGCGCCAGCGTTTCCGGTTGTGCGGCGAGCGCATCGAGCCACGCGCGTTCCAGTTCGCGGCGGCGCCAGAAGTTGTAGAGCACGCGCTGCGCCAGCGTGGTCAGGTAAGCGCGCGGCTCGCGGATCGCCTGCGTCTGGCCGCCCAGGATGACGCGCACGAAGGTGTCCTGCGTCAGGTCCGCGGCCGTGTGGCCATCGCCCAGGCGGCGGCGCAGCCAGGCCTGCAACCAGTCGCGGTGCTCGCGGTAGAGCGCGTCGATCGGGGCTGCCGCAGCGGGGGAGGACATGGAACGAAGAATTGGCTAATGAGAATTACTCTCATTCTACCCAGCACTGCGCGGCGGCCGGCGCCTGCGGCGCCACAGGGAACGGATGAAGTGAATCGCGCCGCGCGTTTTGGCAGCGATTCGCAGCGGCTTTGGCAGTAAGCGACGATGGCCCTGGCCATCGCAAATTGCCATTCGCCACGAAGACGTTGAAGACGGGTTCGCGGCGGAGGCGGCAATGACCGTCACCCGCTGGAGCGAGACGCGTGCGGGTCGTGGCGCTCCACCCGAGCGCGGGTCGATGGCGACGCATGCCGCTCGGCCTCTTCGAGTCGAAGGAAGGCCGAGGCTTGGAACGCGATCCCCATCCGTTGCTGGATACGCGCAGTCAGGGCGTCCGTGCGATCTTGCGGATCACTTGGTACGCGCGATCCGACACGAACAGGTTTCCACGGCTGTCCACGGCGATGCCGACAGGCTCACCGAAGGCCGCGACGGTTCCGAGTCCGTCGATGTTTCCCCAACCGTTCGAACCCGCGAGCGTCGTCACGACGCCGGCTGGCGTGATCTTGCGAATCGCGTGGTTGTTGAGGTCCGTGACATAAAGGCTGCCGCCCGTATCCACCGCAAGCTCGTGGGGCAGGTCGAAGGTGGCCGCCGTGCCGGTGCCGTCGAGCGCGCCCGGGGCACCGCTGCCCGCGAACGTCGTCACGACGCCCGCCGGCGTGATCTTGCGGATGGCGTTGTTGCCGAAGTCGCCGACATAGAGGTTGTCGGCGGCGTCGATCGCGAGGCCGGTCGGATATCGGAAGCTGGCGCTCGTGCCGATGCCATTGGCGAATCCCTGGGCGCCCGTGCCCGCGACGGTCGTGACCACACCCGCCGGGGTGATCTTGCGAATCAGGTGGTTGCTCTGGTCCGCGACGAAAAGATTGCCGGTGCTGTCCAGGGCGAGGCCCCACGGGTTGTAGAACCGGGCGGCCACGCCCGCGCCGTCGAGGCTGCCGGAGGTCGTGCTGCCCGCAAGGGTGACCACCACGCCGGCCGGCGTGATCGTGCGGATCATGTGGTTGCCGTAGTCCGCGACATAGGTGGTGCCGTTGGCGCCGACGACGATGCCTCTCGGGTTGTCGAATCGCGCGCCGGTACCGGTGCCGTCCGTCGATCCCGGCGTCGTGCTGCCGGCGAGCGTGGTGACGACGCCGGCCGAACTGACCTTGCGGATCATGTTGTTGTCTCGGTCTGCAACGAAAAGCGTGCCGCTGGCATCGAACGCGAGCCCGTTGAGCGTATTGAACTTAGCCGAAGCACCTGTTCCGTCGGCGTAACCCAGGGTGCTGCCTGCGAACGTGCTGACCGTCGCGGTCGCTGCCGTCCAGTCGGCACACAGGATGGCGATCGACGTGACGTCGGCGCTTGCAGTGCCTGCCTGACCGCTGAGGGAGCAGATCTGGCCGGACGGATAGGTTTCGAGGCCGACGCTGTACGCCGAGCCGAAAGGCAGCGCTGTCGCGAATTTGAAGGCCGTCGCGCCGTTGGCGACGCCGAGGCGATCCGTGCCGTTGTTCGCGAGCACCAGCCCTGAGGCGGTGAGGCCGGAAATGCTGCCGCCGATCGTGACCTTGCTCACCGTCCCGCCAGTGCTTCCACCGCCGTCGGCGCCGCTGCCGCCGCTGCCGTTGCCGTTGCCGTTGCTGCCGTTGCTGCTGCTGCTGCTGCCGTTGCCGCTCGTGCTCGTGCCGACATAGGCGGCGACCGCGCCGCTGCCACCACCACCTCCTCCTCCGCAAGCGGAGAGCAGCAGAAGTACCGCGACGCTCGCGGCTGCGAGGCGGCTGTCAGAAGTCCGAAATTTCACTTGTTTTCCTGTGTTGAGTTGCGAGGGGCTGCCTGCAGAGGCGGCGCTGGCCGAAGCCTCCGAGGTCGAACGCCCAGAAATGCCCGTGGTCGTCGAACGAGTCACGCGTGCCGCCATGCTTCCGGCCTGCATGCGCAAATTCAGGGTCATGAACTCCGGAATCGCGGCAACGCGCACACACGTCTATCGGCAGCAGGGCGAAAAACTTGAATCCTGAAAGGAATCATTGGCCACCCGCCGATGGAACGTGCGCTGCGCTTCCATGCGTTTCCCCCGCCACGACCGCACAATGCGCCCATGACACCGCACCCCGTGAGAGCCGTGGCCCTTCCCGCCGAAAGCGACATCGCCCAGCTGTTCACCGACGCGCACCTGGCCGACGCCTTCGCGATCACGCTGCCGGCGGGCGCGCCGCAAGACACCGAGCTGCTGGCGCGCGCCGTGCTCGGCGACCCCGCGCCGTGGTTTCGCGCGCTGCTGGCCTGCAGGGACGCCATCGTCGGCCCGTTCGGCGTCAAGACTTCGGCGCGGATCCGCCGCGAACTGGGCCGCAGCGGTTCGGCCACGCACATCGACTTTTTTCCGATCGTGTCGCGGCACCCCAAGGAACTGATCGTCGGCGAAGACGACCGGCACCTCGACTTCAAGGCCTCGGTGCTGCAGCGCGCGTCGGCCGACGGGCAGGGGCGCGAGCTGGTCATGACCACGGCCGTGCACTGCCACAACCTGTTCGGGCGCGTGTACCTCTTCGTGATCTCGCCCTTCCACCGCCTGGTGGTGCGCTCGGCCCTGGCACGGGCCGCGGCGCGCGGCTGGCGCGGCGGCTAGCGCCGGTACAGCGCCTGCTGGATCTGCGCGAGGTCGGGCGGCTTGGGAAAGTGCGCATCGAAGCCCGCGTCGAGCGCCTTGCCGCGGTCCGACTCCTGCCCGTAGCCGGTCAGCGCGAGCAGCACCATGCCGCGCCGGCCAGCGTGCGAACGCACATGCCGGGCGAGGTCGTGGCCGCTCATGCCCGGCAGCCCCACGTCGAAGATGCCCGCATCGAAGTCTTGGCCGTCGAGCAGCGGCAGGGCGCTTTCCGCGCTGTCCGCCGTCGTCACCTGGTGCCCTTCAAGCGTGAACCACTCGGCCAGCACGCTCAGCGCGTCACGGTTGTCGTCGACCAGCAGCAGGCGAAGGCGGGGCCGCACCTCGGGGGCCGGCCCGGTCGCGGGCAACTGCGCCGGCGCCTCGGCCGGCGCCAGCGGCAGGCGCACGGTGAAGGTGCTGCCTTGCCCCTGGCCGGCGGAGTGCGCCGTGATCGAACCGCCATGCAACCGGACCAGGCTGCGCGCAATGGCCAGGCCCAGGCCGAGCCCGCCCGCGGCGCGTTGCAGCTGCTGCGCGCCCTGCACGAAGCGCTCGAACACCTGCGCCAGCAGCTCGGGCGCGATGCCGATGCCCGCGTCGGCCACGGTCAGTTCCGCATGGTGGCCGTCCGTGCGCAGCGCGATGTCGATGCGTGCGTCGGGCGCGGTGAACTTCGCGGCGTTGTTCAGCAGGTTGCCCACGATCTGCGCCAGGCGCAGCGGGTCGCCCTGCACGGGCACCGGCGCATCGGGCAGCGACACGCGCGGCATCCCGGCGCGCGCCTGCAGCGCGGGCAGTGTCAGCTCGATGGCCTTGGCGACGGTGTCGCGCAGGTCGACCCGCTCGGGCCGCAGCACGATCTTTCCCGAGACGATGCGCGAGATGTCGAGCAGGTCGTCCACCAGCCGCGACAGGTGCTTGACTTGCCGTTCGATGATCTGCCGCTCGCGCGGAAACGCCTTCTCGTCGCGCCGCTCGATCAGCGCGAGCGCCAGCGAAATGGGCGCGAGCGGGTTGCGCAGCTCGTGGCCCAGCATGGCGAGGAACTCGTCCTTGGCCTTGCTCGAGACTTCGGCCTGGGCCTGCGCGCTGCGCGCCCGCGCCAGCAGGCGCACGTTGTCCAGCGCGAGCGCCGCACGCTGCGCCAGCTCTCCGATGAGCGCGCCGTCCTCCGGCTTGAAGCGGCGCTGCGACGAGCTGTCCTGCAGGATGGCCATGGCGCCGATGGTGCGGCCGCGCGCCACCAGCGGCACCACGCAGCCGGCCGTGATGCCGAGCGTCTGCACGAACTCGCGCAGCTGCGGGTCGAGCCGCTCGACCAGGCCCGGGTCGTCCAGGTTGTGCAGAAAGGTCCGGCCGGTGGCAACGGCCCAGGGAAAGGAGCCCACCGTGTCGGCCGTGGCCTCGCGCGTGCTCACCATGCGCGCGATGTCGGCGCCGCGCGCGGGGTCGGCGTGGTGCGTGAGCTTGCGTTGCAGCACGTCGTGCTCGTCGAGCAGGTCGATGCGGCAAAGGTCCGCCACCTCGGGCACGATCACATCGGCGATGGCGCGCAGCGTCGAGTCTTCCTCGAGCGAGCGCGACAGCGCCGCACTGGCGCTCACCAGCCGCTCCAGCCGCAGCTGCGCGGCCTGGGCCGTGGTGCGGGCGTCACGCTCGGCGCCGAGCAGGCGTTCGCGTTCCGCCTCGTGCTGCAGGCGCTGGCCAGCCGCCGAGGCGAGGGCGCGGCCGACCGCGTCGATCTCGGCAATGCCGGAATGCACCTCGCTCACGGGCTGGCCGAGGCCGAGCGCATCGGCGCTCTTGCGCAGCCGCGCCATGGGCCGGGTGATGGCGCGCGACATCCACCAGGCGGCCAGGCCGCCCACGAGCAGCGAGATCAGCAAGCCGCTGCCGTAGGCAATGAGCGTGCGGCGCAAGGCGTCCTCGGCCACCACGGTCGGGGCGCCGAGCGCCACCGTCCACGGGGCGAAGTCCAGCCGCGACACGGCGGTCTGCACGTGCGTGCCGTCGACGTTGCGGGTGGTGCCCACGAACTCCTGGCGGTCGCGGCGCGAGCCGAGCAGTTCGCGCAGCGTGTCGCTCGGGGCCTGGCCGCGAAAACGCTCGTCGTCGCGCGAGCGCGCCACGCGCAGGTCGTTGGAGTCGAAGATCGAGACGGCCCAGCCCTCGGGCACGCGCTGGCGCGTGAGCACCGCGGAGATGGCCTCGGGCCGCACGATGGCCGTCAGCACGTAGCGCACTTCGTCGTTGCGCACCACCGGCACGCGCACCGCGAAGGCCAGGTTGCCCTTCTTGCCGGGCATCAGCGGGCCGACCGCCGGCTGGCCGGTGCGCACCACCTGCGCCAGGCTCGCGGCTTCGACCACTTCGTTGCTTGCGCCGCCCACGGCGCCCACGGTGCCCTCGGTGCTGAAGACGATCTTGCCGTCGGGCGTCACCAGCAGCACGCCACGCCACTCGAGGTGCGAGGCGCGCAACGCCTTGGCCAGCAGCAGGGCGTCCACCAGGCCCGACGCCTCCGGGGCGCCGAGCGGCTCCGTCAGCGCAAGCGCCTGCAGCGCCGCGACGGTCAGCCGCAGTTCGCTGTCCACGGCGGTGGCCAGCGCCCGGGCGACGCCGAGCGTGGACGCCTGCGTCTGTTCGCGCTGCCCCTGGAGCAGTCCGTGGAGCGCGAAGCCGCAGACGACCGCCAGGGGCAGGAGCGCCGCGGCGGCAACCAGCAACAGGCGGGCCGACAAGGTGGGGGTGCGCATGGGGGGGCGGGCTCTGGTCTCTGTGGGGGACTGGGGGAGCCGACATTGTGGCGCGGGTGCGCCGCCGCGAAGGCCGTCCGGCCAACAAATGAAAGCGCCTTCTGCCTACAGTTTCGTGCGCGCAAAAGCCCGACCGTGCTAGCCATGAAGCTTGCCGTCTACATCGTCGAGGACGACCCGTTGGTCCAGGACAGCCTGAAGGTCGTCATCGAGGCCTACCTGCGTGCCCAGGTGATGGGCTGGGCGCCCTCCGAGGCCGAGGCGCTGGCATGGCTTCGCGCCAACGATGGCCGCTGGCACCTGCTGGTGGTCGACCTCACGCTGGCGCAAGGCTCCGGGCTGGGGGTGCTCGCCGCCGTGGCGCAGATACAAGCCAGCAGGGTCGCCGGGGAGGGGACCGGCAAGGGCGGTGAAAAGGGCGGTGGAAAGGGTGGTGCAAAGGGCATCGGCAAGGGCGTGGTGGTGGCCCTGACCAACGCGGCGTCGCCCGGCAACCGGGCCACCTGCCTGCGGCTGGGCGCCGACGCGGTGTTCGACAAGTCGGAAGAGATCAACCAGTTCCTCGCGTACTGCGAAAAGACCATTCCGGGCGCCGCGCACTGAGCCGCGCGCGCTGTGGCACTTCGCCTGCTGTTCATCGGCACAGGTGGGGTTTGAACGGAGGCCCCGCGCGCCGTCGCGGTGAGAGCATGCCAACGCACCCACCCAGACAGGAACAACCCATGCACCCCCGGATCCCTCACCTCGCGGCGCTGTTCGCGGCCGTCGTGCTCTGCGCCTGCTCGCAAGTCCCGCAGACCTATGCAGAGAAGGCCACCGCCCAAGGCACCGCCAACGCGCAGCCCGGCGCGCGCCGCTCTCCCGCGCAGCTCAGCCCCGCACCCACCAACGAAGTCAGCCCGCAGATGCAGGCGCTGATCGCCGGGCCGTACCCGGCGCATTTCAACGCGAACCCGAAGAACGCGGCCGAGTGGAAGGCGCTGGTCGACAGCCGCGCCGCGCCCGTGATCGCCGCGATTCCCGCGCTCAAGCAGAAGCTCGGCGTGAGCGTGCTGGCCACGAAGATCGCAGGGGTGAACGTGTTCGTCGTCACGCCGGCCAAATTCGCGCCGGGCAACGAGCGGCGGCTGCTGATGCACGTGCACGGCGGCGGCTACGTGTTCGGCCCCGGCGAGGCCGCGCTGCCCGAGGCGATGCTGCTGGCGAGCATCGGCGGCTACAAGGTGGTCTCGGTCGACTACCGCATGCCGCCCGACTACCCGTACCCCGCGGCCATGGACGACGCCATGGCCGTGTGGAAGGAACTGCTCAAGACCAACCGCGCACGCGGCATGGGCGTGTTCGGCACGTCCACCGGCGGCGCGATGACGCTGGCGCTGGTGCTACGCGCCAAGGCCGAGAACGTGCCGCTGCCCGCGGCCATCGCGCCGGGCACGCCGTGGTCGGACATCGCGAAGATCGGCGACACCTACCAGACCAACGAATGGGTCGACAACGTGCTCGTCACCTGGGACGGCTGGCTGGGCCGCGCCGCGCTGCTCTATGCGGGCGGGCGCGACCTGAAGGACCCGCAGCTGTCGCCCATCTACGGCGACTTCAAGGGCTTTCCGCCGGCCATCCTGACCAGCGGCACGCGCGACCTGTTCCTGTCGAACACCGTGCGCACGCACCGCAAGCTGCGCCGCGCGGGGGTGGAGGCGGAGCTGAACGTGTACGAAGGCCAGTCGCACGCGCAGTACGGCATCAACCCCGACGCACCCGAAACCCGCGAAGCCTTCGGCGACATCGCGCGCTTCTTCGACAGGCACCTGGGCCGGTAGGGGAGCGGCTCCTGGCAACTCGCGCATTCAGCGGCCGCGCTGCCGCCACGCTGGGGGCATTGGCTGTCGCCGTGCTCGCCGGCTGTGCATCGGCGCGGGATGCGGCGGGCATGAACGAGGCGGCGAACTTCGGTTGCGCGAACCGCTGAACACGGCAGGCGCAGCCGGCTTTCCACCGCCCCGCCGCGGGGTTGCTGCAACCCGGCGAAACTAGGCCCCCAACCTGCCAGTCATTCCCGGGGAGCCCGCTGCTTGTCATCCAACAAAGTCTTTCGCATCGCACTGTCGGCGTCGGCCGCTGCCATTGGCAGCCTCGCGGCGTACTGGACCCTGCTCGCCACGCGCCAGGGCGACATCCTGTTCAACGCCCGCAAGCTGCCCGTCGTCCACTTGTCCGAGGACTTCTCCACCTACTCCCACACGGTGCCCGGCGGCATGGTGCGTGGCTACGTCTATCACCCGCAGGGCGAAGACGCGCTGCAGGACCTGTTCATCTACTTCGCCGGCCGGGGCGAAGACGTTCGCGCCACGGCGCAGATGCTGCACTGGCTGCCGGAAGGCTTCGGCTTCGCCGCGCTCAACTACCGCGGCGTGGCCGACTCGCAGGGGCGTCCGACGGAGATCGCCTCGGTCGAGGACGCGGGCCAGTTCGCCAACCATCTGCGCCGCGCGTTCCCGCAGGCCCGGCTGCACGTGGTCGGCCGCAGCCTGGGCACGGGCGTGGCCATCCAGCTCGTGGCGCGCCAGCCGTTCGAGAGCCTGCAACTGGTCACGCCCTACGACTCGATGCTCGAGGTGGCGAAGAAGCGCTTTCCCCTGGTGCCGCTGTCGCTGCTGCTGCGCCACCAGTTCAACTCGCTCGAGCACAGCCGCGAGGTCGCGGCGAAGACGCAGGTGCTGCTGGCCGAGCACGACGATGTGGTGCTGCCCGAGCGCTCCGCCAAGCTCATCAACGCATGGCCGACGCCGATCCAGGTGCAGACGGTGCCCGGCTCGGACCATCACAGCATCATGGGCCTGGAGGCCACGTGGCTCTACCTCATCGACTTTGCGCTGACCGCAGTTCTTCCGGAGCCGAAGGTGGCGTGAGGTGCGGCGTGCGCTGCGCCAGAATGCAGGGGCTCGACTTCAACACCCCTGCCTCGAGGAGCCCGCCCCATGTCGCTTGCGCTGCACAGCCTTGTTCTCGCCGGCATCGGCCTTGTCTTCACCGCGGGTGCTTCTGCACAGCCTGACCCATCCGGCCAACCCGGACGACCCGGCGGCGCAGCGCCCGCGGCCCAGGCCGGGCAGGTCTTCACCCGGGCGCGCGTCAGGTCCGTTCATGAAGAGCCGGGCGGCAAGACCTACGTGCGGCTGAAGCTGCTGCCCAGAGCCAAGCTCCCGTTCACCGTGCAGACCTTCCGGGTGCTCGACACCTCGTTGCTGGCCGGCATTTCCGAAGGCGCCTGGGTCAAGTTCACCTCGGCGCGCGTGAACGCGGAGAACACGGTGACGGCGCTCCAGCCGGCCACCGAGTGCGTGCGGTTTCAGCCGTGCGACTGACCCCTGTCCTCTTGACCCGGCCCCTGCGGCCACCTCGATAAAGGCGGTCTCCCGTCCAACCCCGAGGTGATGCCCGTGCCCCCTTCCGCCCGATTCCTGAACCCCGCCGAAGCCGCCAGAAGGCTCGGCGTCTCCGCCAAGGCCTTGCGCCTCTACGAACAGCGCGGCCTGGTCGCCCCGGCGCGCAACGCGGCCGGATGGCGCTCCTACGCCCCCGAGGAAATGGCCCGTGGCGCCGACATCGTGGCCCTGCGCGCGCTCGGCCTCAGCCTGGCCCAGGTGGCGCGCGTGCTGCACGGCGACGCCGCGGGCCTGGAGCCCGCGCTGGCGGCGCACCAGGCCCTGCTCGAAGCCCGTGCGCGGCAGCTCGAGGTCACGCTCGACAAGGTCCGCACGCTGCGCGCGGACCTCGCCGCCGGCCGGACGCCGACGGTCGGCGAGCTGGCGCGCCTGCTGCCGTCGGCGCCAACGCTCGGCGTCGAGTTTGCGCTGCCCTGGCCGTGGGGCGGCGAACGGTTCGAGTGGCGCGACATTCGCTCGCTGAACTACATCGTGGGCCCGCTGGGCAGCGGCAAGACACGGCTGGCCTTGCGCCTGGCCGAGACCCTGCCCGACGCCGCGTTCCTGGGGCTGGAGCGGTTGGAGAACGGCATTGCCGCGTCGCGGATCCACGCCGATCCCGCGCTGCGGTCGCGTGTCGACCGGGCGATGGCCTGGCTGGTCGAGGATGGCGCCACGGTGTGCGACGCGCTGACCGTCTTGCTGGCCGCGCTGGAAGCCGAGGCCCCGGCCGTGCTGGTCGTCGACATGGTGGAGCAGGGGCTCGACCACACGACCCAGCAGGCATTGGCCGCCCACCTGCGCCGGCGCAGGCCCGAGGGCCGGCCCCTGTTCCTGCTCACGCGCTCCTGCGTGATGCTGGACCTGGCGGCCGTCGGCGCGGACGCGTCGATCCTGCTGTGCCCCGCCAATCACAGCCGGCCGATGCGCGTCGCGCCCTGTGCGGGATCGCCCGGGTACGAGGCCGTCGCCACGTGCCTGGCCACGCCCGAAGTGCGCGCGCGAACCCAGGGCCTCGTGGCGTCGTGGGCCAGTGGCACCGCGCAGGGCGCGCCCGGCAGTGCCCCGCTAGGAACCGAAGACCAGCAGCAGGTTGTTCGCGGGCATCGCATGCCGCTCGCGCAACACGAGCCCTGAGCTGCGTGCCTGGGCCTTCACGTCCTCCAGCCGGCGGATGCCCCATGCGGGGTTGCGTGCGCGAAGGCTCTCGTCGAACGCCACGTTGCTCGGCGCCGGCGTGCCGTCTTCGAAGTACGGTCCGTAAGTGATCAGCAAGCCGCCGGGCAGCAGGTGCCGCGCGGCCCCATCCATCAGGGCGGCGCACGTGGCCGGCGGCGAGATGTGCAGCATGTTGGCGCAGTAGACGGCGTCGAAGCGTTCGGCGAACGCATCGTCCGGCGACGGCCATTGCGGGGACATCACGTCCAGCAGCAGCGGTGCCAGCAGGTTGGGCAGCGCGGCCTGCGCAACGCGGCTTGCAAGCGCGGGCAGCATGCGCGCGTCCGCATCGGTCGGCTGCCAGGTCCACCCGCTCATCGCAGCCGCGAACCAGGCGGCGTGCTGGCCGGTGCCCGAGGCAATTTCCAGCGCGGTGCCGCGCGCGCCCAGCGTCTGCATCAACACGTCGAGGATGGGCTGCTTATTGCGGTCGGCTGCGGTGCTGGCGGGAAGGTTGGTCATTCGGAGGGGGTCGGGGTGGGTGGGTTCGAAGGGCTTCGGTGCAAGGCAGGCACGGTCGATCGTATGGCAGGATCAACGCATGAACGAGCCGTCACGCCGTATCCCGTATCGCACCTGGCCCGGCGCACTCGCCGTTCTTCTCGCCATTGCCGCCTATGTGGGCGGCCTCACCTTCTGGGACCGCCGCACGCCCGGCGCCCGGCCGCTGGACCAGGGGGAAACGGTGGGCGTTGGCCAGGCCCGGTTCGTGCCCGCCGACGGATGGCAGATGGACGTCTCGCGCTCCAGGGCCGGCCGGTCGCTGATGCTGTTCAAGGGCGCCCACAAGTTCCGGGTGACCACGGGCCAGTGGGAGGGCGGGCCCGACGGGCCGTTGGTGCGGCAGCAGCGGCTCATGGAGCGCGGCCAGGGCCTGACCATCGACGGCGACGTGTCCGACTTCGTCACGTCCTGGGGCCTGCAGGGCAAGACCTTCGCCTACTACGGCGCAAAGCTGGCCGGGCGCTTCTGGCAGGTGGTCGACCTGCCGCGCAAGTCGCTCGTGCAGATCGACTTCTACGGCGCCAACGACGGCCTGGAGGAAGCGCAGGCCGACGCCCGGCGCATGCTCGACTCGATGGACCTGGAGGCGCAGCCGCAGTGAACACGCCCGTCTTCTCGCATGCGCATGCGCAGGCCCTGGACCAGGGTGTCTGGCCGGTCGGCACCGACTCCTTCTTCCAGCCCCGTCGCGCGGCCTTCTGGGTGCTGGCGGCGCTGATCGTCAACGGCCTGTTCTACACGGTCCACATGTTCTCCATGGGGTTTCGCGTGGTGCCGGTCACCGCCTTCCTGGGGCTGCTGGCGTGGAGCCTGTACACGCTGCTTTTCTTTCTCGCCTTTCGCACGCTGGACCTGCTGGAGCAGCATCCGCCGGAGGGCTACATCCTGGCCTTTGCGTGGGGCGGCATGGGCGCGTTGTACTTCGCGGCGCCGGCCAACATCGCCATCCAGAGCCTGTGCGCCAAGCTGGTGTCGCCGGAGTTCGCGGCGGTGTGGGGCCCGGCCATCGCGGGGCCGATCACGGAAGAGTTCCTGAAGATCGCCGGCGTCATGTTGCTGGTGCTGGTGGCGCGCAACCAGTTCGAGACCTACCTGTCCGTGCTCATCGTCGGCGCCATGGCGGGCCTGGGTTTCCAGGTGATCGAGAACCTGAGCTACACCGTCAACGCCTCGATGCACTTTCCGCTCGAGAACCAGGTGTATCCGGTGCTGCTCAACCTGCTGACGCGCGGCCTGATGAGCGGGCTGTGGAGCCATGCGGCCTACACCACCATCGCCTCCTTCGGCGTCGCCTGGTACCTGCTGCACCCGGAACGCCCGAGGGCGGTGCGCATCGCCGTGGCCTTGCTGTGCTTCGCGCTGGCGTGGGCCATGCACTTCGTCTGGAACTCGCCGTTCCTGGAAGACCTGTTCGACGAAGGCTACGGCGAGATGGCCGTCCTGCTGGCCGTGAAGGGCATTCCCGCGGTGGTGGCGGCCGGCATCTTCTGGCGCGTGGCCGCGCGCGAGAACGGCGCCTACCTGCATGCGCTGGCGGCTTACTTCGTTCCGGAACGCGAGCTGATCCGCGACGACGAGTGGGTGCGCCTGGGCGACCCGCTGGCGCGCTACAAGGTGCGCCGCGAAATGGGCTGGACCTTCGGCCTTCGGGCCCGGCGCCTGAAGGCGCAGCTGCAGCGCGAGCAGATGCGGCTGATCCGCAAGGCCGCGACCTACGGGCGCGGCGCGCAGACGCTGCGCCACGAGGTCGCGGTGCGGCGCCTGCGCGCCCAGCTGGAGCCGCTCATCGCCGCGGCACCCGCGCAGGCCTGAGCCGAACGAACCGCCCGCATGGACTCGCTGATCGCCGCTTCCGCCCGCGCACTGGCCGCGGGCGATGCGCTCGGCGCGCTCAAGCGGATCGCGCTGCGCGACGACCCGCCGGCGCTGGCGTTGCGCGGCATCGCGATGGCCCAGCTCGGCGAACACCCGCGCGCCCGCGCCCTGTTGCGGCGCGCCGCCAGCGGCTTCGGCACGCACGAAGAACTGGCGCGCGCGCGCTGCGTCGTCGCCGAGGCCGAGGTGGCGCTGGCCATGCGCGACCTCGGCGGCTCGCCGCGCGCGCTGGCCGCGGCGGCACACGCGCTCGAGGCGCGCGCCGATCACGCGAATGCGCTGCAGGCACGGCTGATCGCCGCGCGCCGGCTCCTGCTGCTCGGGCGCCTCGACGAGGCATCGGCCGCGCTGGCACTGCTCGACGCGCGCGGCCTGCCGCCTGCGTTGGCCGCGGTGGCCGAACTCAGCGCCGCCGAACTGGCGCTACGCTCGCTGCACATCGACACCGCGCGCACGGCCCTCGCGCGCGCCCACGCCGCGGCCGAGCGCGCACGCGTGCCGGCGCTGCTTGCCGAGGTGGCGGAGGCACGGGCGGTGCTCGAGCGTCCGGCCGCGCGGCGCCTGGTCGACGGCGGCGAGCAGGCGCTGCGGCTCGACGAGGTCGCGGCCCTGCTGGCGTCCGAGGCGCTGGTGGTCGATGCCTGCCGTCGCGGGGTGGGTGCCGATGGCGCCTGGCAGCCGCTTGCACGACGGCCGGTGCTGTTCGCGCTGGCGCGCGCGCTGGCCGCGGCGTGGCCCGGCGATGTCGATCGCGAAACCCTGATCGCCGACGCGTTTCGCACCCGCCGGCCCGACGAAACGCACCGCGCACGGCTGCGCGTCGAGATCGGCCGGCTGCGTGCACTCCTGAAGGCCATGGCGCGGATCGAGGCGACGCCGCGCGGCTTCGTGCTCAAGCCGCAGGGCGAACGCGCCGTGGTCCTGCTGGCGCCGCCCATCGACGGCGAGCAGGCCGCGCTGGTGGCGCTGCTCAGCGATGGCGCGGCCTGGTCGACCTCGGCGCTTGCGCTGGCCCTGGGGGCCAGCCAGCGCACGGTGCAGCGCGCGCTGGCCGAGCTCGAGGCCGAGGGGCGCGTGCGCGCGATCGGGCAGGCGCGGTCACGGCGCTGGCTGGCGCCGCCGCTGGCCGGATTCACGACGATCTTGTTACTCCCCGCCGCGCTGCCGATTGCATAGAGTTGTCTCCAGGGCGTCGATCCACGGCGCACCACCACAAGGAGCCAACGATGACCCGCAATGCAAGCATGGCCGATTCCCGGGGCAGTTCCCGAGCCAAGGCCAGGCCCGACGTGCAGCCCGCCGAGATCGTGCGCGAGTATGGTCCCTTCCCCGGCAGCGACAAGGTGGCCGGCGTGACCCATGACGGCCAGCGCGTCTGGGCCGCGCTGGGGGCGCAGCTGATCGCCTTCGATCCGCACAGCGGCGAGCCCACGCGCACGCTCGACGTCGCCTGCGACGCGGGCACCGCCTTCGACGGCAAGCACCTCTACCAGATCGCCGATTCGCGCATCGACAAGATCGACCCCGCCACGGGCGAAGTGATGGCCTCGATTCCGGCGCCGGGCCACGGCTCCGACTCCGGGCTCACCTGGGCCGAGGGCAGCCTGTGGGTAGGCCAGTACCGCGACCGGAAGATCCGCCAGATCAACCCCGAGACCGGCGCGGTCGTGCGCACCATCGAGTCGAACCGCTTCGTCACCGGCGTGACCTGGGTCGACGGCGAGCTGTGGCACGGCACCTGGGAAGGCGACCAGAGCGACATCCGCCGCATCGATCCGCACAGCGGCGCCGTGCTCGAACGCCTCGAGATGCCGAGCGGCGTGGGCGTGAGCGGGCTGGAGTCCGACGGGGCCGATCTCTTCTATTGCGGCGGCGGGAACAGCGGCAAGGTGCGCGCCGTGCGCCGCCCGAAGGCCGCGCGGGCCTGAACCGATCCGATCCGAGCCGACCCGACCGCGCATTCATTCGTCACAAGGAGCCTTCCATGAACACGACCGTGACCGAAGCAAGCACCGCGAACCACGCCGTGGTGGCTGGCGATCGGTGGCTGACCGAACGCAAGGCGCTGCTCGCGCGCGAAAAGGAGCTGATGCGCCTGCACGACCAGGTGGCCCGCGAGCGCCGTGCGTTGCCGTGGGAGCGCGTCGACAAGCCCTACGTGTTCGACACGCCGCAGGGCCGGCGCACGCTCGCCGAACTGTTCGACGGCCGCCGCCAGCTGCTGGTGCAGCACTTCATGCTGGGGCCGGACTGGGCGCAGGGGTGCCCGAGCTGTTCCTTCATGGCGGACCACGCCGACGGCATGAACGTGCACCTGGCGCAGCGCGACATCAGCTTCGTCGCGATCTCGCGCGCGCCGCTGGCCCAGATCCAGCGCTTTCGCGAACGCATGGGCTGGCGCTTCGACTGGGTCTCGTCGCACGGCAGCGACTTCAACCACGACTTCGGCGTGAGCTTCACGCCCGAAGAATTGGCCTCCGGCCAGGTGGACTACAACTACCGCATGCAGTCCTTCCCGGCGGAAGAGGCGCCCGGCGTCAGCGTGTTCTACAGGGACGACGCGGGCGATGTCTTCCACACCTACTCGACCTACGGCCGCGGCGTGGAAGTGATGATGGGTGCGTACCCGATGATGGACCTCGTGCCCCGGGGCCGCGGCGAGCGCGACGTGCCCCACAAGATGGAGTGGGTGCGCCACCACGACCGCTACGAGCCGGTGCAGGCCACGAAATCGACCGCCGCGGCCGGTTCGTGCTGCAGCGGCGCGCACGCCTGAAGCGCTGCCGGCCCGGACACGCGAGAGCGTCATGGCAAGCCTGTGGACTTGGCTGGCGGTCGCCGGGGCGGGTGCGCTGCACGGGCTCAACCCCGCCACCGGATGGATGTTCGCCGCTGCCTGGGGACTGTGGTCGAGCGACCGGGCGCAGGCGTTGCGGGCGCTGGTGCCCATTGCGCTCGGGCATGCCGCGTCGGTCGCGCTGGTGGCTGCCTCGGTGGCGCTCGGGCAGTCGCTGGACCGCGTGCTGCTGCAGGTTCTGGCGGGCGTGCTGCTTGCCGTCGCGGCGGCGGTGCACCTGGCGGGGCGCAAAGGCAGGCGGCGGGTTTGCGCACCCCGCGTCGGGCCCGTCGGCCATGCCGGACTGGCGCTCTGGTCTTTCATGATGTCTACCGCGCACGGCGCCGGCCTGATGCTCGTGCCGGCATGGGTGCCGCTGTGCATGGGCAGCGCACCGGCGGCACCAGAGTTCGCCGCACCGGGCCCGCTGCTGCTGGCGCTCGCGGCGGTTGGCGTTCACACCGCTGCCATGCTCGCAGTGACGGGCCTGATCGCCACGGGGGTGTGCCGCGGCGTCGGCGCGGGGGCGGGATGGCTGCGTCATTTCAGGCGCAAGGTCTCGTCGGCACCGCCTTCAACTGGGTACTTTTGAACCCATCAAGAAACATTGGTTACTCCTTGATGCATTTCAGGGTAGGCCGCGACCCAGGGCGGTCCGTGAGACGCAGCGCGCGGTCAAAACCGGCATTCCGGTGCACGAGGGGGTACCCGGTTTCAGGCATATCGCCGCTTGGTACGCGTGCTTACATTTTTGACTTGTATTTCGAAATCGACAGCGTGTGGAGGGGGGCAAGCAATTGCTGCTGCTGCATGCGGGCGCCTGCCCGATCAGGTAACGAACAAGTTGAAACCATGAACAAGATCTTTCGGACGCTTTGGAATCCAACGCTCGCTACCTGGGTCGCCGCACCCGAAACCTCGCGCGGCCATGCGCGGTCTTCCCGTTCGGGCACCGGCACGGCGGTGGCCGTGGCGGTCGTGCTCCTGTGTTCCGGGCCGGCACTGGCGGCCGGCGGCGCAGGCGGACAGCCCGTGGGCAACCCGACGCTGAACGCCGGTGCCGGCGGCAGCAACGGCACCGGCGGCAATGGCGGGCTCAACGACACCACGGTCAACGCGAGCGGCGGCGCCGGCGGGTCGTCGACGCCCACGGGCGTCACGGCCGGGTCTGCGGCCAACATCGGCACGTTCGTCGGCGCCACCGCGGGCACGGGTGGGGCGGCGGGCACCACCAGCAACGTCGTCGGCCCGGGCGCGCTGCAGGGCGACAACGGCGGTGCCGGCCAGGCGCAGACCGGCGACGCACTCAACGGCAACGGCTACGGCGGCGGCGGCGGGGGCGGCTTCCAGGGTTCGTCGATCGCCAACAGCGTCACCTCGTCCACCAACAGCTACACCGGCGGCAACGGCGGTGCGGGGGGCAACGGCTACTGGGCCGCCGGCGGCGGCGGCGCCGGCGGGTACGGCTCGATCCTGAGCGCGCCCCTGGGCAGCTACACGGCCACCGGCGCGTCCATCGGCGGCGCGGGCGGCAACGGCGGCGACGCGTTTTCGCAGGCCGGCGGCGGTGGCAGCGGCGGCGGCGGTTTTTACCTGAACACCACAACGCCAGGGCT
Organism: Variovorax sp. 10N412; assembly: GCF_056394985.1. NCBI lineage: Bacteria > Pseudomonadati > Pseudomonadota > Betaproteobacteria > Burkholderiales > Comamonadaceae > Variovorax > Variovorax sp. 10N412. The sequence continues at coordinate 75,336 of NZ_JBFTIO010000012.1, forward strand.
CACTTTCACCAACACCGGCACCATCGCTGCGGGCACCGGCGGTGCCGGCGGGACCAACCTGCTGCCCAGCCAGCTCAACGCCTCGGGCGGCGGCGGCGGCGCGGGCGGCATCGGTGCCACGCTGGCCGGCAGCGCCGTCACCGTGGTCAACACCGGCCAGATCACGGGCGGCGCAGGGGGTGCCGGCGGTGCGGGCGGCGGTGGCGCGACCGGCACCGGCGCGCCGGGCGCAGGCGGCGATGGCGGCATCGGCCTGTCGTCCACCGGCACCGCGGCCACCATCACCAACACCGGCACCATCGCGGGCGGTGCCGGCGGGGCAGGCGGTGTCAACAACAACGGCGGGCCCAACGGCGCGAACGGCGTGGGGGGCGTGGGCGTGGCGGGCGCCAACCTCGCCCTCGCCAACAGCGGCACCATCACCGGCGGGCTGGGTGGCGACGGCGTGACCCGTGCCTCGGCCGTGGAATTCACCGGCGGCAGCAACAGCCTCACGCTGAACTCCGGCTCGGCGATGTCGGGCGCCATTGCCATCGACACCGGCGCCACCGCCAGCGTGATCGCCGGCGCCGACGGCCTGGTCGTGGGCAATGCCTTGCTGCTGGGCGGCACGGGCACCGTCGACACCAACGGCCGCAGCCTGAGCTGGACAGGCCCCATTTCGGGCACCAGCGGCCTGGTGAAGGCCGGCGCGGGCGTGTTGACGCTGAGCGGCGCCAACACCTATGCCGGCGCCACCAACGTCGCGGCCGGCACCTTGCGCGCCGCCGCGGCCAACACGCTCAGCAGCGCCAGCGCCTTCACGGTGGCCTCGGGCGCCACGCTGGACCTGGCCGGCAACAGTCAGGCCGTGGCGTCCGTCGCCAACAGCGGCGTCGTGTCGCTGGTGGGCAGCGCGCCCGGCACCACCCTCACGGTCAACGGCCCCTGGGCGGGCAACGGCGGCACGCTGCGCCTGGGCACGGCGCTGGGCGGCAGCGCCAGCGCGAGCGACCGGCTCATCCTGAACGGCAGCACCGCGATTGCCAGCGGCACGACCAGCGTGCAGATCGTCAACCTGGGCGGCCTGGGTGCGCTGACCACCGGCAGCGGCATCGAGATCATCAGCGCCCTGAACGGCGCCACCACCACCGCGCAAACCACCAAGAGCGCCTTCAGCCTCGCCGGCGGCCACGTTGATGCGGGCGCCTACCAGTACCGGCTGTACGCCGCCGACGCGAGCGGCGCGGGCGAGAACTGGTACCTGCGCTCCAGCACCACGGCCAACGGCGCGGTCGTGCCCACCTATCGCACCGAAGTGCCCCTGTATGCGGCGCTGCCCGAACAGCTGCGCCAGGCCAACCTGTCGATGCTGGGCAACCTGCACCAGCGCGTGGGCGACGACGGCCCGAACGGCGCCAACACCGCCTCGCCGGAGCAGGGCTACCGCCAGGCGTGGGCCCGCATCATCAGCACCGACCGCACCATCTCGCAGGCCGGCACCGTCAGCCCCACCAGCGACGGGCGCCTCACCGGCTTCCAGGCCGGCACCGACCTGTGGGCCGACCCGAACTGGCGCGTGGGTGTGTACGTCGGCCAGCTCGACGGCGACATGCGCGTGACCGGCTTCGCCAACGGCCTGCAGAACTATGCGAGCGGCTCCAACGACCTGCGCAGCCAGTTCTTCGGCGCGTACGCCACCTGGAAGAACGAGGGCGGCCTGTACGTCGACGGCGTGCTGCAGGCCGGGCGCCACCGCTACACCGTGTCGCCCACGCTGGGCTTCGGCAGCTCGGGCAAGGGCGACAGCCTGCTGGCCTCCGTCGAGGTCGGCCAGGCCTTCGCCATCGCGCCGAACTGGACCATCGAGCCGCAGCTGCAGCTGGTGCACCAGCGCGTGAGCCTGGACGACACCGGCATCGCCGGCGCCCTGGTGCAGCAGAACAGCCACAACGGCTGGCTGGTGCGCGCTGGGGTGCGGGTCAAGGGCGAGATCGCGACGGGCGTTGGCCTGCTGCAGCCCTATGTGCGCTTCAACGTCTATCGCAGCGGCAGCGGCACGGACATCACCCGGTTCGTCGGCCCCGCTGCGTACACCGACATCGCCACGCGCACGGGTGGCACCAGCACCGAACTGGCAGGCGGCGCCACGCTGCAGCTCACCGAAAGCACCAGCGTCTATGCGGAGCTGGGCAAGCTGTGGGCTTCGGGCGGGGACACGCGCACGAAGGGCAGCGTGCAGGCGAGCCTGGGCGTGAAGGTGCGCTGGTGATGGTGAGCATGCGCTGATCGAAGCGCCCCGGCGCTGGCCGCCGGGACCACGTGCTGCCATGCGCGCATGTGCACACATGCCGCGCTTTTCACTGCGCGGGCACCTGGATGAACCGCCCTCCCGCGTACACCAGCAAGCTGCCGGCCTGCTGCCGCGCGCTGACCACCTCGCCGAAGATCACCGTGTGCGAGGCGACGGCCGTGGCCGTCGACACCCGGCAATCGAACGCGGCTGCCCGGTTGCTCAGCACGGGTACGCCCGAATGCAGCGTCGTCCAGCCGTCGTCCCAGAAGCGGTCGGGCACGGCGTTCATGCCGGCGAAATCGCGCGCCATCTGCTCGTCCCCCGCCGACAGCACGCTCACGCCGAAGAACCCCGCGCGAATGACGGCGGCGTGCGTTCGCGATGCCTGGTTGAGGCAGACCAGCAGCGTGGGCGGCTCGGCCGACACCGAGGTGACCGCCGTGGCCGTGCAGCCCAGGAAGCGGCCCTCGTCGACGGTGGTGATCACGCATACACCGGCCGCGAGCCTTCGCATGCCCGCCTTGAAATCGTGGCCGAGTGCTTCGCGCGCCACGGGGGACGCGCGCTCGATCGTCCGGGCGAACAGCGGCCGCGTGGCATGCAGTGCCGAAGGCGGCGTGGCCGCGACCTGCGCTGCGCGGCTCACAGCGCCACCAGGGGAATGCCGCCGTCCGCCCCCAGCAGCAACCGGCCGTAGGCCTCCTTGCCCACTTCGGTCGTGACGTAGGCATGCCGACCGGCGATCTCGCTGTCGCGCCAGAGCTTGTTCATGATGTTCGGTTCCGCGAACGCGCCCGCGCCGTTGGCCGTCATCAGGATGTCGAAGGCCTCTTTCACGAGCGCGAAGATGTGCCCGGTGTCGTTGCGCACGCGCCCGCGCTGCAGCAGCGACATCACCTCGCCGCGCGCCGCCGCGCCGTCGATGTCCGCGCAGGCGCGCTGCATCAGCAGGTAGGCCAGATCGATCTTGGTGTCGGCCGAGGCCACGGCGAGCTGATGCGTGGGCGAGTTCTTCGACTGCGCATAGGTGGTGTACGCCACCGGCTTGTTCGGCAGCCGCTCCAGCGTCAGGTCCATCATGGCCCGCCCCAGGCCGAGTTGCGCGCCCACCAGCACCAGCGCCGCAACCGGCACGAACACCATGTTGGCCAGCGGCTCGGTGTCCTGGTGCGGGGTGGCGAATCTGGCCTCCATCAGGTCGGCGAAGGTCTGGATGCGATGGTCGGGCACGAAGTGATCGACCACCACGATGGTGTTGCTGCCCGAGCCCTTCATGCCGGTGACGAACCAGGTGTCCTCGATCGTCCATGCGGACGCCGGAATGAGGCCCAGCGCCGGCGTGAAGCCGCCTTCGGCACCACCCTCCGGATTTGGCAGGAACATCCCCAGCGTGCCCCAGTCGGCCGCGAACGAACCCGACGCGTAGGCCCACCGGCCGCTGACCATGTAGCCGCCTTCCACGCGCTCGGCCTTGGTCCCCGGCGTGAAGATGCCGCAGCACTTGGCGTTCGGGTTCTCGCCGAAGACCTCGTCCTGGGCGCGCTGAGAGTAGGTGGTGGCGAACCAGGTGCACACGTTGAGCAGCGCGACTGCCCACGACGTGGAACCGTCGCCGCGCCCGACCTCGGCCACCGTTTCCATCATGGTGCGCAGGTTGGTGCCGAGACCGCCATAGCGCTTGGGCACCAGCAGCCTGAATAGGCCCGCCTGCTCGATGGCCTGCATGACGGCGGGCGCGACCTGGCGGTCTTCGGACGTTCTTGCCGCGTGCTCGCGGATCAGCGGCACGAGGCGGGTGGCGCGCTCGATGATTTCGCGGTTCGGTCGCACCCATTCGTCGACGTTGACCGCCGGCTGCTTGCGGGAAACAGAGCTTGCGGCGACAGGGGGCGTGGCAGTGGTGAGCATGTGGATTCCTCGAATGACGTGATGTACCCCGGGGCAAGGCGGCATGCCCTGCCCGGCTTCGTGAAATCGATGCGCATCGATGCGTTGAATCTAGCGCCGGGCCCGCATGCCAGCCACATCCGTTTCCCTACGTGCAAATGACGATTCGTCATCCTGACGGAGTGTCCGATCGGGTGCATGCCGATGGTGCGACAGCACAACCGAACCTATATTCGGCGACCCGGATTCACCCGAAAAAAGAAGCAGGAACGCACCGATGGCGGACACCTTCGATCACCGTCCCGAAGTGGCCGAGAAGCGCCGCGCGCTCATGCGGGCGCGGATTCTCGAGGCGACGGCGCGCACATTCACCGAACGGGTGAGCGCCATTCCGGGCATCGAGGACGTGGCGCGCGAGGCGGGGATTTCGCGCGGCACTTTCTATCGCTACTTCGAGTCGCTGGACGCCGCGGTCGTGGCCGCCGGCATCGCGATGAGCGACGCTCTCATGACCGACATCCTGCCCGTCTACGACTTCCTGAGAGAACCCTGGCAGCGCTTTTCCGTCGGCTTCCGGCTGTACCTCGTGCGCTCGCTGCAGGACCCCAAGCACACCGAGTTCCTGATTCGCATGGACGTGTGGCCGCACGGCTCGCTGGTGGACCGGTACATGTCCGCCGACCTGGCCATGGGGCGCGACCGCGGGCAGTTCGAGGTGGAAAACGTCGAGGCCGCGACAGACTTTCTGAAGGGTGCTTCGGCTGGCACCATCCAGGCGGTGCGACGCGGCGTGGTCGAACCCGAGGGCTACATTGACGCGGCCGTCCACATGGGGCTGCGCAGCCTGGGGTGCGACCTTGCGATGTGCCGCAAGGGGGTGGAATTTTCTCGCGCGCACGTGGCGAGCCTGCCTGTGCGCGAAGGATGAAAGGGCGCGTCGAACCGGCCCTTCATCGCATGGCCGCGAACCCACGCGCCAGGTCGGCCATCAGGTCCACGGGCGCCTCCAGCCCGACATGCAGCCGCACCACCGCCCCGCGCCCGCTCCAGTCCGTCACGCTGCGCGCCGCGCGCATGTGGGTCCAGGCCACCAGGCTTTCGTAGCCGCCCCAGGACGAGCCGCGCCCGAACAGCGTGAGCGCATCGACGAAGCGTTCGACCGCGGCACTCTCGATGCCCGGCTGCAGTTCGATCGACAGCAGCCCGTTGGTGCCGCTGCAATCGCGCTGCCAGATCGCATGCCCCGGATGCTGCGGCAGCGCCGGACAGAACACGGTGGCCACTTCAGGCCGCTGCTCCAGCCAGTGCGCCACCTCCAGCGCGTGGCGCTCGTGCATCTGCAGCCGTGCCGACAGCGTGCGGATGCCGCGCAGCACCAGCCACGCGTCGTCGGGGCTCACCGTCATGCCGAACGCGTCGCAGCGTTCGTTCAGCGGCCGCCATGCGGCCTCTGTCGTGGCCACGGTGCCCATCATCACGTCGGAGTGGCCCGACAGGTACTTGGTCGCGGCCATGGTCGAGATGTCCGCGCCCAGCGCGAGCGGGCGGTACTGCAGGCCCGAACCCCAGGTGTTGTCGGCCGCCAGCAGCGCGCCGCGCGCATGCGCGAGTTCGGCCAGCCGGGGCAGGTCGCACATCTCGTAGACCAGCGAGCCGGGGCACTCGGCATACACCAGCCGCGTGGTCGGTTCGAACAGGTCCTCGATGCCGCTGCCGTCCGCCGCGAAGAAGGTGCTGCGAATGCCGTAGGGCTCCAGGAACGAATGCACCAGGTTGCGCGTGGGCTCGTACACGCTGTCGGACATGAGCACGTGGTCGCCCGGCTTCAGGTACGACAGCAGCACCATGCCGATGGCCGCCAGGCCCGTGGGGAACAGCCGCGTGCGGTGCGCGCCTTCGAGCTCGCTCACCGCGTCCTCGAGCGCGAAGGTGGTCGGCGTGCCGCGCGCGCCGTAGCTGAAGATGCGCTCGTCGTCGCGCCGCGCGCGTGCGTCGCGCATGGCGGCCACGCTGTCGAACAGCACGGTGCTCGCGCGCACCAGCGGCGTGTTGACGGGCGAGCCGCCGGCATACGACGGGCTCTTGCCCGTGCGCGTGAGTCGCGTGCCGGGTGCGAGGTCTGGGGGCGCGTTGTGCGGGTCGGGCGTGGTCATGGGTCGCGTGGGGTGGGTTCGCGGGGAGGGGTCAGGCCGCCATGTTGCTTCAATCCGCGGTCAATCCGCACGGGCACCGGAGAGTTTGACGATGCGCGACCAGCGTTCGATGTCCTGGCGCATCTGCGCGGCAAAGGCTTCCGGCGAATTGGCGACCACCTCGCTGCCGCCGTCCGTCACCAGCTTGGTCACCTCGGGCAGGTGCAGCGTGCGCACGATGGCTTCGTTCAGGTAGGCCACGCGTTCGGGCGGCGTGCCGGCCGGTGCGAAGAAACCGTACCAGTCCTCGAAGCGCGCGCCGGCGTAGCCCAGCTCCTCGAGCGTCGGCACCTTGGCGAACACGCCGATGCGCCGCGGGCTGGTCACGGCCAGCACGCGCAGCTTGCCGTTCTGCACCAGCCCCGACACCGAGGCGGTGGAGGTGACCAGCACGTCGACCTGGCCGCCGAGCAGGTCGGTCAGCGCGGGGCCGGCGCCCTTGTAGGGCACGTGCGTCATCTCCACGCCCTTGTCCTTCGCCAGCACCACGCCGACCAGGTGCGACAGCGTGCCGTTGCCCGGCGTCGCATAGGTCACCTTGCCGGGGCTCGCCTTGGCCTTGGCGGCCAGGTCGGCAAAGCTCTTGAGCGGCGAGTTGGCATCGACCACCAGCGCGAGCGGCGCGGCATTGATCTGCGTGATGGGAATGAAGTTCTTGACCGGGTCGAAGCCGGCCTGCGCATACAGCGTGGGGTTGACGGCCATGATCGACACCTGCGAGGTGAGCAGGGTGTAGCCGTCGGGCTTCGCGTCGGCCACGGCCTTGGCGCCGATGTTGCCGCCCGCGCCGCCCCGGTTGTCGACCACGGCGGCCTGTCCCATGATTTCGGGCAGCCGCGTGGTCACCAGGCGCGCGGTCGCGTCGTTGCCGCCGCCGGGCGGGAAGGGCGAGATGAACTTCACCGTCTGCGACGGGAAGCCGTTGCGGGCGGGCAGCGGCTGCGCGCTGGCGGGCTGCAGGGCGAGTGCGGCCATCCATGCGGCAATTGCTAGACGGGCAAGGCGAACAAGCGGTGAGGTGCGGCTGACAGACGACATGACAGGACTCCTGAAATAGGAACGGACAAGGACGAACAGAAACTGCGGTGCGTTGAACTCGGGTTGCGGGTGCGGCAGCACCCGCGCGCTCATGCGTGCGATGCGCCTGCGGGCAATCGAAACGCGGCCTTCTCCTGCGCATCGAGCTGCGCGACAAGGCCCGTCTCCCATGCCAGGTAGCGGCGCGCGGCTTCCTTGTTGCCGTCGTGCCGGTCGTGCACGAAGAACAGGTAGTCGATGCAGTCGCTGTCGGCGGGCAGCGCGGGCGTGGCCTCGACCGGCAGGCCGGCGGCGCGCCACGCGGCCATGCCGCCCTTCAGCAGCAGCGGCGCAGGGGCGCCGGCCAGCTCGGAGGCCGCCGTCCATGCCGCGAGCGCCGCGTCGTCGGCCACCAGCACCAGCTGGCGCGTCTCGTTCTTCACGTCGGCGGCCAGGCGCGGACGGATCGACCAGCGCGCCTGCGGAATGTGGCCCGCGCGAAACGGCATGCTGCCGCGCAGGTCGACCAGCGCCACGTCGTTCTTCTCCAGGCGCGCGGCCAGTGCCTGCGCGTCGATGGTGGCCAGCGCGGGGGCGGCCGGCGGCGCCGCTGGCGCCAGCGCCAGCCCGCTGGCCAGCCCGCCTTCGAGCACGCTCGCGTCATGGCCCATCTGCCGCAGCCAGCTCGCGATGGTGGGCGCGCGCACACCGTCGTCGTCCAGCAGCACCAGCCGCGCACCGCGCACGCCGAAGTACTGGTCGCCCGCCTGCATCAGCTGCCCGCCCGGCGTGTGCTGCGCCCCCGGCAGGCTGCCGGCCGCGAACTCCTCCGGCGTGCGCACGTCGCACAGGAACAGGCTGCGGCCTGCGTCGGCGGCCCACTGCTGCACCGTCTGCGCATTCACCACCGGCACGCCGAAGCGCGCGGCCAGTGCCTGCGCGGCGGGGCGCAGCTCGGCGTTGCCGCTGTCGTCTGCATAGCGGCGCGTGCCGCCGTGCTCCAGCACGTGGTCGTTCAGGTACCAGCCCTGCGTGCCGTTCTCCAGCGCGTACACCGGGTTGGGCAGCCCCAGGTTGATGAGCGTCTGCGCGCCGATGATGCTGCGCGTGCGCCCCGCGCAATTGATGACGATGGGCGTGGTGGTGTCGGGCACCAGCTGGCGCACGCGGTAGGCCAGCTCGCCGTTGGGGCAGCAGGTGGCGCTCGGGATGTTCATCTTGTGGAACTCGCTCACCGGCCGGCCATCGAGCACGACCACGCGGTCGTTGCGCGCCAGCATCTCGGCGAGCTGGTCGGCGCTGACGCGGGGCGTGTGATAGACCTCCTCGGCCAGTTCGCCGAAGGTCTTCGAGGGCAGGTTCACGCCCGCGAAGAGCACGTAGCCCGCGGCCTGCCAGGCCTGCGCGCCGCCTTGCAGCACATGCACGTCGGTGTAGCCCAGCGCGGCCAGCTGCGCGGCGGCGCGCTGCGCCACGTTGTCTTCCGCGCCTTCGTCGTAAGCCACCACACGCGTGCTGCGTCGCGGCACCAGCCGCGGCGCATCGAGCTCCAGCCGGCTGAAGGGCAGGGGAATGCCGTAGAACAGGTGCGCCTCGCCGTACTGGCCGTGCTCGCGCACGTCGAGCAGCGCAATCTCCGCGCCGTCGTGCAGCCAGGCCTTGAGGGTCTTCGGGTCGATGAAAGAGGTCATGAGAGCGAGTCGGTGGAACGAACGGTGTCCTGCGCGGCCGCGCAGCGCGCGACCCGCATGAAGAAAAAGAACGTGAAAAAGAGAAGCGGACTAGCGGCGCGTCTGCACGCCGATGCCCATGGTCTGGTACGTGCCCGCGGCCATGTCGTATGCGGTGCGCCGGTTCAGCGTTTCGAGCGCACGGCCGTACATGTGCAGGTGGCGAATGACCTGCTCGCCCTGGATCTCGACCGAGTGGATGTCCTCGGGCATCAGCGCAATGCCCGTTCCCGGTGCCACGACGACCAGCGCCGTTTCCTTCAGCGTGCCCACGCCCGGCACGCTGGCGTCGTCGGTGCGCTCGTACACGCGGTTGTGCTCGGTGCCTTCCACGGCCGCGATGCAGGCCCAGGTCGTGTGGTTGTGCGGCACGATCTTCTTGCCCGGGCGCATCACGTTCAGGTAGAGCGCATAGCTCTGGTCCGCGTCTTCGGCAATGAGGTAGCGCGCCTGGTGCTCGCCGGCCTCGGGCGGCGGGAAGTCGGCGGCGCCCCAGTAGGCGGTGTGCGCGGCCAGGCCTTCGAGCGCAGCGAGCACGGTCTTCAGGTGCTCGCGGGTCGCTTCAGCGCCGCCGATGGCTTTCTTCATCTCGCCGATGGATGCCGCGACCGCCTGCTGGCGTTGCTCGGAAGGGGTGCTCATGCGTGTTCTCCAGTGGGGTTGCCTGTTCGGTATGCATTCACTGTAGTGACGGCGGCGTGACGCAACAATCCAAGCAGCGCACGAAACACATCAATAAAATTAATGTATGGCCACCCTTGATCTTGAACTGCTGCGCTCCTTTGCCGCCGTCGTCAGCCACCAGAGCTTTGCGGCGGCGGCCGTGCACCTGGAGCGCACGCAGTCGGCCATCACGCAGCAGATGCAGCGGCTCGAAGAGCAGATCGGCCATCCGCTGTTCGCCAAGCAGGGCCGGCAGAAGCGCCTGACCGAGCACGGCGAACGCCTGCTCACCTATGCGCACCACATGCTCGCGCTGAACGACGAGGCGCTGCGCAGCCTGCGCCAGGGCCAGCTCGAAGGCAACCTGCGCATCGGCGCGCCGCACGACGTGGCCGAGACCATGCTGCCACTGCTGCTGACCGAGGTGGCGCGCACCTCGCCGCTGCTGCAGCTGGACATTCACATCGGCCGCAGCCCCTACCTGATGACCTCGCTCAAGAGCGGCGAGGTCGACATGATCATCTCCAACCGCGCCGACGCGCAGTCGCAGTTCGAAGGCGTGGTGCTGCGCAACTCGCCCACCGTGTGGCTGTGCGCCGCGAGCTACGTGCACGACCCGGCCAAGCCCGTGCCGCTCATCATGGCCGACGGCCCCAGCATCTTCCGGCGCATCGGCCACGAGGCGCTCGACGCGGCGGGCGTGGCCTGGACGCCGCGCTACACCTCGTCGAGCCTGATCGGCATCAAGGCGGCGCTGCGCGCGGGGCTCGGTGTGACCGCGCGCGGCGTGGAGCAGCTCGACGCGGGGCTGCGCGTGCTGGGCGCCGGCGACGGCATGCCGCGGCTGCCCGACCTGGCCTACCACCTGTATGTGCGCAGCCACGTGGTGAACCCGGTCACGCGCCAGGTGTTCGAGACGTTGAAGACGCAGCTCAGGTTGCCGCGCACCGACGTGCTGGCGTAGCGCCTGCGCGCTTGAGCGAGGGGCTTCTGGTTGTCAGCGGGCAGCTATCGCGTCGCGGACGGCGAGCAACGGCGGCCCGGGCCCATTGCTGGCGCTCGCCTCTCCCTCAAGACCCACGACAGCTTGCTGGACCTTCACGCCTAGGCCAGCGAAGCCGGCTCGGAGTCCGCGCCCTTCGTCAGCGGCCCTGGATGCGGCGCCTTCAAGGGAAGCCACAGTCGAAAGCGCGTCCCGCCCTGCGCTGCCTCCCACGTCACCGTCCCTCCAATGGCACGTGCCCGGCGCCGCATGTTCGAGAGTCCGTGTCCGGTGGGGCCCTCGGGCTGCGCAGAGAAGCCACGGCCGTTGTCGAGCAGGACCACCGCCACGCCGTCCGCCTCCCGCGCTGTCGCCACACGCAGCTCGGTCGCGCCGGCGTGCTGCATCACGTTCGAGATCCCCTCCTGCAGGATGCGCAGGATGTGAAGCGCACTGCGCGGATCGAGCCATTCGAGCGGCGGCACGTCGATGACTTCCCAGCGCAGGCTCAGGCTCGAATCGCGCAGCCGCGGCAGCAGCCGGTAACGCAGTGTCGCGAGCAACAGCAGCAGGTCGGCCTCGACGGGTTCGAGCGAATCGACCGTGAGCTTCAGGTCGTCGATGCATTCCCGCAGCACCAGCGCCATCTGCGGCTCGCTGAGCTTGCCGGCCTCGGCCACCTTCAACGCGCTGATCAACTGCGAGCCCATGCCATCGTGGATGTCCTGCATCAGCCGCTGGCGTTCGCGGCTCAGGGTTTCGCGCTGCTGCACTTCGCGCAACTGCGCGTAGTTGACGGCCAGTTCGGCCTCGCGTTCCCGCAGGCGTTCGGCCAGGTGCGCGTTGGCCTGTTCCACGTCGTCGACCGCGCCGACGTAGCGCCGCAGGATGATGTAGATGAACATCAGCAGGCGCGCCGTGGTCGACACCGGCCAGAGGTAGATGTCCTCCGGGCTCACGAAGTAGTTCTGCATCAGCCAGTCGTGGATGGCCACCGGCAGATCGATGATGCCGACGAACGAGGCCAGGATGCCCTCGCGCGAGCCTTGCCGCCAGGCGGCCCACGCAATGAGCAGCACGGCCGGGATGCCCGCCAGGATCGTCAGCAGGTAGGAGAGCGGCGCCAATGCATCCATGCCGGGCAGCACCTGCAGCAGCGGCATCGTCACCGTCCACGACAGCGCCAGCAGCACCAGCAGCGCGCGCCCCACCCAGCGCGGCGCGCGCGGCACCAGTGTCGCGACGAAGAAATACCAGGTCACCAGCAGCGCGTTGACCGAATTGACCGTGATCCACCCGAACCACGCCGACGGAATCGGCAGTGGTTCCAGTCCCGTGTAGTAGTGCAACCCGCGCAGTACCATGAACAGTGTGTACAGCGCGAACAGCAGGTAGATGCTCTCGCGGCGGCGCAGGAGCCAGACGGAAAAAGCGAACAGCCCCAGGCCCATCACCGCGATGCTCATGACCTCGGAGATGCCCGATTGCAGCGCGCGGCGCCATCGAAAGCGCGGCTCCAGGTCAGCCTTCGGGCCGACCCACGCCGTGGAGACCGCGCCGCCGGCGCTCCTGAGGCTGTCGATGCGGATGCGCAAGGTGCGCGGCGCGCCGGTTTCCCGGCCCTCGTCGCCAGCAGCCGGCATCCACAGCGGGAAGTTGAAGCTGTTCCATACCGTGTCGCCGGACGACGTGTAGATCAGCCGGTCGTCCGCATAGACCGCGACGCGCCCGATGGTCTGCCAGCGCGGCAGGTAGAGAAATGCGTCCTGTGCCTGCACGCCGCGCAGGTCGAGTTCGATCCAGGTGCGCAGCCACTCCTGGGCGCTGCTTGCCGGCACGACCGCACGCGGCCAGGTGTAGGGCAAGGTGACCTGCTTCCATTCGCCCGTCGGCGCAGCTGCGTCGGGCTGCCGCGGCAGCGGGTCGGAGGGAGCGTCGATGGGCTGCGTCAGTACGCGCGCCTGGGTGAAGTGCTGTGCGCGCGGCGCGTTCGCGTCCGCCAGCGCAGTGGCGACGGACGGCCCCGCGACAAACGCGGCGGCGGCCAGCAGCAGCAAGCCCGCGAAGGCTGGCCTAAGGGGCGAGAAGACCCTGGCTGCGGGCTTCATGGATGGCTTCGACCTGCGAGCGCACTTCCAGCTTGGCGTAGATGCGCCGCACGAAGCTCAGCACGGTGTTGCGCGTCACGCCCATCAACCCGGCGATCTCTTCGTAGCTGAAGCCCTTGGTGATGTACTCCAGCACTTGCCGCTCGCGTGGCGACAGCTGTGCCTGTTCTGCGGCGGGCACTTCGGCCGCAGGGCTTGCGGGGGGGCGCGCCTGCTTGAAGCGCGTGAGCAGCTGGCGCGCGATGAGCGGGCTGATCGGGCTGCCGCCGGCTTGCGCGGCGCGGATCTCTTCGACGATGTGGCGCGGCGAACTGTCCTTGAGCAAATAGCCCGTGGCGCCGGCCTCCAGGCTCTGCATCACGAGCGCCTCGTCGCCGAAAGACGTGCTGACCACCACGGCGCAGTCGGGCCACGCCACCTGCGCCGCGCGGATCACCTCGACGCCCGAGCCGTCGGGGAGGCCCAGGTCGACCACCAGCACCTGCGCGGCCGACAGGTCCAGCATCGCGCGCGCCTCGCGCACGCTGCGGGCCATGCCGTGCAGTTGCAGGCCGTCGGCGCTGCGAATCGCCGTCGCCAGCGCCTCGGCGATCTCCGGATCGTCTTCGACGAAGGCGACCTGGATCGTTGGCGAGGCGGGGGGATTCGGCATGGCGGGCGGCTTTGGGGGTGCCGGATTGTCACCGAATGTGAATCCTCGCGCTCACCGGAATGACGCGTTCGGCGCAGGCCGCCCGTGCACTTCTACTTGACCGACATCGTCAACGGCGTGTGTGCGACAGACCCGTTCGACTGCGGCACGTTCACGATCACCTGGATGTCGCCCTTGAAGCCCGCAGGCGGCGTGCCCGTGACCATGCCGGTCTTCGCGTCGAAGCTGAGCCACGACGGCAGCGGCTTGCCATCGGTCATGGTGGCCGTGGCGCGCGTGCCCTTGGGCAGCTGGCTCGGCAGCGGCACCTGGGCGGTCACGTTCGCCGCCCCGCTCCGGGTGTTGGAGACGACCGTCATCGCGCCCAGGTTGGTCTGCTGCCTGCTCTTGTCGTTCTGCACGTCGACGTTGAAGGTGCCGGAGCCGTTGCCGCCGGTGAGTTGCTGGTTGGTGATGGTCTTCTCCGTCTCGGGCGGCAGGGGGGCGCCGGCCACGGGGGGCGTCGAGGCCGCCGGTGCGCCGGCGGGCGCGGGTGCCGCAGACGCGGTGCTGGCAGCGGTCGCGGCGGGCTTGGGCGCCGGGACCGGCGTGGTTGCCGGCGTTGTGGCTGGCGTGGTCGGCGTGGTCGGCTTGGTCGTCGTGGCCGTCGTTGTCGTCGTGGTAGCTGGCGTTGCCACCGGTGCTGCCGGTGCCGCCGGTGCTGCCGTACCGCCGTCGGTCTTCGGCCGCGTGCCCTTCTTCTCCGTGTCCTCGCTCGCGCCGGCCGCGGCGAACTGCGCGCCGAAGGCAAAGCCCTTGGTCGTGCTGACCGCGTCCTTCATGACGACATTGCCGCCAGCCTCCACCGACGTCGGTGCCACCCCGCTGGCCTGCGTACCCGTCATCGTGGTGTCGCCGCCCGAGCTGAAGCCGACCTTGCCGCCCTTGCTGTCGAAGGTGGCGCCAGTGGCGGTGTCGCTCTTGGACATCTCCACGCCGCCCGAGGCCGACGCGCCGCCGCCGACGCCCTGGGCGCCGCCGCCGACCGTGGCCGCCACCGACACCTGGACCGCGCTGCTGTCGGTCTTGCCGCTCGCGGCCTGGATGTCCAGGTTGCCGCCGGCCGCCACCTTGATGTCGCCGCCCGCGGTCACCTGCGTGCCGACCAGCGTGGTGTCGCCGCCGGATTTCAGCGTCACGCCCTGGCCGCTGGCGATGGCGGCAACCCGGTCGCGCCGGCCCGAGGTGTTCGACTGCCCGTAGTCGAGGCTGGCGCTCGCGCTGACCTGGTCGGCGCCGGCGGTCGCGGAAGCCGTTGCGCCGGCGGAACGGGTGCCGGTCTCGAAGGTGTCGCGCGCGGCATCGATCTTCAGTGCCCCGCCCGCGGCGATGTTCACCGGTCCCGAGGCCGAGATCGTCGTGCCTTCCATGCGCGTGTCGTTGCGCGTCACGATGTTGACGCCGCCCGTGCCCGCCTGGATGCTGCCTGCCACTGCCGTGTTGGTCTTGGCGCCCGACTGGTTGTAGTTGCCGTAACCGCTCGCGGTGCCGGTCGAGTTCACGAGGTCGACGCTGAACGCGCCGCCGGCGCCGGCGGCCATGCTGTCGTTGCGGGTGGCATTGCTGGCAGCCTTGAAGTCGAGCGAGCCGGCCTCGATGTTCACGCCCTTGCCCGCCTCGATCTTCGTGCCTTCGAACACGGTCTCGTTGTTCGACTTGCTGTTGACGCTGCCGCCGACCTGGATGGTGCCCCGGCGCGCGGTGCTGCTCGACGAAGCGTCGTTCGCCGTGCCCACATCGAGCGTCATCGTGATGCCCGCGCCGGCCATGGCACCCGCGCCCAGTCCGGAATTGCCCTTGCTCACCTGGTTGGCGGAGCCGGTGTCCGACGGCGCTGCGCCCGGCGCCGCCGGCGCGGCGGCGGGGGCGGCCGCGGCTGCGGTGGCGCCGGCGCCGGTTGCGGCGGTCGGCACTGCGCCCGTACCGGCGGTGCCGGCAGTCCCTGCAGTCCCGGTGGTTCCGGCTGTCCCGGCACCCGTACCGGGAACGGTCGTGCCCGGCTTGACCGTGGGTTTGGCCGGCGTATTCGCATCGGGGTCCAGCTTGGTCGTCGCCTGGCCCTTTTGCTCCGCGCGGCCCTGGGCCTGCGCGTTCGCGCTCGACTCGGCGTAGAAGCCGGTCTTGGTCTCGAAGGTCGTGCTGCCGGCGCTGCTGCTGTGCGTGTCCCGGGCGGCGCTGCTCAGGATCTTGTCGGCCGACTGGTTCAGGTCGCCCTTCACCAGGATGTCGGTCCCGACGTCGGCGATGGTGTCGCGCGCGGTGCGCATCAGGTTGCCGCCCGCTTCGATCTTCGACACGCTGGCCCGGGTGTCCGTCGTCGCGCTGTTCGACAGCACGATGTTGGTGTACGAGCCGACCTCGCCGTGCACACCCGCGGCGGCCGTCGATCCCACGGCCGTGCCGGCGCCGGTCGCCGCGCTGGTCTGCGTGTCGGCGCTGCCGCCGGCGCTGGCGTAGAAGCCGCTGGCGGTCTGCATGCTGTCGACCTTCGTCTCGCGCACGTCCTCGGCCGCCCGGGTGATGAGGTTGCCGGCCTTCAGCACCATGTCGCCGCCGGAGGCCACGCGCGAGCCTTCCACCGTCATCGTGTCGTTGACCTTGGCCTGCAGGCCCTTGCCCGCCGTGAGGTTCGAGCCGACGTGCACGACCTCGCGCGTCTTCGTGTCGACGATGGACTGCTCCATGTAGCTCACGCGGTTGTCGGTCGACGCGCCCAGGTTGGCGTCTGTACTCGCGTTGCCGCCCGGCATGCCCTGGCCCGATGCCGAGGCGTTCGCCGTGGCGCCGCCCGAGCCCTGGTTGCCGGTGCTGCTCATGAGCCCGACGTTGCTGGTGTTGACGTTGGTGTGCGAGCTTCGGGTGTCCTGCCCGGCCAGCACGTCGAGCCGGTTCGCGTTGACGACGAGGTTGCCGTCCGACGCCACGTTGGAGCCCTTGAGCGTCACCGTGCCGCTGGCGTCGATCTGCCCGTTGCCGCCGATGTGGATCACCGAGGCGAGGTTGCGCGTGTCGCTGGTGTCCGTGACCTTGATCTCGTGCGAGACCGCCGCCACGCCGGCCGAGGCATTGGCGCCGCCGCCGGCACCCGCACCCGCGTTGGCCTGCGCGGCGCCCTTGCCGGCGCCGGCTGCGGCCACCGTGCCCGCATCGGTGCTGGTGCCGGTCGAAGGCCCGCCGACGCTGCCGCCGGCCTGGTTGGAGCCGACGATCTTGCCGATGCCGGTGGTCACGTCGCGCCGGTGCGATGTATCGCTGTTGGTGCCGGCCAGCACGTTGACGTTGGTGCCCGCCACGTAGCCGTCCTTGGCGATGGCCAGCACCGAGCCCTGCAGCGTCACGTCGCGGCCGGCCACCACAGCGCCGTCGCCGCCGACTTCCATGCTGCCGCCGTTGTTGCGGGTCGAGGTGTTGTTGATGGTCGTCTTCTGCACGCCGAAGGCAGCGCCACCCACGCCGATGCCCGAGCGCTTCCTGCTGATGTCGGTGGTCGTGGTGTTGTCCCGCGAGACGATGTCGACGTTGTTGCCGGCCTGCAGCACGGCATTGCCGGCCACCTTCGCCTGGCTGCCCGCGATCGTGATGTCGCGGCCCGCGGCCATCGCAAGATCGCCGCCCACCTCCAGCTGCGATCCGACCTGCTTCACGGTGGTGACGGTGGTGGTCTTCTTGCTGGAACCGAAGATGCTCGACGAGCGCTTGACCGTGGTGTTGCTGCTCTTGTCCTGGATGGTGTCGAAGGCGATGTTGCCGCCGGCCGCCAGCACCGCGTCGCCGCCGGCCGAGACCTTGGCGCCGGTCACCAGAATGTCGCGCTTGGCGCTCAGCACCAGTGAATCGGTGGCCTCGATGGTGGCGGTCTTGCCGATCTGCGTGCTGCTGTTCTTCGCATTGCCGCTGGTCACCGCCGTGGTGCGGTTGACGATGTTGCCGGCCGTCGAGGCCAGCGCCACGTTCGCGGCCTTGATGGTGCCCGACACGTTCTGGATGTCGCCCACCGCGACCACCTTCAGCGTGTTCGACGCAACGATGGTGCCGCCGGTGTTGGTGAGCGCGGTGAGGTTCAGGTTGGCGTCCTTCACCGAGATCACGCTGCCCTGGAGCACGCTGTTCTTCGTCGCGGCCGACAGGTACACCACGGGCGCGAGCACGACCTTGCCGCTGATCTCGGTCGCCACCATCCACACCATGTCGTGCTTGAGCGATGCCTGCTGCTCCGGCGTGAGGGCCACGCCGTAGGTGAGCTTCAGGTCGGTGCTCTGCTGGGCGGCGCTGTCCATCAGGCCCTGCATCTGGGCGCCGGCGTTCTGGTAGCCGTCGAGCACGTCCTCGCCGGTGCGCGCGATCAGCTGCTGCTTGACCAGGAAGGCCTCGTAGCTCGCGTCGCCCAGGCGCAGCACGGTCTGGTCGGGGCTGAAGCCGAGCAGGCCTGCGAGGTAGTCGGAGCCGAGCGTCGTGGGCGCGACCTGGAACAGCGGGTTGCTCTGCACCAGGTAGCGCGCATCCGGATCCCGCGCGATCACGAAGAAGCCGTTGGGGTTGGTCGGCAGCGTGATGCGGATGCCCCCGAACGAGGTGCCCGAGACACCGTTGGCCGCGTTGGCGGCCAGCGTGCCGGCCGTCACCGGCCGGATGGTGGCGGTGCCGCCGGCGGCCACGGTGCCGGAGGCGGGCGCGCGGCCGCTGGCGGTGCTCGCGCCGCCGGTGGGGGCGGCGGCCTGGCCGGTGGCAACGGTGCCGCCGCTCACCGAGGTGGACGAGCCGGTGCCCACGGCGACCGCGGTCGTCGTGGGCGCCTGCTTGGTGGTCACCGCATTCGCCGGGCCGGCCGTCATCGCCTTCAGGTTCTGCGCGGTCGGCGCGGGCGTGCTCAGGCCGTTGTTGATGAGCTCGAAGCCGCTGCCGGTGAGGGTGTCGGCGTAGACACCGCCGCCCACGGCGATGCCGCTCGGGGGCGTGGCCGGCAGTATCCGGCCGTTGAACATGGCCTCTTCCTTCGTGGCCCAGGCTTTCGTCCCCGGGAAGGCACAAAGCGTCAGGCATCCGGAGAACCATTGTCCGTTGGACTGGTAGTAGTAGGTCGAGCCGTTCGAAGCGGCGGGCAACGCGAGCGCGTCATTGGTGAATGCCGCCGCCGCGCCCTGGCCCGTCAGGCTCAGGTTGTTGGCCGACAGCACCGCCCCGAGGTTGAAGAACTTGTTGAACCGCGCCACGACCGAGCCCGCGGTGATCTGCGCCTTGATGCCCGGCGTCGTCGCATAGCCCGGCGCCGACGACCACACCGTCCGATAGACGGCCGGCAGCACGTTGGGTTGGGAGATGAGCACCTCCTGGCCGTAGGTCAGGTTGGTCTGCCGCGTGTCACCGCCCAGCACCTCGTTGCGGATCGTCGTGGCCGTTAGGCTGACGGTGCCCGGCGTGCTGATGGTGCTGTTGTTGACGATGGTCTTCGCGCTCAGCGCGATGCCGGTGCCCGCGTCCATCGTGCCCAGGTACTGGGTCGTCGTGGCCGCGTTGGTGATCGTGCCGGCGGCGGCCTGGCCGTAGAGCGTGCCGCCCGCATACAGGGCGCCCTGGTTCAGCAGGTTGCCCGTGGTGGCGTTGACGGTCAGGTCGCCCAGCGCCGCGATGCCGCCGGTGCTGGTGTTCGTGATCGAGGTTCCGCTCAGGCTGAAATTGCTGGCCGAGAAGATCAGCCCGATGTTGTTGAAGCCGCCCGGGCCGGTCACGGACAGGCCGCTGTAGTTCAGCGCGCCGGTCTCCAGGCTGCCCATCGAGGCCATGATCCGGCTCGTGCTGTCCGCCTGCGTCAGCGTTTCGGTGCTGATGCCCATCGCGCCGCTGGTCTGCAGCACGGCGCCCTTGCCGAGCGTGAGGCTGTGCAGGCTGAAGTCCATCGCATTGGCGGCCAGTTGCTGGCCGTCGCCGAGCAGGAGGTTCGCGCCGACGAGCTTGAAGGTGCCCGCGGCGTAGAGCTTTCCTTCGGGTGTGTAGTCGAAAAAGTCGCCACCGGCGCGGGTGACGATCGACAGATCGCCCTCGCTCACGATGCTGCCGTTGCCGTGCACGCCGGCGACGCCGACACGCAGCCCCAGGTCGCCGGCCGATTGCAGCGTGCCGCTGTTGTCGATGCGCGCGCCCGAGAGTTCCGCGTAGCCGGAAGGCGCCGTGCCGAATGTGATCGTGCCGGAGTTGGTGATGTTGCCGACCGCGAACACGCTGCCCGATGCCGAACTGCCGTTCTGGATCGTGCCTTCGTTCTGCAGTGTGTTGCGCGACTCGAGATCCAGCCGGTCGCCCAGCATCAGGCTGGCGGCGCCGCTGTTGCGCATGCCGCCCAGCGAGTCGGCCTTGAGCGTGCCGCCGGCCTGCAGGGTGCCGGCATTGACGAAGCTGTCCGCCGCGCCGGTGTCGGCATTGGCGCTGAGGGTCAGGTTGCCGCCCGCGACGATCGTCGCGTTGCCGGCCGGGTCGCCCGCGCGCTGCGCGTTCTCGACCGTGCCCACGCCGAAGGCGGCATGGCCCACGGTCTGGATGTCGCGCGTGTTGGTCAGCGCGCCGGTGAGCGTGACGTAGGAGTACGAGCTCGCGTCCCTGGAGCCGAGCAGCCACACGCCGTCGTTGCGCAGGCTCGCGCCGGTGATCGTGGTGCCCCTGGCCGACTCGATGCGCCCGCCGGCCGCATTGCCCAGCGCCGCGCCCTGCAGGGTCAGGGTGTTGTCGCTGTAGATGGCGCCGCTGTTGTCCAGCGACTCGCTGGCGGTGCCGGCGCGGTCGGCAATGTCGACCAGCTGCTTGCCGTAGATGGTGCCGCTGTTGGCGATGGTGCCGTTCACGCGCAGCGTGACGCCGCCGTCCCGCGCGTTGACGGTGCCCTGGTTGACCAGCCCGTTGGGCTCGAAGGCCGTGCCGCTGGAGCTCAGCGCCACGCTGTTGCCGGCGATCGAGGCGCCCACGCCGTTCCTCAGGCTGCCGCTGCTCGCCAGGCTCAGCGCCTGGCCGGCCTGGATCGTGGCGCCGGCCTGGTTGTCGATCGCGCCGGCGGGTGCGTTGACGCTCAGCTTGCCGACGGCGGAGACCGTGCCGCTGTTCGTCAGGTTGCCGCTCATGCCGAGGTTGCGCTCGCTCTGCAGCGTGCCGCTGTTGTTCGTGTTCGCGCCGATGGCCAGCGCGTCGTCGACGGCGCCTGCCTGTGTGGACAGCAGCCAGGTGCCGGCGTTGTCGACGAAGTTGCCTGTCACCGTGCTGCCGTCGGTGGCCTGGATCCAGGCCTTGCCGGCATTGGTCACGCTGTTGCTGGCAATCGTCATGCGGCCGCCGGCCAGCAGGCTGCCGGTGCCAGCGTTCAGGAGCTGGTTCGCCGCGCCCGCGCCTGAACCGGCGATGGCGAGGTCTTGCGCAGCGCTGACCGTGCCTTCGTTCTGCACGGTGTTCTGGCTGCGCAGCGTGACGTTTCCTGTGTTGGCCGCGAGGGTGCCGCCGTTGTAGAGCGTGTCCCGGGTCTCGAGCGCGACGGCGCCCTGGTCGCTCACGATGTTGCCCCGGTTGGTGAGCGCGCGCGCCTGCGCGCCCAGGTCCTGCTGCGCCGCGAGGTCGCCGTTGTTGACAAGCGTGTCGCCCGCGTCGAGCGAGAGCCGGCCCGCGCGCGCCGCGACCACGCCGTCGTTGGCAAGCGTGCCGGTGCTGGCCAGCGCCACGTTGCCGTTCGTGCTGACGAGGTTGCCGCTCGCCGTGTTGGCGATGCTGCCCGCCCGCGCGCCCAGATTCAGCGCGGCCGTGACGAAGCTGTTGTTGGTCAGCGCGCCGGTCGCATCGAGCTGCACCGCGCCGTTGGTGGCGACGATCTCGCCGTCGTTGGCGAGCGCGCCGGTCGAGCCGAGGGCGACGGTGCCGCTGTCGCTGACCACATAGCCGGTGGCGGTGTTGACCAGGCCGCCGGCCTGCACCGTCAACGCCTGCTTCGCGGCAAGGTTGCCGCTGTTGGTGAGCAGGCCGCCGGCCGTGAGCGTCGCGCCGCCCGTCTCGGCCAGCACGGTGCCGGCGTTGTCGAGCGTCTTGGCGGTGGTGAGGATCACCGCGCCCTGGCCGCTGCCGATGTCGGCGCCGGCCCGGTTCGCGATGCTGTCGGCCTGGACACGGGCGGTCTGCGCGGCGCCCACGTAGCCGCTGTTGTCGAGCGTGCCGGCGAGCGTCATGCCCAGCGACCCGGCCACGGCATAGATTGCACCCGCGCCGCGGTTCGTCACGTCCGTCGCGGCGACGCTGTTGTCGCCCGCCGTGGCCTGCAGGTAGCCGCTGTTGTCGATGCTGCCTGCCTGAATGCCGAGGCCGGCGCCCCCGATGACCTTGGCGCTGTTGTCCAGCAGGCCGACGGCCAGGGTCTGCGTGCCGCCGGACTGCATCACGTTGCTGTTGGTCAGCGTCGACGCCTGCGCATTCAGCGCCTGGCCGGCGAGCATGAGGCCGGTGTTGTCGACGCTCTGGCTTGCGCCGCCCGAGGCATCGGCCAGCGAGAGATCGCGGCCGGCATGGAGCGTGCCGCTGTTGGTGAGGGCGATGCCGGCGCGCACCGCGAGGCTGCCCGCGTCGGCGGTGACGATGCCCGCGTTGTCGAGGACCCGGCCCGCGTTGATGGCGATGTCGCCGCTGATGCTTTCCACGCCGCCATTGCTGCTGGCCGCGATCCGCGTCGCGCCGGCGCTGTCGAGCCGGATGCCGTTGGTGGCCACGATGGCGGCAGTGCCCAGGCCGAGGTCGCCCACCGTCGCGCGCGCGGCCAGCGCGTTGCCGGCCTGCAGCACCACGCCGTCGCCCAGCGCGACGGTGCCCGCGCCCGCGTCGAGGTTGTTGCCGGCCTGGACACTGCTGCGCGTGAGCAGCGCGTTGCCCAGTCCGCCGGAGACGATCGCATCGCGCGTCGCGCCGAATCGGCTGTCGCTGAGCGCCAGCGTGAGCGCGCGCGGGTCGGTGGCCGCGGTGGTCACGCGCAGGTCCTGGCCGGCGACGAGCTGGCTGCTGTCGATGGCGATCGCCCCTTGCTCGGCCGCGACCGCAATGTCGCGGTTGGCCGTGAGGCTGCCACCCGACAGCGCGATCGTCGACGCGGCCGCCCCGGTGGCGGCGATCGCGATGTCGCGCTGCGCCGAGATGCGATTCACCAGTTCGATGCGGCCCGCCGCCGTGAGCGTGAAGTCGTCGGCCGTGGCCGCCGCTTCGCCCAGCATGCGCACGCCGACACCGGCTTCGGTGGCGTCGATGCGGATGCGGTTGGCGTACATGCCGCCCAGCGCGGTGCTGTCGATGGCGTAGCTGCCGGCGCCGCCCGCAGCGCCCGCGTTGCCGGTGACGGCACGGCTGGCGTAGTCCCATTGGTTGGTGCCGGCAGTGATGCCCAGGTCGCCGGTGCGCACCGCGCCATCGATGCGCACCGTGCGTGCCACCAGGTCGAGGATCTGCTGCGCCGTCGCGTTGAGCCCGCCTCCGTTGACGAGGATGTCGCCTTGCTGGACCGAGAAGCCGCGCAGGCTGCCGTCCGCGTTGAGCGTCGGCAGCCCGGTGGTGAGCGTCACGCGGTCGGTGTTGAGGAAGCCGCAGCCCGAGCAGGTGATGCCGTAGGGATTGGCCAGCACCACGTCGGCGCGGCCGCCGAGCACTTCGGTGAAGCCGGCGAGCGTGCTGCGGTTGTTCGAGGTCACCTCGTTGAGGATGATGCGCGCCGCCGCGCCGAGGTTCGGGTTGGCCGCCACCTGCCCGTTGGCCAGCACCGAGGCCCAGGCAGCCTGCGCCGCGTTGCCGTTGTTGAGCACCAGGCCGGCGGCGTTGACGTTGAAGCTCTGGTACTGGTTGTGCGAGAGCCCGGCCGCATTGGCCGCGTTGATGTTGACCACGGTCGCGCCGTTGGGCGCGAGAAAGGCGCGCAATGCGCCGCCCGCGGGCACGGCCGAGGGCTGCGCCTGTGCGTGGGCGAGCGCCGGCAGCAGCAGGCCGGCGGCGGCGGCGCTCAGCATCGCGGTGCTCGCGCTCTTTCCCTTGCCGCGGGCAGTCTCGCAGGCCGCTGTCCACAGGCCCAGGCCTGCATTCCAGACAACGCGATAGATGTGATTCATGGCAAGCACCTCAGAGGGAATAGGAAAGACGCAAGCCGACTTGCGTGGACTCGCGGCGCATGCCGGTGGGCAACCGGATGGCGCGCGAGACGAACAGGTCCACGCTCGCGCCCGCCGCCTGCAACGACACACCGACGGTCGCGCCCGACATCGAGCCCGAGGGCACGCCCGCGGCGCGATTGCTCACGCGCCCCACGTCCAGGCCGATGTAGCCGCGTCCCACCACCGGCACGTCGCCGACTTTCTGCGCGAAGGGCACGCCGAGTTCGTTGCGCCACAGCACGCCGTTGTCGCCGCTCAGCGTGTTGACGAGCGAACCGCGCACGCTGCCCGGACCGCCGATCAGGAATTGCTGCGAGCCATAGAGCGTGTCGAAAGCCCGCTGGGCGCTGAACTGGCTGGACCAGGCGAAGGTGGTATCGGCCAGCTTGAAGCGGCGGTCGAAGCCCAGGTCGACATTGAGCTTGTCGAACTGCGCATGCGGCTGGTCGCGCGCCAGGCCCGCGGGGTCGTGCAGTGCGCCCAGGCCCTTCAGGCCATGCGCCCAGGCCAGGCGGCCATTCAGCACGCCGCCGCCCAGCGCGACAAAGCCGCTCAGGCTCAGGTCCGACATGGCGAGCTTGCGGCTGGCGACTCCCAACAGCTCGCCGCCGACGTAGCTGGTCGTGTCCTGTGTGCCGATGCGCGCGCTCGCACTGAGGCGGCTGCCGGCATTGCGCAACAGCACCCTGTCGACCGTCAGGCCGACAGTGTCGGTGCGGCCCTCGGCGAGCAGGGTGTTGCCGCTGGCTTGCGTGATGCGGTTGCCGTAGCTGGTGCGACTCAGGTCGGCGCCGACGTTCCAGTAGCCCCACGGCACCGACAGCAGCAGGGCCGTGGCCCTGGAGCGGTGGTCCGCGTCGTGAGGCACCGAGTTGCGCTGCGTGATCGCAATGAGTTCGTTCAGGCCGAGCAGGCTGTCCAGGCTCAACGTGCCCGTCAGGCTGTCGCGGCCGGTGGCCGGCGTGCCCAGGTTGTCAGCCGACAGGAACAGTCGAGCCGGCAAACGCGAGGGGTTGCGCACGACGACGACGCTTTCGCCAGGCTGCTGGCCGGGGCGCACATCGAGCGTGGCGCTGTTCGAGCCGAGGCGGTTGAGTTGATCGGTGCCCTGTTCGAGATCGCGAAGGTTCAGCAGTTCGCCGGGCGCCGCCGGAAAGGCGCCGGACAGCGAAACGCCGCCCGGACGCGTGGCGTCCAGCTCGTATTTCTCGATCCGCCCCTCCACCACGCGGATCGTCAGCGTCCCTGTGCGCAGGTCCTGCGCCGGCAGGTACGCGCGGCTGGTGATCAGGCCCTGGTCGATGTAGCTCTTGGTGATGAGGGCGAGAATGTTCTCGAGCTTCTTGGAGTCGAGACACTGGCCGGCATGGTCGGTGTCGATCTGCTGGCGCAGCGCCGCGGGAAGTTGCGTTGCACCTTCGATCGCGATGCGCTGAATGTCGCGGCAGCCGCCGAGATCGGGCACGGTGGTGCGCGGCGCCTCGGTCTGCGGCTCTGTGTTCGGACGCGCCGGCACGGCATTGCGGGCCCGGTCCTGTTCTTCGCGCAGACGGTCCTCGAGCTGGCGTTGCACGGTGTCGTTCTGCCGGAGCACTGCGGGTGGGACGCCCTGCGCCAAGGCTGCGGGCGCGGTCAGCGTGCAGACCAGTGCGGCAAGGCCGATGGCAGATGCGCGGGGGAACCCCGTCGCCGATGGCTGCGGCTTCTTCATGAGCGTCTCACAGATGAATCGAGAGCCCACTTGCAAAGGCGGACAACCAGCGCACGGGCGTGCGGGGTCGGTGGACTGCTTAGCGATAAGTTCTAAATTGTGAGAATTTGTTGACAGCGTGTATGTCGCTATCCATAGCTACACCGGACGGCAGGCATTTGCGTCGTCCGCCGTCCGCGAGCGTTCGGCCGTGGACGTTCCTGGCGTTATCAGATCTGCCGCCGCTTTGGGGCTCCCTGAATGCCTTTCAGGCGCCGGGCGTCAGGGGAAAACCTGCCTGCTTGCTAGCCGCCCCGATTCATGGCAAAAGCTGACGTTTGACGTCAATCAAATAAGGTAAACCCATCGTGTGTGATCTGAACGACCAGGAAGAGCTCAAGAAGTACACCCGCCGCGACTTCGGTGCCTTGGCCGCATCCGCCGGCCTGCTGACCGCGTTGCCCAGCGTGGCCAACGCGGTGGCCGTGGCCGAGCGCGAGGTGATCATCACCACCGCAGATGGCAGCTGCGACGCATACTTTGTCGCGCCCACATCGGGCCCGGCACCCGGCGTGCTGGTATGGCCCGACATCTTCGGCCTTCGCCCTGCTTTCAGGCAGATGGGTCGGCGGCTGGCCGAGTCGGGGTACAGCGTGCTGGTGGTGAACCCCTTCTACAGGCAGAAGAAAGCGCCCACCGCGGCGCAGGGCGGCCAGACGCCCATCGCCGAGGTGATGCCGCTGATGCAGGCCCTCACGCCGGCCATGCACCTGAGCGACGGCAAAGCCTTCGTGGCCTGGCTCGATGCCCAACGCGAGGTGGACAAGGCGCGCAAGCTGGGCACGACCGGCTATTGCATGGGCGGCCCGATCGCGGTGCGCACTGCCTCCGTGGCGCCCGGCCGCGTGGGCGCGGTCGGAACCTTCCACGGCGCCGCCATGGTGACCGCGGCGCCCGACAGCCCCCATCGCCTGGTGGCCCAGACGCAGGCGCGCTACCTGATTGCAGTGGCCGAGAACGACGACACCAAAGACCCCGAAGCCAAGGTCACGCTTCGCGCGGCGTTCGACGCCGCGAAGCTGCCAGCCGAGGTGGAGGTGTACCCGGCGGCCCACGGCTGGTGCCCGCCCGACACACAGGTCTACAACGCGGCCCAATCCGAACGCGCCTGGACGCGCCTGCTGGCCACATTCGGCACGGCGCTGGCCTGATCGCGGCAAGCCCACCCACAAGGTGGGCTTGACGACCTCGACGTGACTACTTCGGCGTGAGCCGATACAAGCCGCCCTCGTGGTCGTCCTCGATCAACCACAGCGCGCCGTCCGGCGCCTGCTCGACGTCGCGAACGCGAAAGCCCACCGTCCAGTGCTCTGCCGGCGTCGCGGTCGCGCCGCGCACCTCGATCCGGTGCAGGGCACGGCTGGCGAGACCGGGCGCGAACGCCGAGCCCTTCCACTGCGGAAACATCGCGCCGCTGTAGAACATCAGGTTGCCGGGCGCGAGGACAGGCGTCCAGTAGATTGCCGGCTTGGCCAGGTCGGGGCGCGTGTCGGGGCTTGCAATGGGCACGCCGTCGTAGTTCACCGCATAGGAGACGAGCGGCCAACCGTAGTTCTTGCCCGGCTCGATCAGGTTGAGTTCGTCGCCGCCGCGCGGCCCATGCTCGAGCTCCCAAAGGCGGCCATCGGGCGCGAACGCGAGGCCGTAGGGCGTGCGATGGCCCGAGGTCCACGTTTCGGACGGCGTCAGGTTCGGGCCGTCGAAAACATGGGTGCGCACCACAGGCGCGGTTTTGGCGGCCTCCGTGTCTCTTGGCGGATCGATCACCGGCACTGACCGTGCGCCGGTCTTGCCCTCCATCGGGTTGCCGGGTGCGGGCTTGCCGTCCAGGGTCAGCCGCAGGATCTTGCCGGCCGGTTGGTTCGGGTCTTGGGCGGGGCTGAAGCGCTGCCGGTCGCCGGCCGTGAGGAAGAGAAATTTCTGGTCCGGCGAAAAGGCCACGGCCGCGCCGACCTGGCCCCCCTTGCCCTTGATCGGGTCGTGCCAGACGACCTTCAGGTCCTCGAGCGAGGCGGTGCCGGCGCCAATCCTGAGCG
Source organism: Variovorax sp. 10N412 (assembly GCF_056394985.1). Taxonomy (NCBI): domain Bacteria; kingdom Pseudomonadati; phylum Pseudomonadota; class Betaproteobacteria; order Burkholderiales; family Comamonadaceae; genus Variovorax; species Variovorax sp. 10N412. Next base: position 102,812 of record NZ_JBFTIO010000012.1, read on the forward strand.
TCGCGCGGGCGAGCGCCAGGCTCGAGGTGCCCGGGTCCTGCCCGGGCTCCGAATAGGTCAGGTAGATCGCCCCGTCGCTCGAATAGGAGGGGGCCAGGTACACGCCGAGCAGGCCGTTCTGGCCTTGGGACAGCACCGGCGGCACGCCAGCGACTTCGAGCTTCTGCCCGGACGGGGTCGTGAGGTGGAGCCTGCCGGTCTTCTCGGTGACGAGCATGCGTCCGTCCGGCAGGAAGGCGATGCGCCATGGCAGATCGAACTGCGCGACCTTCGTGAGCTTGAACGGCGGCGATGGGGTGGGGGGCAGCGCGCCGGCGTTGATCTGCGCAACCACGGGCGCTGCACCGAGGAGCAGCCCAGGGATGAGTCCGAATTTCGGGAATTGCATGCTTCGCTCGTCAGTGGAGATAGTCCGAGGAGTATCTGGCGACCTGGAAAGCAGTGCCGAGCACCGGGCCATCGCTCAGGAGGGGCAAATCCCGAGCGGGCCCGGGCGCAGCGGATGTAGATTGGTTGGCAAACACAACCAAGGAGACATCGTCGATGAACGCCACCAGCCCTTCTGCCCCTTCTGCCCCTTCTGTCCCTTCTGCCCCGTTTTCCACACTGGTTTCCGGCTACAGCTATTTCGAGGCGCCCCGTTGGCATGAAGGCCGGCTGTGGGTGTCCGACTTCTACACGCACCAGGTCATCGCCGTCGGCCTGGACGGCCAGGTCGAGAAAATCGCCGACGTGCCGCAACAGCCCTCGGGCCTGGGCTGGCTGCCCGACGGACGCCTGCTGATCGTGTCCATGCGCGATCGCAAGCTGCTGCGACGCGAGGCCGACGGCAGGCTGGCCGTTCACGCCGACCTGTCGGAGGTCGCGGGCGGCCACGTCAACGACATGGCGGTGGACGCGCAAGGCCGCGCCTACGTCGGCAACTTCGGCTTCGACCTGATGGGCGGTGCGCCGGTGCAGACGGCGCAGCTGGCCCGCGTCGACCCCGACGGCCGCGTGACCGTGGTCGCCAAGGACATGCACTTCGCCAACGGCGCGATGTGCACGCCGGACGGCAAGACGCTGCTCGTGAACGAAACCTTCGGCAACAGGATTTCGGCCTTCGACATCCAGCCCGACGGCATGCTGGGGCCGCGCCGCGACTGGGCCACGTTCGGCGCCCTGCCGGACGGGCACGACCTCGAATCGATCATCCCGCAGCTGAAGGTGGCACCCGACGGCGCCGCGCTCGATGCGCAGGGTGCCGCCTGGATCGCCGACGCGGTGGGCCACCGCGTGCTGCGCGTGGCCGAAGGCGGGCGTGTGCTGCAGGAAATATCGACCGGCGAGATGGGCGTCTTTGCCTGCGCGCTGGGCGGTGCGGAGGGCAGGACGCTGTTCCTGTGCGTGGCGCCCGACTTCCTGGAGCACATGAGAAAAGACGCCCGCGAGGCCGCCATCTGGCACACGCAGGTCAGCGTGCCGGGCGCCTAATGCCCGCCGCCCAGGTAGGCGGCCTTGACGGCCGGGTCGCTGCGCAGCTTCTCGGCCGGTCCATGCAGTGAGATGCGCCCGTTCTCCAGCACATAGCCGTAGTCGGCCACGCCGAGCGCGGCGGCGGCGAACTGTTCCACCAGCAGCATCGTCACGCCCTCGCTCTTGAGCCGCTCGATGATGCGGAACACCTCGGCCACCAGGATCGGCGCCAGGCCCATCGACGGTTCGTCGAGCAGCACCACCTCGGGGTTCAGCATCACGGCGCGCGCCATGGCGAGCATCTGCTGCTCGCCGCCCGACAGCGTTCCGGCCAACTGCGTGCGGCGCTCCTTCAGGCGCGGAAAGAGTTCGAGCGCGCGCTCCAGGTCGCCCGCCACGTCGCCGCGCGGGCGGCTGCCGGTCAGGCGCGGGAAGGCGCCCAGCGTGAGGTTGTCGGTGACGGTCATGGTCGCGAACACGCGCCGTCCCTCGGGCGAATGCGCCAGGCCCAGCTTGGCGATGTGGTACGACTCCAGGCCCTCGATGCGCTTGCCGTTGAGCGTGATCTCGCCGGCGGTGGGCGCGATCATTCCGGAGACGGCCCGCATGGTGGTGGTCTTGCCGGCGCCGTTGGAGCCTATGAGCGTCACGACCTTGCCCTTGGGCACGTCGATCGAGATGCCGTGCAGCACCTGCACCTTGCCGTAGCCCGCAAAGAGATTCTGAATGCTCAGCATGATGGGTTTCCTGCGCTTGCGCTTGCTGCACGTGTGATTTCGGCGCGTGTCATGCGGTGCCGCCCAGGTAGGCCTCGATCACCTTCTCGTCGGCCTGCACGCGGGCTGGCTCCCCCTCGGCGATCTTCTGCCCGAAGTCGAGCACCGAGACGGTGTCGCACATGCTCATCACCACGTCCATGTGGTGCTCGATCAGGATCACGGTCACGCCGTGCTCGCGGATCTTGCGGATGATGGCGAGCAGCTCCTTGATGTCGGGCGCGGTCAGCCCGGCGGCCGGCTCGTCGAGCAGCAGCAGCTGCGGATCGAGCGCCAGCGCACGCGCGATCTCCAGCAGGCGCTGCTTGCCGTAGGGCAGGTTGCGCGCCTCCTCGGTGGCGAGCGCCTCGAGGCCGACGAACTTCAGAAGCCCCAGCCCGCGCTGCACAGCGGCCGCGCTCTCGCGCCGGTAGCGCGGCGTGTGCACCGCCACGTCGAGCAGGTTGCTCGCAAAGCTGTGGTGCAGGCCGACCTGCACGTTCTGCAGCGCGGTCATTTCGCCGAACAGCTGCACGTTCTGGAAGGTGCGCGCAATGCCCGACAGCGCGATGTCGGCCGAGGTGCGCCCGACCAGCGAACGGCCGCCGAAGGAGATGGCGCCGGCCGTGGGCACGTAGATGCCGGTCAGCACGTTCATCATGGTGCTCTTGCCGGAGCCGTTGGGTCCGATCAGGCCGTGGATGGTGCCGCGCTTGATGCGCAGGTCGACGTTGTTGAGCGCTTTCAGGCCGCCGAACTGCATCAGCACGCCGGAGGCCTCGAGCACGTCTTCGGTGCCGCCGGCATGGGCGGCGATGGACACCGCGTCGGCCGGTGCCGCAACGACGTCGGCTGCCGCGAGCGATGCCACCGGCCGGCGCATGTTGAAGGCCTTGCGCACGAAGCCGACGATGCCGTCCTGCAGGTAGTACACGACGAACAGCATGATCACGCCGAAGATCGACAGCCGCCAGTCGGTCATGGCGTCGAGCCAGAAGGCCAGGCCCGCCAGCGCGATGCTGCCGACCACGGGAATGGCCATCTGCACGGGGGAGGCGCGCTGCCGCCGGACCGCGACCACCGCGGAGACCAGCACCAGCACGGCCAGCGCCACCGACACGTAGCGAAACAGCACCACGTCGTCCAGCAGCTTGGGCAGCAGCACGATGATGGTGGCGCCGAGCATGGCCCCGATGCGGCTCTTGCGTCCCCCCATGATCACCGCCAGCAGGAACAGCACGGTGAGCTCGAAGTTGTAGGAGTTGGGCGAGATGTACTGCTCGGAGTAGGCATAGAGGCAGCCCGCGAGCCCGGCGAAGCCGGCGCTGATGACGAAGGCGTAGACCTTGTAGCGATAGACCGACACGCCCATGCAGTCGGAGGCCACCGGGCTGCCGCGCAGCGCCTCGAAGGCACGCCCCAGGTGCGAACGCAGGATGCGGTGCACCACCACCAGCGCCAGCACCATCAGCACCGCCACCACCCAGTAGTACTCGCGGTCGTCGAGCTTGTGGCCGAACAGCGCGGGCTTCTCGAGCTTGATGCCCATCGGGCCGTTGGTCAGGAAATCCATCTCGTTGATGAGGATCTGGATGATGGTGCCGAAGGCCAGCGTGACCATGGCGAGGTAAGGCCCCGACACGCGCAGCGCCGGCAAGGCCAGCAGCGCGCCGAAGCCGGCCGTGACGAGGATGGCCACCGGCACCGTGATCCAGAACGGCATCGCAAGCTTGAACACGAGCACGCCGGCGGCATAGGCGCCCAGGCCGAACAGCCCGGCATGCCCCAGCGAGACCTGGCCGGTGTAGCCCACCACGATGTCGAGCCCGAACAGCAGGATCGCGTAGATCATGATGGTCTCGAGCAGGTGGATGTAGTACGGGTTGTCGATGCCGATCGGGAACAGCAGCAGCGCAGCCACGCCGGTGACCGCAAGAAGCAGATGGCTGGTTTTCATTTTTTCGGAATTCATGGCGAGGCGCTTGTGTTGCTCAGACCTTCTTGATGGCGGCCTTGCCGAACAGCCCCGAGGGGCGCACGGCGAGCACGATCAGCAGCAGCACCAGCCCGGGCACGTCCTTGTAGCCGGTGCTCAGGTAGAAGCCGGTGGTGGTCTCGGCAATGCCGAGAATGATCCCGCCCACCACGATGCCCATGCCGCTGGTGAGCCCGCCGATGATGGCGACCGCGAAGGCCTTCAGGCCGAGCACCGCGCCCATCGAGGCGCCGGTCAGGGTGAGCGGCGCGATCAGCACGCCGGCGAAGGCCGCCGTCATGGACGACAACGCATACGAGAAGGTGATGACCAGGCCGGTGTTGATGCCCATGAGCTTGGCGGCGTCGCGGTCGTTGAAGGTCGCGACCACGGCCTTGCCGTAGATCGAGCGGCGGTTGAACAGCTCCACCGCCAGCATCATGAGCAGCGCGCCGATGACCACCAGGATTTCCATCGGCAGCACGTTGGCGCCCAGGAAGTGCAGCGGCGACTCGGGCAGCGGCGACGGAAACTTCAGGTCGTCGCGCCCCCACACGTTCTCCGCCACGTTGGTGAAGATGATGCCCAGCGCGATGGTGGACATGATCCAGCCGAACTCGGACTTGATCTTGATGGCCGGGCGCACCGCGATGCGCTCCACCACCGTGCCCTGGAAGGCGCCGAACAGGCACACCAGCGGAATCATCAGCCAGTAGTTCAGCCCCATGTTCACCAGCGTGAGGCCGACCATGGCCCCGAGCATCAGGGCGTTGCCCTGGCCGAAGTTCAGGGTGTCCGACGTGGCGAAGGTGAGCTGGTAGCCGAACGCGATGACGGCATAGATCATGCCCAGCGCAATGCCGCTGAAGATGAGTTGGGTGAGGATTTGCATGGCGGCTCGAGGAAAGCGATGGACCAAAAAATGCGCCGCCGCGGGAACAGGCCCCGGGGCGGCGCCGGCGCTCGCGCCGGTGCTTACTTCTTCAGCAGGGCGTCGTTGGCCGCCACGTCCTTCATGCGCACGGTGCCGGCGCTCTTCTGGTCGTCGGCGCTGGCAAAGACCACGCGGCCGCCCTTGACCTCGCCGAACACTGGAATGTTGGCGGTGATGGCGTCGTGATCGGTCTTGGTGAAGGGCTTGTTGTAGGTGGTCACCACGCCTTCGACCGGCGCCTGCAGGTCTTCGAGCGCCGCCTTGATCTTCGGGCCGTCGGTGCTGCCGGCCTGCTTGATCGCGGCGGCCAGCAGGTAGATGGAGTCGTAGCCCTGCGCCGCCGACACCGGCGAATCCATGCGGTTGTTCTTGGGCTTGAACTTGGCAAGGAAGGCTTCGATGAAGGCCTTGCGCTTGGGCGTGGTCGGCTCCTGGATGAAGGTCTGCGGCATGCGCGCACCGTCGCCGCCGGGGCCGGCGTTGTCGATGAAGTTGGCCATGGCCAGCGTCCAGCTGCCGATGATCGGCACCTTCCAGCCCAGCTTGGTCATGCCGTTGGCGATCTGGGCCAGCTCGGGGCCGATGCCGTAGGTGAGCACGGCCTCGGCGCCGGCTTCCTTCGACTTGAGCAGCTGGGCAGTCATGTCGACGTCCTTGATGTTGAACTTCTCGACCGCCACGGGCGTGATGCCCTTGTTCTTGAGCGCGCGCTCCAGATCTTCGCGGCCGAGCTGGCCGTAGTTGGTGGAGTCGGCCAGGATCGCGACCTTCTTGTAGCCGCGGCGCACGATGGCTTCTTCCACGATCATCGGCGCCTGGATGCTGTCGTGCGCGGCGTTGCGAAAGACGTAGTTCTCGGGGTCCTTGTCGAACTGGTGCGTGATGACCGAGCCGGTGGCCACGTTGTTGAGCACCGGAATCTTCGCGTCCTGGAAGAAGCGCTGCGAGGCCAGCGCCACGCCGGTGTTGATGTAGCCCACGGCCGCCACCACCTTTTCCTTGTTGACGAATTCCTGGGCGATCTGCACGCCGCGTTCGTTCTTGGCTTCGTCGTCGCGTTCGATCAGCTGGATCTGGCGGCCCAGCACACCGCCGGCCTTGTTGATTTCCTCCGCGGCCAGGCGCACGCCGTCGCGCATGCTCACGCCCATCGAGGACGAGCCGCCGGTGTAGGGGCCGTCCACGCCGATCTTGATCGGATCGGCCGCGAAGGCGGCGGCCGAAAGGGCGAGAGCGCTGCTCAGGGCCAGCAGCTTGAATCGGAATTGCATGGAAAGGTCTCCAACGGTGTTGTGAAAGTCTGGGTCGGAACGACAGGGACGACGCGCAAGCACGAAGCCTGCAAAACATAGTCGATAACCCTTCAGCGCCAGAGAGTGACAACCCTAGCCGGGCCCACCACATCCGTCCGGCGGTTCCCCGCGTAAGCGCTGTACCCGCCCCGCGCGGCACCCCGACAAACGCAGGAGACACCCGCCCCATGAACCTTCCGTCCCGCACGGCCACGCGGCCCTGGCTGCTCGGCGCCCTGTTCGGCAGCGCCGCCGCCTGCGCCCAGCAGAATCATTTGCCCGAGATCCAGGTCGTCGGCCCGCGCGACACCGCCATCGGCACGGCCGACAGCGCCAGCGAAGGGGCGGTGGAGCGCGAGTCGTACCAGTCGCGGCCCAAGCTGCGGCCCGGCGACATCGTCGAGGCCGTGCCCGGCGTGGTGGCCACGCAGCACTCGGGCGACGGCAAGGCCAACCAGTACTTCCTGCGCGGCTTCAACCTCGACCACGGCACCGACTTCGCGGTGACGGTGGACGGCATGCCGGTCAACATGCCCTCGCACGGCCACGGGCAGGGCTATGCCGACCTCAACTTCCTGATGCCCGAGCTGGTGTCGGGCGTGCGCTACCGCAAGGGCCCGTACTTTGCGCAAAGCGGCGACTTCTCCCTGGCGGGCAGCGCGTCGCTCGACTACTTCAGCGCGCTGGAGGCGCCCTTTGCCGAGCTCACGGTGGGCTCGCACGACTTCAAGCGGCTGCTGGCCGCGGGCTCGCGCACGGTGGACGACCAGACCTGGCTCGGCGCCGTCGAGCTCGAAGGCAACAACGGCCCGTGGAACGTGCCCGAGAACCTGAAGAAGGCCAACGCCGTGCTGCGCTACTCGCAGGGCTCGCCCACGCGCGGCTTCAGCCTCACAGGCATGGCCTACAAGAGCAGCTGGACCTCGACCGACCAGGTGCCCGAGCGGCTCGTCGACAGTGGCGCGCTGCCGCGCTTCGGCAGCCTGAACCCCACCGACGGCGGCAAGACGCAACGCATCAGCCTGTCGGGCAAATGGTTCGACAAGGGACCCGACGGCGACACCGAGTTCAGCGCCTTCGCCATCGACTACCGCTTCGACCTGTTCTCCGACTTCACCTACTTCCTGAACAACCCCGTCAACGGCGACCAGTTCGAGCAGACCGACCGCCGCCGCATCTTCGGCGCGCAGGGCTCGCATTCGATGGGCAACAAGATCGCGGGGCTCGACGGCCTGCTGAGCTTCGGCGCGCAGTGGCGCGGCGACCGCATCGCCGAGGTGGGGCTCTACGACACCGAGGCGCGCCAGCGCCTGGGCACGGTGCGCAACGACAGGGTGTCGCAGGACCTGTTCTCGGTGTACGGCCAGCAGCTGGTGAACTTCAGCGAGCGCTGGCGCGCCTACGTGGGCCTGCGCGGCGACGCGCTGCGCTACGACGTGCAGGGCCGAGAGCCGGTGTATGGGCCGCTCAACAGCGGCAAGGGGCACGACGCGCAGCTGAGCCCCAAGTTCGGCCTGGCCTTCGCGCCCACGCCGGCGCACGAGTTCTATTTCAACGCGGGCGTGGGTTTTCACAGCAACGACGTGCGCGGCGCCACCATCACCACCGACCCGCGCAGCGGCCTGCCGGCCGACCGCGTGCCCGCACTGGTGAAGGGGCGCGGCGCCGAAGTCGGCTGGCGCTTCCAGCCGAACGAAGACCTCACGGCCACGGTGGCGCTGTGGCAGCTCGGCCTGGCTTCCGAGCTGGTCTACGTCGGCGACGCCGGCACCACCGAGCCCGGCCGCGCCAGCACGCGGCGCGGCATCGAGGCCACGCTGCGCTGGAAGTTCGACCGCGCCTGGCGGCTCGAGGTGGACGGCGCGCTGTCGCGTGCGCGCTTCAAGGGCGCGGCACCGCAGGGTGAAGGCAACCACGTGGACAACGCTGTCGAGCGCGTGGTCGCGGCCGGCATCACCTACATCGAGGGCCCGCTGACCGCGTCGCTGCGGCTGCGCTACATGGGGCCGCGTGCGCTGGACACGCTCGACACGGTGCGCTCGCGCGCCACCACGCTGCTGAACTTCGGCGCACGCTATGCGGTGAACCGTCAGCTCACGCTGGGCCTGGACGTGTTCAACCTGGCGGGCCGCAAGGGCAACGACATCGAGTACTACTACGCCTCGTGCACGGCCGGCGAGGTGGCCGGTGGCAGCTGCAACGGCGGCGTGAACGACCGCCATGTGCACCCCATGGAGCCACGCACGGTGCGGGTGAGCGCGCGCTACACCTTCTGAACGGCGAGCGCCTCGCGTGAGGCCCCGAGCCGGCGCGACCACAGAAAGATCGCGCCCATCGCCAGCACCAGGAAGCCGCCGAAGCCCGCGAGCGTGGGCAGCAGCGGGGCGTCGAGCCAGACCAGCGCGCCGTACACGGCGAGCATGGCCAGCGAGGCGGTGCTCTCGTTGGCGTTCTGCACCGCGATCGACTGGCCCGGATGCATGCGCAGCAGCCCGCGGCTTTGCAGCAAGGCGTTCATCGGCACCAGCAGCAGGCCGGCCAGCGCACCGATCACCACCAGCATCACGGAGGCCAGCACGGTTTGCGTGACCAGCGTCATCGCCATGACCACGGCGCCCAGCGCCACGCCCAGCGGCAGCGCGCGCATGGCGCGCTGCAACGGGAACCAGCGCGCCGCGCCCATGGCGCCGGCCACCATGCCCACCGCCACCGCAATCTGCAGCAGCGCGCCTTGCGACAGCGTGAGCCCCAGGCGCTCGGCGCCCCATCGCAGCACCAGGAACTGCAGCGTGGCCGAAGCCGCCCAGAACAGGCTGGTCACGGCCAGCGAAATGCGTGCATCGGCATCGCGCCACAGCAGCCGCAGCGAGTGCCCGAAATCGCGCACCAGCTCGCCCGGATGCGCCAGCGCCGCGCGGTTGCGCGCCGGGCTGTGCGGAATGGAGAGCGTGCACAGGGCCGCGAGCAGGTACACCGCGCCAATGGCCGGCAGTGCATGGCCCTTGTTCGCCAGCGCGCCGCCCAGTGCCACGCCGAACAGGATCGACACCACCGTGCTCGCCTCGACCCAGCCGTTGGCCCGGACCAGTTCGTCCTGCGGCAGCAGCTCCGGAAGGATGCCGTACTTGGCCGGCGAATAGGCCGCCGCGCCCAGGCCGACCAGGGCATAGGCCACCAGCGGCTGCACATGCCACACCAGCAGCGCGCAGCCGCCCAGCTTCACCAGGTTGGAGACCATCAGCACGCGGCCCTTGGGCGCGGCGTCGGCCACCGCGCCCGCGAAGGCGGCCAGCAGCACATAGGAAAGATAGAAGAACACGCGCAGGGCCGGGGTCATCCAGCCCGGCGCGTGGCGTTGCATGAGCAGGCCGATGGCAACGATCAGCAGCGCGTTGTCCCCCAGCGAGCTGAAGAACTGCGCCGCCACCACCGAGCGCAGCGCGCGCCGCGAGCGCGCCGACGCCTGCACCGGTTGCACGGGTTCGGTCACGCGGCCACGCCGAAGAAGTGCTGCCGGTAGCGCGGCGACAGCTCGCCGATGCGCAGCATCAGCGGCAGGTCGGCGGTGTTGAACGCGACGTCGAGCGCGGGCGGGCCGAGCAGCCGGGCGCCGCAGCGCAGATAGCCCTTGATGAGCGGCGGTGGTGCGGGGGGCGCGGTGTCGCCGTGGTCGTCGGGGTGAGCCTCGGCGTCCAGCGGCAGCGCGATGCGGGGCTCGACGCGCCAGCGCTCCTCGACCAGGTGCGTGCGGCACAGCCGGTGCCACAGCCGCGCCGCGCTCAGGCCCTGTTCGTCCAGGCCGATGCTGGCGCAGCCGATCATGGTGTCGAGCCGGTGCTCGACCATGTACTGCCCCAGCGCGGTCCACAGCGCCATGATCACGCTGCCCGTGCGCCACTGCGCGTCCACGCACGAGCGGCCCAGTTCCAGCGCGCGGCCGCGCAGCGGCGCGAGCGGGGACAGGTCGAACTCGGTGTCGGTGTAGAAGCCGCCCGCGCGCCGCGCCGCCTCGGGTGTCAGCACGCGGTAGGTGCCGATGAGCGGACCGGGGCCATGCACCGGGTCCACCGCGCGCACCAGCAGGTGGTCGCAGAAGGCATCGAAGCGGTCGGCATCGAGCCCGCTCGGCGTGCCCTCGGGCGGCGTCAGGCGGGCGCCCATCTCCTGCGCGAACACGCGGTAGCGCAGGCGTTGCGCGTCGCGCACGTCGTCTTCGCAAGCGGCCCAGCGGGTTTCCAGCACGGGCGTGGCAGAGGTGTCCGTGTGCATGCGGCAACTCAGTTGGAGGGCGGGTAGCGCTCGACCAGGCGGTTCTGCCGCCGGTTGAGCCGCGCGAGCGCCATCAGGCCGATGGGCCGCACGCCGGCCTTGCGCTGCGCGGCGCCGATGGCGAACAGCAGCCGCTGCTTGGCGAAGACCATGCGAAAGCCCTGCAGCACGCCGGTGTCGGGGTCCCAGGCCTCGATGGCCTCGGAGCCCGCGCCGTTGATTTCCATGATGGTGAAGCCGCGCCCTGCACCCAGTTCGCGCAGGCTGTCGTAGCGCACGTCGAAGCGCCCGAAATGAAAGTCGGGCATGTCGCGCGCGACCGCATCGATGGCGCGCACCAGCTCGGGGGTGATCAGCGCCGCGCCGTCCCGGTACAGCCCGCCGACGCGGGTCGAGCCGATGGTGGCGAGCCGCACCTGCTGCCCGGCGGCGGGCACGCTGTGGTGCGGCACGCTGCACTCGTGGCGCGGCGAGCGCGCGATGCGGCGCGCCCGCGCGTCGGCCGCCACCAGCTGGGCCACGGTGCTGCGGCCGTCGCCCGTCACCCGCGGAAAGTAGCGCAGCGCCAGGCCGATGATGCGGCCCTGGCACGTGACAGGGTCGCGTGCGTAGAAGATGCCGGCCTCGCCTTCCTGCGGCAGGTAGCGTTGCAGCACCACCGTTTCACGGAGGGGGAACGCGGCCAGGTAGGCCTGCAGCGCCGCCATGTCCTGCACCAGGCGCACGCCGTAGCCGCACAGGCCGAGGTCGGGCTTGGCGACCACGGGAAAGGCGAGGCCGCTGCGTTCCATCGCCTGCTGCAGCGCCTGCGCCGTGGCCGCGCCGTCGTTGAACACCGCGCAGTGCGCGGCCGTGACCGAGCGCGCCAGCGGTCCCATGCCGCGAAAGTACTCCAGCTTGCCTTCGCCCACCAGCCCGCCCGAGGTCAGGTGCGGGTTGGCCGCCGACGGCACCGTCGGCCCGCCGTAGCGCAGCGACAGCCACAGCCACTGCACGACCAGCGGCACGCAGATGAGCCACTTGGGCATGCGCTCCAGCACGCTGCAGTCGCGCACCGTGGCCAGGCTTGCGCCGTCCAGCGTGTCCGCACCGAGGTCGAGGTCAAGGTCGAGCCTGGCCGCCATCACGCGCGCTCCTGCGGCCGCGTCACGACCAGCCCGACAGCCGCGATGCGGTCGATGTGCGCGTACACCGAGCGTTCCAGCTCTTCGCCGAACACGTCGGGGTCGATCTCCGCATATGACCACTCGCAGCCCGAGCCTTCCAGCAGGGGCCGCATCTCGGCCAGGAACGGGTCTTCGCCGTCGACCATCGCCACGCCGGTGTACAGCAGCAGCTGCCCGCCCGGTGCCAGCCGCTTGAGCGATTCGGTCGCGATGCGCGCGCTGAGCGCCCGCCCGAGCCGGGTGCCTCCGTGGCGGTAGGCGCGCTGCGCGGCGTCGTCGAGGTAGGGCGGGTTCGACACGATGAGGTCGAAGTCGCCGTCCACGGCCGAGAGCGCGTCGCCCTGCGCCAGCGTCACCGGCACGCCGGCCGCCTCGGCGTTGACCGCCGCGTACTGCAGCGCCAGCGGGTTGATGTCGTTCATGACCACGAGCGCCGGCGTGCCCGTGGCGGCCAGCGCCCGCGCCACCGCCACGCCGCCCGCGCCGCTGCCGCAGCCCACGTCCAGCACGCGTGCGCGCTGCTGCGCCTTGCGCTCGGCGAGCGCCTGAAGAATGAAGCGCGCAAAGCGGCTGGTGTCGGGCCCGAAGAACACCGCGTTCTCTTCCACCGTCGGGTAGGCCGAATGAAAGAACAGGTCGTTGCCCAGGCTGGCGATGCGCACCGTGCTGCGCAGCAGCGTGCCCGTGCGCCGCACGAGGCCGGCGTGTTCCATGTCGGCCAGCAGGGCCGGCGGCAGCGCATTCGCTTCGAACGGCAGGTTCCAGCCGAAGACGTCCCGCAGCGTGTTGCCCGGCTCGCGTCCGCGCCGCGCGAGCACGCGCTGGTGGGTGAGCGGCGTGACGGTCGTGAATCGGTAGCCGGTGGCCGCCACCTGGCGCAGCACGGCGGCTGCGTTCAGCATGCGACGGCCTCTTCTGCGTGCGGTTCTTGCAGCTCCGCGGTGTAGCGGTCGAAACAGCGCGCGCCGCACGCGAGCCGCATCAGCGCGCCTTCGGCGATGAACTGCCCGCAGGCTGGGTCCTCGTCGACCAGCGGGTGGATCACCTCGCGCAGCCAGGCGCGCGCGTGCGACACATCCAGTGCGCCGTGCAGATCGAAGTAGGCGCGTGCCCGCCCGCTCAAGCCCAGGCGGCGCATGCCGGCGGCCACCTGCTTCACGCGCCCGGGGGCCGTGAGCTCGATCACGCCGAGCGCGCCGATGGCGTGGTACGCGTAGCGGCGCGTGGTCGCCAGGCCCACCATGGTGTTGGCCAGCGCAAGCGATTCCCACACGGTGGTGTCGATGGCCGGGTGCAGGTCGAGTTCGCGCACCATGTGCGCGAGCATCTCGCCGTGCATGGCGCTTTGCTTGCCGTGGCCCATCTCGTCCCAGAAGTTGCGCGCGCACTCCAGTTTGGGTTGCGGCGGCAGCTTGACCTGGGTGTAGGCCAGCAGGTCTTCGAAGCCCGCTTCGCCTGCGGCCTCCTGCGTGAGGAACCAGCGCATCTGCGGCAAGGTGGCCTCCCGTGCCAGCCAGTCGAACAGCGCATGCGCCTGGCCGGGGCCGGTGTGCGCGAGCGATTCGAACCAGTGGACGAAGTGGCCCGCATTGCCGGCCGACACGCAAGCCGCCGAGCGCACCGTGGCACGCAGCTCTTCGAGGAACCGGCCTTCCAGCACGCGGTGCTCGTGCTCGCGTGCAAGGTCGTCCTGCCATTGCAACGATGGCTGTCCCGGGTTCAGGCGCGTGGCGTTGAAGCGGGCCAGGCGCCGGTGGAGTTTCGCGGGCGGCGGCAGCGGCGGATGCAGGCCGGGGTCCTTGATGTCGTGTGCGGACATGGTCGGTCCTTCTCGTCCAGTGGAGCAAAAAACCGAGCGTGCGCCTTTGTGCAGCCGCTGTCCGTCAGACAGCGGCTACAAATCCCCCGTGGCGAGCTCAGACCCGGGGCGGGTCGCAGTCGCGCGAGGGGTGACGGTGCAGGCCCACGGCCGCAATGAACTCGGCCGCCACCGTCTTGGCCTGCGAGGCGTCCGACAGCAGCAGGCCCGGGTCCGCCGAGCCGTCGGGCAGGGTGAGCGGAATGCCCGCGTCGCCCAGCAATGCCTGCGATGCGCCCAGCGCCAGGATGGTCTTGCAATGGCGGTACTGGTCCTTGATGAAATCCATCGTGTGGCCATCCGCCGCGAGCGCTTCGGCCGCGGGTGCGCCGTCGGGCAGCACGAGGGCATCGAACAGGAAACCGGGGCTGTTCTCCATCGTCGCATCGGGTTCCAGCGTCTCGCCGCCGGCGGCGGTCACCGGCCCCAACCTTGCGGCGACCAGGCGCGGCACCGCGCCCGCACCGAACAGCGCGGCCTGCAGCGCCGCGATGGACGCGCCGTCCACGCCGTCGGCCACCAGCAGCGCGATCTTGCGCGAGCGAATGCCGCCGTCGCCGGGCCGTGCCATCAGCGAGAGCGCGGGCGACGCCGACACCTCGGGCGAGACCGGCGTCTGCAGTGCGCGGGGCAGGGGGTCGGGCACGGTCTTCATGCCCAGCCCGGCAGCCACCTTGGCGGCCAGCTCGGGTGAGGCGTTGACCAGGCTCGCCACGATGCGCTCGCGCACCGCCGGCACCGTCACCTTCGACAGCTCGAAGCGGAACGCGGCCGCAATGTGCGCCTGTTCCGTGGGCGTCTGGCTCTCGAAGAACAGGGCCGCCTGCGTGTAGTGGTCGGCGAACTTCTCGGGCTTGCCGCGCACCTTGTCGCTGGACTCCTGCACGTCGATGCGGCGCGCCACGCTCTGGAAGCCCTGCGCCGCCCCGGCCTGGAACGGGCAGCCGCCGGCCAGCGAGTTGGGCTCGTAGGCCACGCGGCCCCGGTGAATGGCCTGTCGGTGCATGCCGTCGCGCTGGTTGTTGTGCACCGGCGCAATGGGCGCGTTGATCGGCAGCTCATGGAAGTTGGGGCCGCCCAGGCGCGAGATCTGCGTGTCGACGTACGAGTGGATGCGCCCGGCCAGCAGCGGGTCGTTCGTGAAATCGATGCCCGGCACCACGTGCGCGGTGCAGAAGGCCACCTGCTCGGTCTCGGCGAAGAAGTTGTCGGGGTTGCGGTTGAGCACCATGCGCCCGACGACCTGCACCGGCACCAGTTCCTCGGGCACCAGCTTGGTCGCGTCGAGCACGTCGAAGCTGAAGGCCGCGGCCTGCTCCTCGGTGAAGATCTGCAGGCCCAGCTCCCACTCGGGGTACTCGCCCGCGTCGATGGCTTCCCACAGGTCGCGGCGATGAAAGTCGGGGTCGGCGCCCGATATCTTCACCGCCTCGTCCCACACCAGCGAATGCGTGCCCAGCTTGGGCTGCCAGTGGAACTTCACGAACACCGACTCGCCCGCCTCGTTCACCAGCCGGAAGGTGTGCACGCCGAAGCCCTGCATCATGCGGTAGCTGCGCGGGATGGCGCGGTCGCTCATCTGCCACATCAGCATGTGGGTCGACTCGGGCATCAGGCCGGCGAAGTCCCAGAAGGTGTCGTGCGCCGAGGCGGCCTGCGGCATGCCGTGGTGCGGCTCGGGCTTCACCGCGTGAATGAGGTCGGGGAACTTGATCGCATCCTGGATGAAGAACACCGGCATGTTGTTGCCCACCAGGTCCCAGTTGCCCGCGTCGGTGTAGAACTTGACGGCGAAGCCGCGCACGTCGCGCGCGGTGTCCTTGGAGCCGCGCTCGCCGGCCACGGTGGAGAAGCGCACGAACACCGGCGTGATCTTGCCGGCCTCCTGGAAGGGGGCGGCCATGGTGTGCTTGGTGAGCGGCTCGTAGCACTCGAAGAAGCCGTGCGCGCCCGATCCGCGCGCATGCACGATGCGCTCGGGAATGCGCTCGTGGTCGAAGTGCGTGATCTTCTCGCGCAGGATGAAGTCTTCGAGCAGCACCGGGCCGCGCAGGCCGGCCTTCAGCGAATTCTGGTTGTCGGCGACCGGCACGCCCTGGTTGGTGGTGAGCACCTGGCCGGCCGAGTCGACGCGCACCCGGTCCAGCGAGCCGATGGTCGCGTTCACGCCTTCGCCCGCCACGCCGCCGAGCTTGGCCGAGCTGTTGCTTTCGCTGAGCGAGCTGCCGCCGGGCAGGCGCGAGGCTGGCTCGGCCGTGAGCCCCTTGGGCGGTGCCATGGCGTTGTCCAGGCCGTGCTCCAGCGGCTTGTTGTCGTTGGCCGGCATGGCGGCCACCAGCGCCTGCGTGTCGGCGGCACGCTGCGTGGGCAGGTCGCCCGCGACGGCGGGGCCGGGATGGGCGGGCGCGCTGTCGGTGTTGCGCGCGGCGGCCTGGGTGGCGATGGCGGCAGCGGGGGGAGTGCCGGTGGGTTTGCTGTTCTTGGGCGCGCGCGTGGCCATGTGAGGTGCTCCTGGGGGTGTGTATCGCGGGGTAGGGATGCGAACAGTAGGGAGCAGCCCGGGCGGCCCATGTAGGACCGTGCCGCGCGAACATTGAAACCGGGTAACCAGGCGTTGCCCCGCAACGAAGACGCGGCTTCGTCGCAGGACGTGGCCCGTTTACGCCGCCGCGGGCCGTCCGCCGATCAGCGCCAGCAGCGCATGCGGCTGCAGCGGCTTGCCCAGATGCGCATCGAACCCCGCCTCGGTCGCCTTGGCGTGGTCCTGCGGCCGGGTGAAGGCCGTGTGAGCCACCGAGAACAGCCGCGGCTTGCCGAGGGCCCGCTCGCGCTGGCGCACCTCGCGGATGAGGTCGTAGCCGTCGCGCCCCGGCAGGCCGATGTCGCTGATCAGCACGTCGGGCCATTTCTGCTCGAACAGCTGCAGCGCGCTGTCGAAGTCGGCGCCCATCCGCACCGTGGCGCCGGCGTCGCCCAGCACCACCGTCATGATCTCGCTCGCATCGGCGTTGTCTTCCACCACCAGCACATCGAGGCCGGCGAGGATGCGGCCGCTGGCCGCCGCGGGGCGCGTGTCCAGGGCGTCCAGCAGCACGATGGGTGCGTCGCCGGACGGCACCACGCCGAGCACCACGCGCAACGTGGCGCCCCGGCCTTCGCCTTCGCTGTGCGCCGACACACCGCCGCCGTGCAGCTCCGCCAGGTTCTTGACGATCGACAGCCCCAGCCCCAGGCCGCCGTGGAAGCGGTTGTCCGGCGAGTCGCTTTGCGAAAACCGGTCGAACAGGTGCAGGAGAAACTCGGGGCTGATGCCGCGGCCGAAGTCCTGTACCGACAGGTCGAGCACGTCGCCGTCCCGGTGCAGCTCGATGACGATGCGCCCGCCCTCCGCGGAAAACTTGATGGCGTTGGACAGCAGGTTCCACACGATCTGCTGGAACCGCGTGGCGTCCAGCCAGGCCGGTGCGTCCGCCGGCGCCTGGTCGAACACGATGGCCAGGCGCTTGGCCGCCGCCGGCGCGGCCAGCGCCTCGATGGCGGAGCTGACCAGCCCGCGCGGCTCGATCCATTCGCGGTGCAGGCGCAGCTTGCCGGAACTGATGCGCGACACGTCCAGGATGTCGGCGATCAGCCGCGTCTGCGCCTTCACGCTGCGGTCGATGGCGTTCAGGCCCTTTTCCATCTGCTCGGGCGTGCGGTTGCCCACCTTGAGCACGTGCACCCAGCCGCCGATGGCGTTGAGCGGGTTGCGCAGCTCGTGCGAGAGCACGGCCACGAAGTCGTCCTTGGTGCGGCTCTGTCGCTCGGCCGAGGCGCGCGCGGCCTGCTCGCGCTCGAGCACCTCGCGCCGGCGCCCCTCGAGCTCGAAGCGCTCCGACACGTCCAGCGCAATGCCCACGCGCAGGCCCGGGTCGATCTGCGCGGACATGGTCCATTCGAGGCGGATCCACGAGCCGTCCTGCCGCAGCAGCGGAAACTCGCCCTTCCACGGCGCCGCGGGCGAGGGCGTGCCCGGCAGGGTGTCTGCCGTGTGGGCTTGCACGAAGGCCGTCCATTCGTCCGGCGCGAAGGCGCTGACCGGCTGGCCGATCAACGCGTCGCGCGACTGCCCGAGCATGGCGACCATGGCCGGGTTGACGTCGGCGAACCGGCCCTCGGCGTTGATCAGCGCCATGCCCGTGGGCGCGTGGTCGTAGATGGCGCGAAAACGCGCTTCGCTGTTGCGCTGCTTTTCCTCGGCCATGCGCGCGCGGATCAGCGCCTGCAGCGTGGCCACCAGCACCGGGGGCTCCACCGGGTGCACCAGGTAGGCGTCGGCGCCGGCGTTCAGGCCTGCCACCTTGTCCTCGTTGCGCACGAAGGTGGCCGACAGGTGCACCACGGGCAGCGTGGAGGTCGCCGGCTTGATGCGCAGTTCGCGGCACACCTCGAAGCCGCTGAAGTCGGGCAGGTGCACATCGAGCACCACGGCGGAAATCTGGTGCGAGGCCAACGCCAGCGCCTCGCCTCCGGTGCCGGCCTCGCGCGTCTCGAAACCCGCGGCGCGGATCACGCGCGAGGTCGTGTAGCGCGTGGTGGGGTTGTCGTCCACCACCAGGATCGTGTGGCGCGACCGGTCGATCGTGGTGTTGATCAGGGGTTCGGGCGGCATGGTCATTCCGGCTGGGCCGGACCCTGGCGCTGCAGCTGCACCGGGAGCGTGACGGAAAACACCGAGCCCTTGCCGAGCTCGCTGGCCAGCTCGACGCGCCCACCCAGCAGCACCGCGAGCTGCCGGCTCAGCGAAAGGCCCAGGCCGGTGCCGCGCAGGCGCTTTTGCACCGGTGAATCCACTTGCGAGAAATCGTCGAAGACCGCGGCGTGGTGTTCGGGCGCGATGCCGATGCCCGTGTCCGAGACCGAGAAGCGGATGGCGTCGTCGCCCACGCGCATCGCGGTGACGCGCACCTCGCCGTGCGGCGTGAACTTGAGCGCGTTGGAGATGAAGTTGCGCAGGATCTGCGAGAGCTTGCGGTCGTCGGTGTAGAGCTTGGGCAGCCCCTCGGGCTCCTCGAAGATCAGCGCGGTGGCCGGGTTGTGCAGCACCGGGCGGAACATGCCGCGCAGCGCCGAGAACAGGTCGACCATTTCGAACCACGCCGGCGAGATGTCGACGCGGCCCGCCTCGATCTTGGCCAGGTCGAGCAGGTCGTCGACCATGTCGGCCAGCTCCGTCGCGGTGGTGTCGACAAAGCCGACCTGCTTTTCCTGTTCGGGCGTGAGCGGTCCGTCCACGCGGTCGCTCAGCAGGCGCGCGATGCTGCGGATCGCGTTGATCGGTGTGCGGAACTCGTGGCTCATGTAGGCCAGGAACCGGCTCTTGAGTTCGGTGGCTTTCTGGAGCTCCTGGGCCTGGGCGTCGAGCTCCGCGTACAAGGCCACCACGCCGCGGTTGGTCTCTTCGAGCTCCTCGCGCAGTTCTTCGACTTCGCGCCGGCTTGCGGCCAGCGCGTCTTCGCGGTCGTCACAGACGGCCGGGCCGTTGCTGTTCATGCGTTTTCCTTTTGGCGGATCACCACGATGGTGGCGTCGTCGCGGTGCCGCGTATGGTCGCGCAAAAGAACCGCCGCTACCAGCGCGGGGTCCCTTTGCAGCAGGGGACGGATGCGCTCGAGGCTCCAGCGACTCTCGATGCCGTCGCTGTGCAGCACCACCAGCGCATGGGCGGGCAGTTCGAGCGAGGTGACCTCGGGCTTCCGGATCTGCAGGCCCGCGGTGCCGTGCTGGGTGACGACGGACTTGTCGAACACGCCCGAGACCACGCGGCCCATGATGTTGCCGGCGCCGGTGTAGGTGACGGTGGCGCTCGCGGTGTCGATGCGCAGCGCGCACATGGCGGCGCCGCGCGTGGTCTGGAGTTCGCGGTGCACGCGCTGCACGGTCTCGCGCAAATCGGCGTCGGGTGCCGTGGCGAAGGCGTCGATCGCAGCCTGCGATGCCTTGGCCGCTTCCGGCCCGTGGCCCAGGCCGTCGGCCACCAGGAAGGTGGTTTGTGTGCCCTCCGGGCCGTGCGTTGCGGCTGCCCACGCGTCCCCGCAGACCGACTCATGGGGCGCGGGCAGTCGAATCGCCCCGATCTGCAATGCCGGCGCAGCCTCGGTCCGTGCGGCGTGCGCCGCGGACGGGCCCGCGGCCGGGCGCACGCGGGCTACGCTCACCGTGCCGTGCGGCACCGACGAATGAATGTCGAAATCGCTCGCCAGCCGGCGCACCGCGCCCAGGCCCGTGCCGGGTGTGGTGCTCGAGGAGTGGCCGTCGCGCATCGCCAGGGCGATGTCGGATATGCCGGGGCCCTCGTCGATGCAGATCATCTCGATCTCGCCGGCCTCGCCGGCCGTGCCGGTCCGTGGGCGCGCCGCGACCAGCAGCTGGCCATTCTTCGCGTGGCGAACGAGGTTGGTGCCGAGTTCGGTCACCACCAGCGCCAGGCGGCCCGCGTCGACGTCGCCCCAACCCATGTCCGCCGCGGCCTGCGCCGCGTGCCGCCGTGCTTCGCCGACGCGGCTGGCGTCGTCCATGGGAAAAGCCCTGTGCGTCCAGCCCTGGATGGTGGCGGCTACTTCCACTTGGTGATACTCACTCGGGTGCCCTGGCCCGGCGCCGACACGATGTCGAAGTCGTTCACCAGCCGCTTGCTTCCGGGCAGGCCCAGGCCCATGCCGCTGCCGCTGGTCCACCCGTCGGTGAGTGCGAGCGCCATGTCGGCAATGCCGGGCCCCTCGTCCTCGAAGTGCAGCAGCAGGCCGCGCCGCCCGTTGCGCTCGACGAATTCCCAGCGCATGCGCCCGCCGCCGCCGTGGATCAGCGTGTTGCGCGAGAGCTCGCTGGCGGCGGTGATCATTTTGGTCTGGTCGACCAGCGAGAGCTTCAGGTCCTGGCACAGGGCGCGCACCATCTGGCGGCTCGCGACGATGTTCTGCTCGGTCAGCAGCGGCAGGGTGCCGGTGAGGTCAATGGCCAAGAACATTCTCCAGCCGGGAACGCCGAAGAAGCTCCATGCCGCGCTCCACGTTGAGCGCCGTCTTCACACCGTCGAGCGACAGCCCGAGCTCGACCAGCGTGATCGCCACCGCGGGCTGCATGCCCACCACCACGGTCGTGGCCGAGAGAATGCGGGCAATGCCCGAGATGCTGGTGAGCATGCGCCCGACGAAGGAGTCGACGATCTCGAGCGCCGAGATGTCGATCATCACGCCCGAGGCGCCGGTCGTGGCGATCCGGTTGGCCAGGTCGTCCTGCAGCGTGAGGGCGGTCTGGTCCTGCATGTCGACCTGGATGGTCACCAGCAGCGTGTCGCCCATGCGGAGAATTGGAATGCGGTCCATGGTGGGTGCCGCTTACTTGTCGAGCGGGCCGCGCGTGACGCGCCAGCCGGTCTGCTGCAGCGCGAGCGCCAGCGCATCGGCCAGCGTGGCCTTGGTGCGCACGCCCTGCAGGTCGATGCCCAGGTGCACGATGGTCTGCGCAATCTGCGGGCGAATGCCGCTGATGATGCAGTCCGCGCCCATGAGGCGGATGGCCGTCACCGTCTTCAGCAGATGCTGCGCCACCAGCGTGTCGACCGTGGGCACGCCGGTGATGTCGATGATGGCCAGCTCGGAGCCGGTTTCCACGATCTTCTCCAGCAGGGCTTCCATCACCATCTGCGTGCGGCTGCTGTCGAGCACGCCGATCATCGGCACCGCGAGCACGCCGTCCCACAGCTTGACGACGGGGGTGGAGAGTTCCAGCAGCTCTTCCTGCTGGCGGCGAATGATCTCTTCTCGCGCTTGCTGGTACGTGCCCGCGGTGTGCTGCGCCAGCCTGTCGATGGTGGTCGACAGCGCCCACAGCGAACTTGCCATGGCAGCCGCGTCGGTCCCCAGGCGGCGCTGGATGGCGGCGAACAGCGGCTTCTTGAGTGCGAGCACGAACAGGCTCGTTTCGGCCACCGACTGGCCCTTGGCCGCGCGGGTCTTCGACAGCGCGCCGAGCGTTTCGCGCAGCCCGGTCCATGCGGGCGCCTCCAGGCGTGCCGGATCGCCGCCGGCCTGCAGCCCGTCGCACAGCTGGCGCAGGATGTCGAAAGCCTCGGCCTGTGCCGCGCGCCGCGCGCCGGGTTCGCTGACCTGGGCTTCCTCGAGCCAGATGTCGACGACGTTGTTTTCTTCGTCGCGCAGGGTGTCCAGCAACGCTTGGTATTCGCTCTTCATGAAGTTCCTCTTGGATTTTTGGCTGCGTCCGCGTGAAACGACCGAAGTGCGAGCACGCGCAATGTCGGCTCGCTGCAATGCGTAGCGTCCGCTGGGCAGATCGTAGCTGTTGCAAACTGTAGTTAACGAAGTTTGCAAACACAGGACGTCGCCATTTTCAGTAGGCCAAGACCTACACGACGGCGCCGCTTTAACGCGCGGGCCGGGGCGATGCAACGTCTTTTGACATGCAGCGCCGGCAGATTCGAACCTGCCGCTTCAGGAAAACGGCAGCACCTTCACGTCGAACACCCGCTCGCCCAGCCAGATGGCCGCCACCAGAACCGCCAGCGCCGAGCCGCCGCGCAGCACCAGCGGCGGGTAGCGCCGCCAGTGGCGCAGCGCCAGCAGCGCGACCAGCACCATGGCCACCACCATGAGCTGGCCCGCTTCCACGCCCAGGTTGAACTGGAGCAGGGCGACGACGAAGTCGCGCAGCGGCAGGTCGAGCTCGGCCAGCGCACCCGCGAAGCCGAAGCCGTGGATCAACCCGAACAGGAAGCTGAAGAGCTTGCGCCGCCCGCGCAGCACCGGGTGGATGTTGTCGATGGCCGCCAGCATGATGGTGATGGCGATGCCCGGCTCGATGATGCGCGGCGAGATGGTCACCACCTTCAGGCCGGCGAGCGCCAGCGTGATCGAGTGCGCGATGGTGAACATGGTGACGATGCCCAGCATCGGCCACACGGCCTCGCGCCAGCCGATGACCGGCTCCCACCCCTCGGGCCGGCGGCGCAGCACGGCGGGCAGCAGCAGGCACACCAGGAACAGGATGTGGTCGTAGCCGATCAGGATGTGGTGGATGCCGTCGCGAAAGAAGCTCGTGTCGGACGACGGAGCCGATGCACCGGCGGAAGCTGCCACGAGCGTGCCAGGCCACGCCACCGCGACCGCGCCGGCCGAGGGATCGAGCGAGCGCACCGTCGGCTGGGCGGCGCCCTCGACTTCCACGCGCAGCAGCCCGCGGTGCGTGGGGTCGACCTCGCGGAACAGCCGGTAGTCGATGTCTAGCGCGCTGCCGGTGGCGATGGCGGCGCACTGGCCGCGCAGCTGCAGCACGAGGTAGGCGCCGTCGATGCGGTCTTCGACGGCGGCGGGTCTGGCTTCGGCCAGCGTGCACCGGCCCTGCTGCAGCCGCAGGCGTGCCAGCGCATAGGCGTGGATGTCGGCCAGGCGCGTGCGCACCTCGCCCCAGCTGAGCTTGCGGTCGGCATTGGTGTCGAGGTCGAGCAGCGCATCGAGGTCGCGCAGCGCGATGTCCCAGCGCAGGTCGATCGTGTCGCCGCTGCGGTGCAGCAGCAGGTAGGCGTCGCTGGCCTTGTGGGCATGCGCCGGGGCGGCTGCGAACAGCAGCGCCAACAGCATCGGCACGGCCCACGCGGTCCACGCGACCCATGTGGCCCTTGCGGCGCACATGGCCCTTGCGGCCCGCACCGCCCGCACCGCGCGTTCAAAGCATCGCATCGACACGCGCATCCTTCAGTCCGATCTGTTGCATCAGGGCCTTCACCTCGCCGCGCGCGGCGTCGTCTTTCGCGGCCGCGGCGGCGCGGGCGAACACCAGCATGTCGATGGGTTCGCGCTGCAGCCTGACGTTCAGGCGCGCGAGTTCGAGCGCACGCCTAGGGTTGTTCTGCACGTCGAGCGCGAACATCGCTTCTTCGCGCGCATGCAGCGCGGCCGTGCCGGGGCGCAGCGCGGAGGCCTCGAAACGCTGGCGCAGCTCGTCGGCCTCGGCCCGGGGCCCCTTGTCGCGTGCGGCCGCAGCGGCAATGGCCAGCCGCAGCAGCACGGCATCGCTGCGAGCTTCCTTGGCGAGCAGGCCTGGAATCTCGGCATGCCGCCCCACGCGCTGCAGGTAGTCGCTGTAGGCCAGCAGCAGGTAGCCCGAGCGCTGCGCCGCCACCGCCTTGCGGTAGGCGGCATCGGCCTGGGCGGAGCGGCCCGCGAGTTCCTCGACCTCGGCCACGCTGGTCAACAGCCACTGGCGCGTGCCCGCCTGTGCCGTGCCGGCCAGCGCCGGGTTGGCAAGCAGCTCCTGCAGTGTGTCGCGCGCCTCGTCGTGCTTGCCGCGCAGCCCTGCGTTCTCGGCCAGGCAGGCGACGCCGTAGAGCGCGGGGCCTGCGCGGCCCAGCGCGCGGCAGGCGGCGTCGGATTCGGCATAGCGCCCGCGCACGCGCAGGATGGTGGCCAGCGTGATCCAGCCTTGCGCGTCGCTGGGCTGGCGCGCCAGCGCGGCCTTGAGCGTGGCCTCGGCGCCGTCGAAGTCGTGCAGGAACTGCGCGATGGTGGCGCGCATGACCAGCACGGCGGGCGGCGTGTCGGCCACGGGCCTGGCCTCCCAGGCCTGCAGCGCGCCCATGGCGTAGCCGGCGTAGCGCGCGTCGCCCTGGTCGCGCGCGAGGTTCAGGTAGGTGGTCGCCGCCTCGACGGCGGTGGCCGGATCGCCGGGCCGCTGCACCAGCGCGCGGCGCAGGCGGCGTTGTTCGCTCGACCAGCCGGCCACGGCGGGCAATGTTTCCACCACCGCGTCGTCGCTGGCCGGCACGCGCGGCACGGCATGCGCCGCGCCGGCGAGCACCAGCATCGCCGTCGGGAGCGCCAGCCACCGGCCGAGGGCGCCTGCGGCGCGCGCGAAGTGGATGCGGGCTCGCACGGCGCGCTGCCTACTGCGTGGCGACCGGGTCCTTGGTCTCCGAGGTGGGCGGCGGGTCGAACTGCGCCACGTTGGCCGCGTCGTCGGTCTCGGACTGCGTGGCGACCAGCGCCACCACATAGGCCACGAAGGCGTCGTAGGCGCTGAGCTGCACCGGCGGCTGGTTGTCCGGCGGCGGGGTGGTGCCCACCGGGAACGGATAGAAGCCGCTCCCGCCGCCACCCCCACCGCCGCCGCAGCCGGCCAGGGCCGCGGCAATGACGACGGCGCCGGCGGCGCAAGAGAAGAGTCGTGTGTTGTTCATGGGATGCCTCTGGGTCACAGCGGGTTGACGGCGCCCGGCAGCGGAAGGTTCAGGTACGGAAAGGCGGCGGGGAACTGTGCCGGGCTTTGCAGCGCGCCGTCGGTGATGGGCGCGCCGCCGGCCGGTGCGTCCGCGGGCTTGCAGCCGACCTTGAGCGCGTCGTTGGCGCCGGTCAGCACGCACAGCGCGCCCATGGCCACGCGCAGCTCGATGTCGACCACGTCGTCGCCCGGGCGGCGGCCGTTCGGAAAGCCCGCGAGGTCGTTGCCGGCCACGCCCAGGTTGTTCTGGTTCGCCTTGGGCGTGGGCGCCACGCTGGTGTCCAGGCGCAGCATTTCCGAGGCTTTCACGTTGGCCGGCTGGTTCACGCCGGCAATGCCGGTCAGGAACGCGGCCACCAGGTCGCTGCGCGGGAAGTTGGTGGGCGCAGGAGCGCTCGGGTAGAGCGTCTGGATCAGCGCCGGCAGCGTGGGGTTGGTCACGTAGGTGGCGAACTGGCCGTCGTCCATGGGCCGGGAGTTGTTGAACTTGTCCTTGTCCTTCAACCCGATGACCACCTCGTTGACCAGCGGCATGCCCAGCCGCGAGACCTGCGCCCAGGCGCCGCCGTTGAGCGTGGTGGTGCCGTGGCCGCTCTTGGGCGGGTTGGCGATCAGGCGGCCCTGGCGTGCGCTGGCCGTGGTCCAGCCGCCGATGATCGTGCCGTTGCCGCCCGCGGTGAGGCAGGAAATGGGCACTTCGAGCGCCATCGTCGACACGTTCTTCTGCGCCAGCGCGTCGGGGTTGCCGTTGGTGGTGCCCAGCGGGTTGAGGTTGATCAGGTCGAACACCTGGCCCAGGGCCACGGTGAACGGGTCCTTGCGCTGGCCGGCGAACACGCGGCCCGGCGTGCTGCAGCCGGGAATGTTCACGCTGTACAGGTGCTGCGCCGCATAGGCGGCATAGCCGGCCGGGCCACCGAAGGTCTTCTCGCCGATGTTGTCGGTCGGGCGGTCGAACACGTTGGAGCCGTTGGCCGCGTTGGTGACGGGGGCCGCCTGGCCCTTGCGGCGGTCGCCGCGCACCACGGTGAGCGTGAAGGTTTCGCGCAGGTTGCTGGTGGCCTGGTTGGGGCCGGTGATGGCGCCGGCCTGCACCAGCGGAATCGACACCTGCTTGCCCGAAATCGGCAGCTGGATGTCGCGCAGCGTGTTGGTGAAGCGGAACTGGAACGTGAGCGCCTCGCTCGCGCTGCCGGTGTTGTCGATGTGGATCTCGTACAGCCCGTTCGGATCCATGGTGAAGTAGTTGGGGCCGCCGTAGGCGCTCTGGTCGGGCTGGTAGTTGGCGATCAGCGTCACGAAGTCCTGTCGGTTGGCTTCGTAGCTGCGGAACATGTAGAAGTCGGTGGCGTCCAGCTTGGGCATGCCCGCGATGGAGGGCGCCTCGCGGTGGCTGGATGCGAATGCGCCTGTGGCGGCAACCGCGCACAGGGCGAGAACACAGGCCCGGACGGGCGTAGGCAGCAATCTCATCGGCGTCACCTCGGATAGTGAAATGTTGGAATGGGCACGAACGACTTGCGCGGCGCGAAGGCCGGCGCTGTCTGAGTACGCGCAACAAGTTCAGCCGGATGTGCCAATGCGGGTAGGTAGTTACGTGCATAGCCAGCGCCGCGCGTTGGGCGCACTCGCGTGCGCCCGCGGTCAGGCCGCGATCGCCTCTAGGGAAGCTGGTGCAAGGGCGCTCAGGTCGCCCAGATGCGCGGCGTGGCCGCGGGCAGCTGCCACAGCTCGCTGCGCCATGCCTGCCACACCTGCCGCAGCAGCTGCATCGCGGGCTCGACCACGGGGGCCAGCACGCGCAGCACGACGATTTCGGCATGCGGGCTGGTGGCGCCCGCGCTGTCGAACAGGGGGCTCGCCTCGAGCAGCGTGCGCGCCTGCGCGAGCAGTGCGTCGCGCCGCGCGCGTGCCAGCGGCGTGCCCGCCACGAAGAACAGCGAGGCCATGCAGCGGTGGCCGCCCAGGCCGATGGGGCTTTGCAGCAGCCGCTGGTCGGCCGCGTCGATGCGCCCGCGCTCCAGCCACATGCCGGGCACCTCGATGTGCTGCAGGTAGGTGCCCCGTTCGAAGGGCTGGTTGGCGTTGGGCAGGCCGAGCGCGGTCACGTCCCAGCCGATCAGCTCGGCGCCGGGCGCGACCTCGATGGACAGCCGGTTCTCCGCCCGGCAGCCGCTGTAGCAGAGGGCTTCGAGCGGCAGCCATTCGAGCCGCGCGCCGGCCGCCAGCCGGATGCGCGTGCGCTGCAGCGCCAGCTCGCCCTCGGAGCGGTAGAAGCGCGAGGCGCCGGGTGTGGTGATGAGGCCGTGGCTGCCGCCGGCGGCCTCGATGTCGATGTCCAGCGTGTCGCCGCCCACCAGGCCGCCCGGCGGGTGCACGAGCACGTTGTGGCAGACGGTGTCGCCCTCGGGGTACAGGCTTTGCAGGATGCGCAGCGGCCCGTCGTGGCGAAAGCGTGCGACGGTGCGGGCGGACTCGTTTTGATAGGCGAGATGGAGACGGGCGTGCCAGGGCATGCAGCGAGTCTAGAGGCAGTGCCCGCCGGTTCTGGTCAGGGCAGCAGCAGGATCGCACCGGTCACGGAGCGGCTTTCCGCGGCCCGGTGCGCATCGGCCGCGTCGGCCAACGCGAAGCGCGCGCCGATCGACGCGCGCACCGCGCCCGAGGCCATCGCGTCGAACACGTCCTTCGCGTTCGCGCGGAAGGTGGCAGGGTCGGCGTTGTGCGGAAACACCGAAGGCCGCGTGAGGAACAGGCAGCCCTTCTTGTTGAGCAGCTCGGGGTCGATGGCCGGCGCCGGGCCCGAGGCCGCGCCGTACAGCACCACCATGCCGAAGGGCGCGGTGCAGTCCAGCGAGCCCATGAAGGTGTGCCTGGCCACCGAGTCGTACACCACGCGCGCCTTGCGTCCGCCGGTGGCGTCGATCACCTGCTGCACCCAGTCGGCCTGCGAATAGTCGATGGCCACGTCGCAGCCGGCGGCGCGCGCGGCCTCGCACTTGGCCGCGGAGCCGGCGGTGCCGATGACGGTGGCGCCCAGCGCCTTGGCCCAGCCGCTGAGGATCTGGCCGACACCACCCGCGGCCGCATGCACCACCACGATGTCGCCGGGCTGCACCGCGTGCGTCTTCTTCACGAGGTACTGCGCGGTCATGGCCTTGAAGAACACGGCGGCCGCGTCCTCGTCGGAGATGGCATCGGGAATGCGCACCAGCTTGGCGGCCGGCACGTTGCGGCGCTCGGCATAGGCGCCCACGCCGGCGTTCATGTAGACCACGCGGTCGCCGATGTTCAGGTCGGCCACGCCGTCGCCGAGGGCCTCGACCACGCCCGTGGCCTCGTGGCCCAGGCCGGTGGGCGAGGGCAGCGGGTACTTGCCGCTGCGCTGGTACACGTCGATGTAGTTGAAGCCGGCGGCGGTCTGGCGCAGTTGCGCCTCGCCCGCGGCGGGCGCGGGCAGGTCGACGGTCTCCAGGCGCATGGCCTCGGGGCCGCCGAATTCGGTCACGCGGATGGCGCGGGTCTGCGCGGGCTGGGTGGGCTGGGTCATGAGGGGCTCGCTCCTTTGTCTCGTGGGCCGTGGTTGGCCGACGCGATTCTGAGCGAAGCCGCCGTTCCGGGCGGGCGCGGGTCTTTCAGACCTTCCATGCTCCGTCGTGCGCCGCGCTGGCCTCGTCGACCAGCGCGGGCCCGATGCACTCGATGGCATGCGGCGAGGCGCGGAACACGTCGCGGCACGACAGCTCGGCATCGCGCTGGTCCTGCCGCTCGCCGCGGAACACGCGCAGGCGTTCCGCGTCGATGCCGAACACCACGCGCCCGATGTTCGACCAGAAGATGGCGCCCGCGCACATCACGCAGGGTTCGCCCGAGGCATAGAGCGTGGCACCGGCCAGTTCCTCGCGCGAGATGTTGCGCCCGGCCAGCGCGCGCAGTGCATTGACCTCGGCATGCGCGGTGCAGTCGCCGGTCTCGGTGTTGCTGTTGCCGGCCTCGGCCAGCACTTCGCCCGAGGCCGAGACGATGACCGAGCCGAAGGGGCGGTTGCCCCGCCGGCGTGCCGCGTGCGACCAGACGATGGCCTTGCGCAGGTAGCGCCCGTCGCGCTCGTCGAGCGTGCTTTCGGCGGGGTAGGTGGTGTTGTAGCTGTTGAAGTTCATACCTTGGGGAGATTGCGTTCGCTGCGCAATGGGAGCATCGAAGTGTTGAAGATGGCGTCGGACGCCGGCTTGACCTTGAGGCCGAACACATCGGCCACTTCGTCGACCTGCTGCTCGAGCGTGAGCTTGCGGATGTCGCCCAGGCCGTGGCCGCGCGTGTCCGCCGCGCCCACGTACTGGGCGGTGATGCCCCAGCGCTCCAGCTCGATCTTCTCGTCGAGGATGGGCTCGCGCTGGCGCATGGCCGCGATGCTGGGCGCCGGATTGGCGAAGGTCTCGACGATGGCGCGGTTGCTCGCGCGCAGGAAGGCGGCCACCACCTTCGGGTTCTGCGCAATGAGGTTGCTGCTCGCGAGGATGGCGTTGCCGTACAGGTTGACGCCCGCGTCGGCGTACTTGAGCACCGCGAGCTCCTCGGGCTTCATGCGCGCGAACAGCGACACGGCCGAGTCGTGGAAGTAGGTGGCGGCATCCACGTCGCCGCGCACCATCACGTTGTCGCGCGCGCTGAAGTCGGTGGTCTGCCACTGGAAGGCATCGCCGCGCATGCCCTGCTTGCGCGCCACCAGGGGCCAGGCGCGGCGTGTCGATTCGACGGCGGCCGCGGCCACCTTCTTGCCCTGCAGGCTCTTGAAGTCGGCTGTCACGCCGCGGTCCTTGCGCCCGATGATCACGAACGGTGCGCGGTTGTAGTACTGGTACACCGCCTGCACCATCGGCGTGCCCGCGTTCTGCGCGTTGAACTCCACCAGCGAGCTGATGTCGCCCAGGCCCAGCTGGTACACGCCGCTGGCGATGCGCGTGATGGAGGCGACCGAGCCGGCGCCCGTGTCGATGCTCACGTCGAGCCCTTCGTCCTTGTAGTAGCCCTTGGTCATCGCGAGGAAGAAGGGCGCGGTCTGCCCGTTGATGCGGAAGTCGAGCGTGAACTTGAGCGGGGTGAGCTTGCCGCTGCCCTGCGCGAAGACGGGGGGAGCGGCGATGGCGGCTGCGGTGGTGCCGGTGGCTGCAAGAAAGAATCGACGTTGCATGGTGGGGCCTCGGAATCTTCGGATCTTGAATCCCCCCGCAAAAAAAGCGGGAGGCGTTTCAAGAGCAATTTCCGGGCGGCGCACGTTCGTGGTGCGTGCGCAGCTGAACGCTTCTACTCTTGCGGCCGGTGATGCACGACGCATGCCAAGGGCGATGCCAACCGGTTTTGCTCGGGCTTTGTGGCCGGGGCTTGAGGCGGTGGCGCAGGCGCGTCACAATCCGGGCTCGCAATTTGCATGGCAGGTTGCGCAGAGTAGAAGCGTTCAGCCGCGCGGTGTCCCCTCCCCGCACCCCCCGGCAGGAAATTGCTCTTTCAGTTCGTTCCCACACGACCACAGAAGGAGTCCGCGCATGCTCGTTACCCAACAACCCGTCTTCCGCAAGTTCTGGCATGCCGTCATGCCGCTCACCGAACTGGCCCATGGCCCCAAGCCTTTCAGGCTGCTGGGCGAGGACATCGTTCTCTTCATCGACGCCAGCGGCCAGCCGGCTGCCTTGCGCGACCGCTGCTGCCACCGCACCGCGAAGCTCTCGAAGGGCTGGTGCGTGGACAGCGAAGGCCAGGCCTGCGGCACCGGCGCCATCCAGTGCGGCTACCACGGCTGGACCTACGACCGCAGCGGCCAGGTCATCCGCATTCCGCAGTACGAGCCCGAGCGCACGATCTCGCCCGACTACAAGACCACGGCCTACCGCTGCACCGCGCGCTATGGCTACGCATGGGTGGCGCTGGAAGAACCCATTGCCGACATTCCAGCGATTCCCGAGTTCGACGACCCGGGCTACCGCACCATCTTCCAGTTCTATGAGGAGTGGCAGACCAGCCCGATGCGCGCGCTGGAAAACTCCTTCGACAACTCGCACTTCAGCTTCGTGCACCGCGCTACTTTCGGCGTGGCCGCGAGCCCGAAGCCGAGCAAGTACGAGCTGGTGGAAAACGAGTCGGGTTTCTACGCGGAGACGGTCATCGAGGCGACCAACCCTGAGAAGTTTCATGCGATCAGCGGCGTGACCGACCCAATCACCACGCGCCACATGCGCAACGCCTACTTCCTGCCGTTCTCGCGCCGGCTCGACATCGAATACCCGAGCGGGGTGCGCCACATCATCATCAACTGCTTCACGCCCATTGACGACGGGCGCATGCAGCTGTGCCAATGGCTGTTCCGCAACGACACCGAGGCCGACTGCGCGGCCCAGATGCTGATCGACTTCGACGATGCGGTGACGCGCGAGGACAAGGACATTCTCGAATCGACCGACCCCGACGCGCTGGTCGACACGCGTCGGCGCGGCGTGGAGTATTCGATGGAGTCGGACCGGCCGGGCATGCTGATCCGCAAGCACCTGATGCAGCTGCTCGCCAGGCACGGGGAGGCGGAGGTTCACCGCGGCATGGGCGCGGTCATTCCCGTTGCGAAGGCCGCGTAAGGGTCTGTGCCCGGGTCTCGGTCTAGGGCTAGGGCGCCTGCATCTGGCGGTGCTCGGGAAACGCAGGCATCGGCAGGCACTCGAAGCCCGGCTTCGCAAAGAGGTAGCCCTGGAACAGGCGCACGCCTTCGTCTTCCAGCCAGCGCAACTGGTCCGTCGACTCGATGCCTTCGGCGATCACGTCGATGCGCAGCTCGCGGCACAGGCCGACGATGGCCCGCACGATCGACTGGCGCGGCCCGCTGACCTGAATCTCGCGCATCAGGGCGATGTCCACCTTGATCTGGTCGGGCTGGAATTCGGCGAGCAGATTCAGCCCCGAGTAACCGGCCCCGAAGTCGTCGATGGCCACCTTCAACCCCTGGCGCCGGTACACGTCGATCGACTCCGAGAAGCTGCGATGGTCCTGAATGGCCTCGGTCTCCGTGATCTCGATGACGAGGCGGTCGAGCGCCATGCCGCATCGCTGGGCCGCGGCCAGGGTGCTGTCCAGAACGCGCGGGGACGCGACGGCGCTCTGCGGCATGAAGTTCAGGTTCAGGTCGCAGTCGATTCCCAGGCGGGCCGCTTGCGCGATGGCTTCGATGCGGCCTTCGGCGTCGAAGCCGTGGAGCTGCGCGGCAGGCACCGCCCCCAGAACCTGGAACGCCGATTCGCCACGGGCTCCGCGAACGAGGGCCTCATAGGACACGACCTTTCGGGCCACCGTGTCGACGATCGGCTGATAGGCGTAGCTGCGGCCGTACGCCGACGCCCAGGCCGCCGATGCAGGCGCGCGAACGTTCGGGGCGTCGGCGGCGGCGGCCGCGCCGGTGACGGCCGCCCTGCTTTGCGATGCGCGCCCGACGATGTTCTGCCGCCACCGTCCGTCGGCTAAGGCGGCAATCACCCGGCGTGCCTGCGCCGCATTCAATCGCAGGAACGTGGCGTCTGCGTCGAAGACGTCCTGCAGTCCGTCGATGGCGCCGAGCTCGCCCGGCGTCATGGCCATGAACGACATGGACCACTCGTCGAACTGGCGCGCGGCAAGGGGCTCGTTCAGGATGCAGACGATCTCGCCATGCCGCTCGTCGGCGACGATCTTGCGGAACGTCTGGTCGACAACGGCCGGCGGACCTTCCAGCAGCTGAAAGAAATGGCGGTTGTCGTAGAGAAGAAAGCCCGTGAGCCCGAGGCGTTCATTGGCGCTGCTGGCGCGCTGCATCAGCTGCGCCAAGGCGCGGGGGTCGAAGGCTTGCGTCGCTTTGCTCGCGTAGGCGATGTGAATGAGGGGTTGCATCAGTTGGATCCGTCCCCTCGAGGGTAGCGGCGGAAACCGACGGCGCAACCGCGATGTCGCGGCGATCCTGTAGGCCGATGTGCCGTGACGGCGTCCCTACGCCTTCGGCAGGTGCTTCAGGCCGGTGCTTCAGGCCGGTGCGGCAGCGGTGCTGGGGCGCGTTGCGCGCGACGAGCCCTGCTCATAACGGTCCATCGCGAGCCCGTCCGTGCGGATCTCCGGGCGCTGTCCCATCACCATGTCCGAAATCAGTTTCCCGGAACCGCAGGCCATGGTCCAGCCCAGCGTGCCGTGGCCGGTGTTGAGGAACAGGTTGGTGTAGCGCGTGCCGCCGACGATGGGCGTGCTGTCGGGCGTCATCGGGCGCAGGCCGGTCCAGAAGGTGGCGCGCGGCAGGTCGCCGCCGGGGAACAGGTCGCTCACCACCTTTTCGAGCGTGGCGCGGCGCGCGGGGTTCAGGCGCAGGTCGAAGCCGCCGAGCTCGGCCATGCCGCCCACGCGGATGCGGTTGTCGAAGCGCGTGACCGCCACCTTGTACGTCTCGTCGAGCACGGTGGACTGCGGCGCGAGCGATTCGTCCAGCAGCGGCACGGTCAGCGAGTAGCCCTTGACCGGGTACACCGGAATGTCGAGGCCCAGCGAGGCGACGGCGGCGCGCGAGTAGCTGCCGAAGGCCATCACATAGCGGTCTGCAGTGAGCACCTTGCCGGCGGTGGTGCGCACGCCGGTGATGCGGCCGCCGTCGGTTTCCAGGCCGTCGATGGTCTGGCCGAAGCGGAAGTCCACGCCCAGGCCGCGCGCGATCTCGGCCAGCCCGCGCGTGAACAGGTGGCAGTCGCCGGTCTCGTCGTTGGGCAGGCGCAGGCCGCCCGTGAGGCGGTCGCGCGCGCCGGCCAGCGCGGGCTCGACGCCGGCGAGCGCGTCGCGGTCGAGCAGTTCATAGGGCACGCCGCATTCCTCGAGCACCGCGATGTCGCGCTGCACCGCGTCGAGCTGCGCCTGCGTGCGGAACAGCTGCAGGGTGCCGCCGGTGCGCTGCTCGTACTGCAGGCCGGTGTCGGCGCGCAGCTGCTGCAGGCAGCCGCGGCTGTATTCGGCCACGCGCATCATGCGTTCCTTGTTCACCGCATAGGCCTCGGGCGAGCAGTTGCGCAGCATGGCGGCCATCCAGCGCAGCTGGAACAGCGTGCCGTCGGGGCGGATGGACAGCGGCGCGTGCTTCTTGAACATCCACTTGATCGCCTTCAGCGGAATGCCCGGCGCGGCCCACGGC
This sequence comes from Variovorax sp. 10N412, assembly GCF_056394985.1. Classification (NCBI taxonomy): domain Bacteria; kingdom Pseudomonadati; phylum Pseudomonadota; class Betaproteobacteria; order Burkholderiales; family Comamonadaceae; genus Variovorax; species Variovorax sp. 10N412. The sequence continues at coordinate 136,962 of NZ_JBFTIO010000012.1, forward strand.
GTCGAGTAGCCGGGCGAGACCTGGCCGGCATTGCCGAAGCTGGTTTCCTCGGCCGGACCGTCCTGCCGGTCGAGCAGGGTGACCTCTGCGCCGGAGCGCGCGAGGTAGTAGGCCGTGGTGGTTCCGATCACGCCGCCGCCGAGAACGATGACTTTCATGGTGTATTCGCTGATTCAGATGGAATAGATGGAATCTAAAGTGCACAATGCCGTGGATTCCATCGTTTTTAGAGATTCAGCAGTGAAAGTCGCTGCCGAAAATCGCCCAACGCCCTGCGCGAAGTGAAATGCCCGAACTCGACCGAATCGACCGCAAGATCCTCGACGTCTTGCAGCGCCAGGGGCGCATGTCCATGACCGAACTGGCCGAGCACATCGGCCTGTCGGCGTCGCCCTGCGCCGAGCGTGTGAAGCGCATGGAGCGCGACGGCGTCATCAGCGGCTACCACGCGCGGGTGTCGCCCGAGGCGCTGGGCAAGACGCTGCTGGTGTTCGTGGAAATCAAGCTTTCGGCCAAGTCGGGCGAGGTGTTCGACAAGGTCAAGCAGGAGCTGCTGCACATGCCCGAGGTGCTCGAATGCCACCTGGTGTCGGGCAGCTTCGACTACCTGGTCAAGGCGCGCCTGAGCGGCATGAGCGAGTACCGGCACCTGCTGGGCGACATCCTGAAGAAGCTCCCCGTGGCGGCCGAGTCGCACAGCTACGTCGTCATGGAGGAAATCAAGGAGACGCTGGTGCTGGCGGTGGACCGATGAGCGGCCGCGCCACCACTGCCTTGCTTTCCTTTTTCCCGATTCACCACCACGCCCCACCAAGGACACCGGCATGACCATTTCGATCCGCCGCGACGGCACCACCGGCACGCGCCACACCCTGAAGATCCGCAACCACGAAATCCCGGTCGATGCCTCGCCGGCCGGTGGCGGCAGCGATGGCGGCGCGGAGCCGCACGACCTGTACGACGCGTCGCTCGCGGCCTGCAAGGCGCTCACCGTGCTGATCTATGCGCGCCGCAAGGGCATTCCGGTGGAAGACATCGAGGTGGTGGTCGACCGCGACGACCGCGAGGAGCGCAAGGGCGTGTACCGCCTGAAGTCGGGCCTGCGCGTGACCGGCGACCTGACCGAAGCGCAGCGCGACGAGCTGCTGCGCGTGGCGGCCAAGTGCCCGGTGCACAAGCTCATGACCGAGGTGAAGACCGAGATCGAGACCGGCTGGGCGGACTGAGCGCGCCGCGCCGCATCCCGACGTACCGCGGCGCACCGTGCAGAACCGCGCCGCGGTCAGGCCCAGGTCATGAACCGGATCGCGCGCACCACCTCGGCCTCGCGCTCCATCAGGAAGTCGGCGTGGCAGGCGTTGTCGAGCGTCAGCCGGTGCGGGGTGTCCAGGGCGGCGACCAGGCGGTCCGAGTTGGTCTGGTAGACGCGGCGAATCACGCGCAGCAGGTCCGCCGCGTACTTTTCGGTGGTGGCGTCGAACGGCTGTTCGAGCCATGGCAGCAGGTCGCGCGCGGTGGCGGGCAACGCAGTGACCACCAGCGAGGGCGCGCGCACCGCGGTGTAGTCGGGCATGAAGTTGTGGGCGGCCACGTCCATCGCGGTGGCGGCGCCGTCCGGGGTGTTGGGCCGCACGCTGCCGTCGGGGCGCAGGTCGAGCGCCTCGCGCAGGTTGGCTTCGAGCGCGGGCCACCAGTTCTTCACCAGGCGGCGGTTGAAGGCCACGGCGGCTTGCAGCGAGCTGTGGTCGGCGTCGCTCGGCACGGGTTCGTCGAGCGCGGCATTGACCGGCGGGTCTTCTCCGCCCGTGTCTGGAACGTCCCGGTAATAGAAGGTGGTGTCCAGGTAGACGAGGCCTTGCACGCGCTCGGGGTGGCGGCCCGCGAAGCGGGTGAGCTCGTTGCCGGCGATCGAATGGCCGGCGAGCACCACGCGCCGCAGGCCCAGTTCGTCGAGCACCGCCTTCAGGTCGAACGTGAGCGTGCCGTGTCGTAGTACTGCGTGGCCGAGCGCAGCGGCAGCGGCTTGTCCGAGAGGCCGTAGCCGCGCCGGCTGATGGCCACCACGCGCGAGTCGGCCGCCAGCGCGGGCGCCAGGCTGTCGAAGTAGCGCGCGTTGGCGCCCAGGCCGGCCAGCAGCACGATGGTGGGGCCCGTGTTGCCCGGGCGTTGCCAGTCGCGCACCTGCAGCGAGACCTCGGGCATGTGCGAGACCTCGGGCATGTGCGAGACCTTCACGAAACGGTCGGTGACCGAGACCGTGCCCACCGCGGGCAGGACCGCGGGGCCCGCGCCCGCGCCGCTTCCCGCACTTGCTCCGCCCCCTGCGCCGCAGGCGGCGAGCCCGGCAACGCCGGTCATCGCCATGGCGCGCAGGAGGTCCCTGCGCCGAGTCTGCAAGCGGTTCGGCCGGGGGTGATGGGGCGTGGGTGCGAGGGGGCTGTTCACGTCGTTGTTCCGTGTGTGAGGGGGGCGTTCCAGTGTCCGGTTCGCCCCTGAAGGACACCTGCGCCCTTCATGAAGATTTCCTGAAGTGCGCCGCCGGTGCTTCGCAGATACTTCGGCCTCCCCCGGCACCGTGCTGGCTAATTCGCGTGGAGCGCCATGAATCTCTTGCTGGTTGAGGATGACCTGGATCTCGGCAACGGCGTGCGCATTGCGCTGGTCAACCAGGGCATGGACGTGGTGTGGGTGCGCCGCCTCGACGACGCGCTGCGCACGCTCGACGGGGGCACCTTCGACATGGTGCTGCTCGACCTCGGCCTGCCCGACGGCGACGGGCTCGACCTGCTGTTTCGCCTGCGCCGCGACAGGCAGATCCTGCCGGTGCTGGTGCTGAGCGCGCGCGACGCATTGAACGACCGGCTGCGCAGCCTGGACGACGGCGCGGACGACTACCTGGTCAAGCCCTTCGCGCTGGCCGAACTGCTGTCGCGCGTGCGGGCGCTCGCGCGGCGCAGCTACGGCTTCAACGACGAGACCATCCGCATGCGCGGCCTGGCGCTGCACGAGCCCACGCGCGGCGTGATCGTCGACGGCGAGCCGGTGGAGCTGTCGCGCTGCGAATTCGACCTGCTGGCGCTGCTGCTCAAGCGCACCGGCCGCGTGGTCACGCGCCGCGTGATGGAAGAGCAGGTGCTGCCCGGCGGGCAGGCCAACGGCAGCAACTCGCTCGAGGTGCACATCTCCAACCTGCGCAGGAAGATCGGGCAGGGCTACATCCGCACGGTGCGCGGCATCGGCTATGTGGTCGACGTGCAGTCGCTGGTGCGGAGCACGCCGAAATGATGCCGGCGCTGTCGCGCCGCTGGAAGCACTGGAAGCAACCGTCCCTGATGCGGCGCCTGCTGCTGGCGCAGATGGCCGTGGTCGCGCTGCTGTGGACCATGACCATCGCGCTGCTGCTGTACGACTCCTACGACGACCCCGAGCTGCTGAAGTACGAGAAGATCTTCCAGTCGGTCCTGTCGATCGCGCAGAACCTGTCCGACCGGCCCGACCGGCAGCAGCAGACCCTGACGGCTTTCGACCTGGCGCTGCTCGAGTCCGCGGGCGACGGCGACGCGGCATCGGACACCTCGCCGGTCATGCAGGTGTGGCAGAAGGACAAGCTCATCTACCGCTCCACGGCCGCCGTTCCCGTCATCCTCAACACCGTGCTCAACCGCATCGAGACCGTGAAGGTGGGTGGCCGTGAATGGCGTGCACGCACCATGGTTTCGCCCAGCACCGACACGCGCGTGATGCTGGCCGAGCCCAGCGTGTGGCGGCTCACGGTGACCGTCATGAACCGGGGCTACTACCTGCTGCCGCTGGTGGTCAGCCTGCCGTTCCTGATCTTTCCCGCATGGCTGTCGATGCGCGTGGCGCTGCGCCCCTGGCGGCAGGTGACCGAGGAAACCGCCGAGCGCGGGCCGGCCGACCTGTCGCCGTTGTCGTACGCGCCGCCGCACAAGGAGCTGCAGCCGCTGGTGCAGAGCATCAACAGCCTGCTGCAGCGGGTGCGCGACAGCACCTCGCGCGAACGCAGCCTGATTGCCGACGCGGCCCACGAACTGCGAACGCCGCTCGCGGCCATGCGCGTGAACGTGGAAGCACTCAAGGAGCAGAGCACCGACGAAGGCCAGCGCGAACTCATGGGCAACCTGCTGCGCAGCAACGACCGCGCGGCGCGCCTGGTGGGGCAGCTGCTGCAGCTGATGCGCAGCGACGCGGTCTCGGACAACAGCCTGCCGGTGCTGCTGTCGCTCGATGCGCTGGTGCAGGACCGGCTCGCGATGATCGAGGGGCTCGCCAGCGCGCGCCATGTGGAGCTGGAGCTGGTCTGCGAGGAGCGCGCGCCGGTGCTGGGCGAGCGCGAGAGCCTGGTCTCGATGATCGACAACCTCATCGACAACGCCATCAAGTACAGCCCTGAGGGCGCAACGGTGGTGGTGCATGTGTCCCGCGAGGGGGCGCACGCGTCGTTGACCGTGGCCGACCGGGGGCCGGGCATTCCGGCGCCGTTGCGCGAGCGGGTGTTCGACCGGTTCTTTCGCAATCCGGAACAGACGCAGAGCGGCAGCGGGCTGGGGCTGGCCATCGTCAAGTCGGTGGTCGAGCGGCATGGCGGGGAGGTCGTGCTTGGCGAGGCTGCGGGCGGTGGGCTGCTGGCCACCGTGCGGCTGCCGCTGGCCGAGGCGGATGCGCCGCTGCCCCTGCTGTGCAGCTGAGGAAGGCCGAAATACCCTTCAAAGACCCGGTCAGCTCCATTTTGGGGCGACGATTTACACTAGCGGGCTGCCTCCGGGTGCCGTTTACAGGACACTTTCACCAATGAAGTGGGTCATTCTTGCCATCTTCGCGCTCAGCGCGCTCTACGTTCACTTCCGCGGCCAGGTGCGGCACAAGTTCTTCAGACAGCTCTCTGATCACTCGACCTTCCTCGCGCCGCTGAACGTCTTCATGTACCTGTTCTCGAAGGTGCCGGGCACGCCGTACCTGTCGCCCGCGCAGTTCCCCGAGATGCGCATCCTCGAGGAGAACTGGGAAGTCATCCGCGAGGAAGCGCTGGCCATGCGCAACGGCGGCAGCATCAAGGCCTCGAGCCAGTTCAACGACGTAGGCTTCAATTCGTTCTTCAAGAGCGGCTGGAAGCGCTTCTACCTGAAGTGGTACGACGAGGCCCACCCGTCGGCGGCCGTGTTGTGCCCGCGCACGACCGAGCTGCTCAAGGGCATCGGCACCATCAAGGCCGCCATGTTCGCCGAGCTGCCCCCGGGCAGCCGCCTGGTGCGCCACCGCGACCCCTTCGCCGGTTCGCTGCGCTACCACCTGGGCCTGTGGACGCCCGGCGTCGAAGGCTGCTACATCGACGTGGACGGCCAGCGCTACCACTGGCGCGACGGCGAGGCCGTGGTGTTCGACGAAACCTTCATCCACTACGCCGAGAACACCACCGACCACGACCGCGTGATCCTGTTCTGCGACATCGAACGCCCTCTGCGCTACCGCTGGGCCAGCGCGGTGAACCGCTGGTTCGCCAAGAACCTGCTGGCCGCCGCAAGCTCGCCCAACGAAGCGGGCGACAAGACGGGCGGCATCAACCGCGCGTTCAAGTACATCTACCAGATCCGCGTGGTCGGCAAGCGCCTGAAGGCCTGGGACAAGCGCGCCTACTACCTGGTGAAATGGGCCATCTTCGGTGGCCTGGCGCTCTGGATCTTCTGGTAAGGCTCAGGCCGGGCGGGCTGCGTCGAATGCAGCCGCGAACGCCTGCGCCACCGCCTCGACGTTGCGGCTGCCTTCGTCGGAATTTCGCCAGACCAGGGAAAGCTTCCTGAACGGCGCGCGGCTGCCGAGGTTCACCTCGCGCACCGCATAGGCCCGCACCAGCGGGCGCCTGGGCTGGGGAACCACCGAGACCCCCAGGCCCTGGGCGACCATGGCGACGATGGCGTCCATCGAGCGCAGTTCCATCACGCAGCGTGCGCTCGGCAGCAGGCTGCGCACATGCCGCGCCGCAACGCGCCCGCCCGCCAGCGACAGGTCGTACCCCACCCAATCGTGGGCCTCCAGCAGCTGCCTGGCGGTCTTTGCGGTGGCGTTCGGCGGGGCCAGCATCACGTAGGGCTGGCGGTGCAGCTCGCGCCAGATCAGCCGGCGCGAGCCGCCGGATTCCGGCCGCACCAGCAATGCCACGTCGAGCCGCGCCGCCTTCAGTTCGGAAATCAGTTCGTCGCTGTCGTTCAGCGGCGGCACGACGACGTCGAGCGACGGGTGCCGTTGGCGCAGCGCATGCAGCGCCTGCGGCAGCACGTCGCTCTGCATGCTGGTGATCACGCCCACCCTGACCCGCCCCGCGACCTCGACGACCGGGCGGGAGCGCAGCGTCTGCAGCCGGTCGGAGAAGTCGCCCACCGCGTCCACCACCTCGCGGGCGAAGGCCGTCGGCAGCATCACGCGCGTCGAGCGGTCGAACAGCGGCTGGCCGAAATACTGCTCCAGCTGCTTGACCTGCAGGCTGACCGCGCTCGGGCTGCAACCGACGACGCCGGCGGCGGCGGTGAAGCTGCCCTGCTCGATGATGGTTCGCAGCGTGACCAGCAGGGTGAGATTCATGAGAAAAACTCACAGTTGAGATTTGTAGATATCGCTTTACTCATTCTATGGCGTGCCTAGGATCGGCTCGTTCCCACCTCGATCCGCATCGATTCACTCCTCTGCCAGACTGGAAGCACCTGCCATGAACCTCATCCGACGTCACGCCGTCACGCACGCCAGACGGCTGACCTGCTTGCTCGCCATCGCGCTGACCGCGTGGCAGGCGCATGCCGCCGCCGCGTGGGTGCCCGAGCGGCCCATCCACCTCATCTCGCCGAGCCCTCCGGGCGGCGGCACCGACGCCGTCGCGCGCCTGCTCGCGGCCAAGCTGGGCGACCAGGCCAAGTGGCAGGTCGTGGTCGACACGAAGCCCGGCGCCGGCAACAACATCGGCCTGGAGTTCGGCGCCAAGTCGCCGCCGGACGGCTACACCGCGGTGCTCGGTGAAACCAGCAACCTCACGGTCAACCAGTTCCTCTACAAGAAGCTGAGCTTCGACCCCGTGAAGGACCTCGCGCCGGTCGCGCTGGTGGGCACCGGCGTGTCGGTGCTGGTGGTGAATGCGAACAGCCCGTTCGACAGCCTGGCGGCGCTGCTGGCGGGCGCGAAGAAGAAGCAGCTGGCCTATGCGTCGTCCGGCAACGGCACCGTGGGCCACCTGGTGGCCGAGAACCTGCGTGTTGCCACGGGCGCCAGCCTGCTGCACGTGCCCTACAAGGGCGGCGGCCCGGCCATGACCGACATGCTGGGCGGGCAGGTCGACTTCTACATTTCCTCCCTGGTGTCGGCGCTGCCGCTCATCAAGGACCGCAAGCTGCGCGCGCTGGCCGTGACCTCGGGCACCCGGGACGCGTCGCTGCCCGACGTGCCCACCTTCATTGAAAGCGGCTTCAAGGGCTTCGAGTACTACACGCTCTACGGCGTCGTGGTGCCCGCCAGGACGCCGGAAAACGTCGTGCAGACCATGAACCGGGAAATCAACCGCGTGCTCGATGCGCCGGACGTGCGGGCCAACCTCGCCACCCGCGGCATCTACGTGCGCACGGGCACGCCGGAAGCATTCGATGCCTTCCTGAACAGCGAGCGCAAGAAGTGGGCGGAGGTCGTGAAAGCGTCCGGCGCGACGGCCGAATGACGCAAGCCAACACCACCTCCATCTCCACCTCCACCACCACCGCGGACGCCTCGGCCGGGCACCCGCCCGTGGACCTGCGCAGCGACACCGTGACGCGGCCCACGCCGGCCATGTACGAGCGCATCGCAGCCGCCCCGCTGGGCGACGACGGGCTCGACGGCGATCCGACCGCACGGGCGCTGGAAGCGGCCGCGGCGACCTTGCTGGGCAAGGAAGCCGGCCTGTACGTGCCCAGCGCGACCATGGCCAACCTGCTGGCGATCCTCGCGCAGGCCGGGCGCCAGGAGCTGGTGCTGGCAGAGGCGGCCTCGCACATCTACGTGACCGAACGCGGCGCGGGCGCGCTGACCGGCACCTTCTACGAAGGCATTGCCGGCGTCGATGGCGCGATGGACCTGGACCGGCTCGCCGATGCGCTCGCACCCGGGCGCTACAAGCTGCGCACGGGCGTCGTGTGCCTGGAGAGCTCGCACAACAACGCCGGCGGCGCGGTGCTGCCCCTTGCCCACATGCGGGCCGTGTTCGAGGCGTCGAAGCGCGTGGGCGCCAGCGTCCACCTCGACGGCGCGCGGCTGATGAATGCCGCGGTCGCGCTGCGTGTGCCGGCCGCTGACATCACTGCCTTCACCGACACGGTGTCGCTGTGCCTTTCCAAGGGCCTGAGCGCGCCCATGGGGGCCGTGCTGGCCGGGTCGGCCGGCACCATCGAGCGCGCCAGGTCGCTCAGGAAGATGCTTGGCGGCAGCCAGCGCCAGGTGGGCGTCGTGGCCGCGGCGGGGCTGGTGGCGGTCAACTCCATGGTGGAGCGGCTTGCCGACGATCACGCCGCCGCCCGGCGGCTCGCGCAGGGCATCGGCCAGGTCCGCGGGCTTGCCGCCAACGCGCCGCAGACGAACATCGTGCAGGTCGATGTCAGCGCCACGGGGCTTGACGCGGCGCAGTGGGAGCTGGCGCTGCGCCGCCTGGGCGTGCTGGTGCGCCCCTGGGGCCGGCAGCGGTTGCGCTGCGTCACGCATCGCCATGTGGGCGAGCGCGAGGTCGACCTGGCCCTGGAGGCTTTCGCGGCGGTGGCCGCGAAGGACGCGAAGGCAACCTGAGCGGCAGTGGCGTGAAGCGCGGCTGACGCGCGGGCTCCGTCAGGCCTCGGTCCACACCAGCTGGCCGCGCGCGGTGCCGGCCCAGCCCACGGCGCCCGCGAGCAATGCGCCGCCCAGCACGTCGAGCAGCACATGCTGGCGCGTGGCCAGCGTCGAATAGACGATGCCGGCGGCCCACAGCAGGTTCACTGCGCGCACCCATGCGGGCGCGCGCACGCTGCGCAACTGGCGGCCCAGCTGCACCGCGGCGAGTAACGCGAACGCGACGTGCAGCGACGGGAAGGCGTTGCCGCCGGCGTCGGCGGTCTTGAGGAACTGCAGCGCCGGGTATTGCGCCCAGTCGACATCGAACGCGGGCACCACCGTCGGGAACAGCCAGAACACCGCAAGGCCCACGGCCGCCATCAGCGCGGCGTCGCGCGCGCAGGCCCGCAGCTCGGCCTTGTCCCTGGCGAAGGCCGGCGCCAGCGAGATGTAGAACCACAGCGAACCGTAGAGCAGCATCGCGTCGTCGCTCACGCCCACCCAATGGTCCAGCGGCGTGAGCGGCATCACCGTCGGGGCCCACAACGGGTTGTGCATCACCCAGAAGTAGACGAAGAAGAAGCCCGAGATGCCGGCCGTGGTGCCGATCATCTTCACCACCCAGAGCGTCGCGATGCGCCGGCCCAGCGCCAGGTACCAGGGGTCGCAAGGCATGCCGGGCAGGGGAGAGGGAATCGCCGAGCGGGAGTTCACCGGTGCTGCTTTCGGAGGGTTGGGGGGCGCTCCAGCTTAGGCGCCTGCATTGCGTGAACATTGCGTCGTCTGCAAGGGGCGCTCTCCTAGAATGACCGGCCTTTTCGCTCCCATCCCCCGCATCACTCCCCTATGAGAATCCTGCTCGTCGAAGACGAAGTCGACCTGGCGCAAGCCCTGGCCTCGGCATTGCGGCAGAACCAGGCGGTGGTCGATGTGGCCGGCTCGCTGCGCGAGGCCGAAGAGGCGGCGCTGTGCGCGCAGCACGACGTGATCGTGCTCGACCGCGGCCTGCCCGACGGCGACGGCCTGTCGCTCGTGGCCTTCCTGCGGCACAACGAGATTGCCGCCGCGGTGCTGGTGCTCACCGCCATGAGCGACGTGGCCGAGCGTGTGCTGAGCCTGGACGGCGGCGCGGACGACTACCTGGCCAAGCCCTTCTCGATGGACGAGCTGATGGCGCGCGTGCGCGCGCTGGCGCGCCGTCCGGCGGTGCGCGCCCACCTCGTCATGACGCTCGGGCAACTGCGCTTCGACCACCACATGCGCCAGGCCCATGTGGGCGAGACCAGCATCACGTTGCCGCGGCGCGAGCTGCTGGTGCTCGAGGCGCTGCTCGAGCACCGCGGCCGCACCGTGCTGCGCGAGGCCATGCAGGAGCGCGTGTACGGCGACCGGGACGAGATCCAGTCCAACGCGCTCGACACGCACGTCTCGCGCCTGCGCTCCAAGCTCGACAAGGCCGGTGCGCAGGTCGAGATCCATGCGATCCGCGGCGTGGGCTACCTGATCTGCGCGGCGGCACCTTCCGTGACGCCCGCGATGCCCGCATCGCCCGCGCGATGAGCCTGAGCCTGCTCTCGCTGCGCTGGCGGCTGATCTGGAGCCTGATCCTGCTGCAGGTGGTGGTGGGCTTGCTGGTGATGGGCGGCTTCCTCGGGCTGGCGTGGTCGCTGGGCCGCGTGGTCGACGAGACCGGCCAGGAGACGGTGGCGGCGATCCAGCGCGCGCTGGTGCGCGACGCCGACGGCAAGCTGTCGGCTGAGCCCACGCCCGAACTGCAGCGTCTGCAGAAGGCCGATCCGCCGTACTGGTTCATCGTGCGCGATGCGCGCGGCGCGGAACTGCGCCATGGCGAGGTGCCGCCCGAATACCTCAAGCTCCTTGTCGCGTTCGACGGCATGGGCCGCGTTGCGATCAACCCCGAGCCCGACAGCACCCGGCCCAAGGCCCGCTTCGAGCGCGTCGAGAGCCGCGCGGGCCCGGTCGAGGTGATGGCGCAGACCGGCGGGCCGCTGACCGTGCGCAACACGCTCAAGGGCACCGGCATCGCCTTCCTGTTCCTGGTCGCGCCGATGGCGCTGGTGACCTGCCTGGGCGTGATCCTGGCCACGCCCTTCGTGGTGAAGCGCGGCCTGAAGGGCGTGGTGGCCACGGCCGAGCATGCTGAGGGCATCGACGTGCACGAGCGCACCACGCGCTTGCCGCTGGCGAACGTGGCGAGCGAGATCCGCCCGCTGGTGAACGCCGTGAACCGCGCGTTCGACCGGCTCAACGAAGGGTACGACCGACAGGAGCGCTTCCTGGCCGACGCCGCGCACGAGCTGCGCACGCCCATCACCACGCTGCAGATCCACATCGAGGGCCTGCCGCACGACCCGCTCAAGGTGAAGCTGATGCAGGCTTCGGCGCGGCTGGCCACGCTGGCCGAGCAGCTGCTCGACCTGCAGCGGCTGGACCGCATCGCCTCGCAGGACCGCCAGCAGGTCGACCTGAAGGCGCTGTGCGAGCGCATGGCCGGCGACATTGCGCCGCTGGCCATCATGAACCGCTGCACGCTCTCGGTCGATGCGCCGCGCCCGCTGTGGGTGCGCGGCGACGCGCCCTCGCTGGAGCGCGCGCTGGCCAACCTGATCCAGAACGCCATCGAGCATGGCGGGCCGGGTTGCGACATCCAGGTGCGGTTGTGGGAGCCCTCGGGCTTTGAAGTGCTGGACTCGGGCCCGGGCATTCCGGAGGCCGACCGCGAGCGCGTGGTGGCGCCGTTCCACCGGCTGGTGCCGCGCGGCCGCGGCGCGGGGCTCGGGCTGCACCTGGTGGCCGAGGTGGCGCGCCTGCACGGCGGGCAGCTCACCATCGGGTCGAGTGAATCGGGTGGGGCGAAGATGCGGTTCGAGCTGAACCTCGACACTTAGAAGGCTTGCAGGCATGAACCTCATCGACCGGCTGCCGGAGCCGACGAACCTCGCCGGCGCACAGGCGCTGATCGCACGCGTGCAGGCGCTGCTCGATGCCGCAGGCGTCCCGATGCGCGCGCCGCCGCCCGAGCCCACCACCTGCTGCGGACGCGGCTGCAACGGCTGCGTGTGGGAGGGCTGGCTGGCGGCGGTGAACTACTGGCGCGACGAGGCGTCGCTGCGGCTGGGCGATGCCACCGCCGAGACGCATGCTGCACGGCCACGGACGCCGACCGGGAACTGATCAGCAGCAGATCCAGGGCGTCTTAGAGCCTGTCATTTCGTCGCCGCCCATGCGCCGGCGGCTTGCATGAAGCGATCGGCCGCCTGCAGCTGGGTGGCGCAGATCCACTCGTTCGGCTGGTGCGCCTGCGCGATGTCGCCAGGGCCGCACACCACCGTGGGAATGCCGGCCTGTTGGAAGAAGCCCGCCTCGGTGCCGAACGGCAGGTCGGCCTCCGGCCAGAGCGCGCCGAGTTCGCGCGAAATTGTGCGGCGCAGGGCGGCTTCCTGCCGCCTCGGCGCTGCGCTTCAGTGCCCGCGCGTTTCCCAGAACCCGCGGTGCGTGGCGATCATCTCGTCGGCCACTTCAGCCACCGGCCCGACCACCTCGATGTTCTTCTGGCCGCGCGCGAACACCTCGCGGCAAGGCAGGCTCAGCGTGGGGTTCTCGGGATGGTCGCCGGTGAGCGCGAGCAGCGCCGACTCTTCCGCGCCGTAGACGATGCGCCCGATGTTCGCCCAGTAGCTGGTGCCCGCGCACATGGCGCAGGGCTCGAAGGTGGTCGCCAGCGTGCATTGCCACAGGTACTCGGGCGGCCAGTTCAGCGCGGCGTGGCGCGCCAGCGTGGCCTCGGCGTGGTGCACCGTGTCGATGTTGCCCTGCTCGGCGAGGATGGTGTCGCCATCGGGCGCGACCAGCACGGCACCGAAGGGATGGCGCCCCATCGCCATCGCGCGGCGGGCCACCTCGTCGGCGCGCCGCAGCGCGCGGATTGCTTGCGCCGGCGTCATGGCCGCATGTCCGTTCGGGGAACGCCGCGGAACCGGCTTTGCCGGGCCGCTGGTGTTGCCCCCGGCGAGGGGGTTGGCGAAGCGACACGAAGTGCGCGAAGACTGGGGGAGCGCTTCATGCTTGCGAGCCGCGGTGCGCCCAGCCGGTGGTGTGCTTCTCGATCACGCTGAAGAGCTCGTACATCAGCATGGCCATCGCGCCCACCACCATCAGGCCCGCGAAGGCCAGGCCCATCTGCATGGCCGAGCCGGCGGAAATCAGCAGGTAGCCGATGCCTTCGTTGGCTGCCGTCATCTCGCTCACCGTGGTGCCGACGAAGGCCAGCGTGATCGCGACCTTCAGCGAGCCAAAGAAATAGGGCATGGAGCGCGGCAGGCCGATCTTCATGAGCACGTGCCAGCGCTTGGCGCCCAGCACGCGCAGCACGTCTTCGAGCTCGGGCTCCAGCGTGGCCAAGCCGGTCGCGATGTTCACCATGATCGGGAAGAAGCTGATCAAAAAGGCCGTGAGGATCGCCGGCCCCGCGCCGATGCCGAACCACACCACCAGGATGGGCACGAAGGCCGCCTTCGGCAGGGCGTTGAACGCCGTCATCAGCGGATACACCGCCGCATACGCGATGCGCGAACTGCCGATCACGAAGCCCAGCAGCACGCCCACCACGATCGCCAGGCCGAAGCCCGCCATCGTGACCCAGAAGGTGCGCCATGCGTGGCCCGCGATGATTTCCTTGTATTCCCAGAACTGGCTCCAGATGCGCAAGGGGCTCGGAAAGATGAAGTCCGAAACCTCGAAGCCCGCGCAGACGACCTGCCACAGCAGCAGCACCGCGACCAGCAGCAGCCAGGGCGACCAGCGTTCGATTTGCTTGGTGTTCTTCATGGCGCGACCTCAGTGGGACACCGCGGCGGCGGTCTGCGCGGCGCTGATGCCGGTGTTGCGGATGGCGCCGATGTGGCTGCGCAGTTCGAGCACGATGTCGGTGAACTCCTTGGTGTAGGTGAGCTCCAGCTCGCGCGGGCGCGGCAGCTCGATGTCGCGCTTCACCACGAAGCGCCCCGGGCTCTTGCTCATCACGTACACCGTGTCGGCCAGGAACACCGATTCGCGCAGGTCGTGCGTGACCAGGATCACGTTGAACTGCTGCTCGGTCCACAGGTCGCGCAGGATGCACCACAGCTCCTCGCGCGTGAACGCGTCGAGCGCGCCGAAGGGCTCGTCGAGCAGCAGCATCTTGGGCTCGTGGATGAGCGCGCGGCAGATGCTCGCGCGCTGCTGCATGCCGCCCGAGAGCTGCCACGGAAACTTGTCTTCATAGCCCGCGAGGCCCACCTTCTGCAGCAGCTTGCGCGCGCGCTCGACGTATTCCTTGCGCTTGGCCTTGAAGCTGGAGCGGTAGGGCTCCACGATTTCCAGCGGCAGCAGCACGTTGTCGACCGTGGTGCGCCACGGCAGCAGCGACGGCGCCTGGAAGGCCATGCCCGAGATCTTCAGCGGCCCGGTCACGGGCTGTCCGTCGATGCGGATCTTGCCCATCGAGGGCATCTTCAGCCCCGTGGTGAGCTTCATGAAGGTCGACTTGCCGCAGCCCGAGGGGCCGACGATGGCAATGAACTCGCCGCGCTTGACCTTCAGGTCGATGGCCTCGACCGCGAAGTGGTTCTCGCGCAGCAGTTCCTCGTTGTAGGCGAGCCAGACGTCCTGGAAGTCGACGAAAGGGGCGGCCGCTTGCGCTGCGTCGCTGGCCATCACTTCTTCAGGACGTTCAGTTCGGCCGCCGGCGGCAGCAGGGCCGCGGTCCACACCGCGTCGGGGCTCACGCGCGTCTTGGTGTTGAACGCGTCCGACACCTGCGAGGCCATCAGCGACATGCGGCCCGCGTTGACCGCGCCGAAGCCTTCGGCGCGCGCGTCTGCGCTGTTGATGACGGTATCGATGGCGAGCTGCAGGCGGCGCGTTTCGAGCTTGCTGTCGATGATGCCGTCGCGCGCCTTCACCGACTCGATGGCCACGGCCGGGTTGGCAATGACTTCCTTGGCGCCCTTGGCGAAGGCCGAGAGGAACTTCTTCACCGCCTCGGGGTGGTCCTTGATGAGCTTGGGCGACGCGATGATCACGTTGCCGTACAGCTTCACGCCGTAGTCGGGGTAGGGGAGCACCACCACGTCGGCCGTCTTGGCGCCGCGCGCTTCCAGGTTGAGCAGCGAGGTGAAGGTGAAGCCGGTGATGGCGTCGACGTCGCCGCGCATCAGCATGGTTTCGCGCAGCGTCGGGTCCATGGCGGTCCAGTTGACGGCGCCGATGTTGTTGGCCTTGGCAAAGATCGGGAAGGCACGGCGGCCCGCGTCGAACACCGGCGCGCCGAGCTTCTTGCCCGCGAGGTCGGCCGGCTTGGTGATGCCGCTCTTCTTGAGCGCCATGACCGAGGCGGGCGTGTTGTTGTAGACCATCATCACCGCGACCGGCTTGTTCGGGCTGTCGGGGTTGTTGGCGTGAAACTCCATCAGCGCCGCGAGGTCGGCAAAGCCCATGTCGTAGGCGCCCGAGGCCACGCGCGTGACGGTGCCGCCCGAGCCATTGCCCGCGTCGATGCTCACGTCGAGGCCGGCGGCCTTGAAGTAGCCCTTGGCCGCGGGGTGCAGGAACAGCGCGGCCGGTCCTTCGAAGCGCCAGTCGAGCTGGAACTTGATCGGCGTCGGGGCCTGCGCAAAGGCCGACGTGAGGCCGAAGCTGAGGGCCGAGGCGGCGAGGAAGGACTGGAGCAGGTGGCGCTTGTTCATGCGGGACGATCCGTGAAAGGTGAATGCAAGGTAGGTCTTCCGCATTCAAGCAAAAACGGTGCCCGCACGTGATTGGTGCGAACCCTTCCTGCGAATCAAGGTGGTGCGCTCTTGGCACCTTTCGTGGGAAATCCCTTTGATTTCAGGGGTTTTTCGCACCAAAACCAAGCCAATACGGATCGCCCACGCTCTTTCCGACGCCTGCCGCGGCGTCGCGCACGATGGCGCCGAAGCGATCGATCAGCGCCTGCGTCAGCAGCTCGGCAGGGATGGCCAGGCCGAAGGCGTAGGTCTGGCGCGTGGCCGCATCGAACACCGCCGACGAGATGCCGGCCACATTGGTCACGTACTCGCCGCGTGACAGCGCCCAGCCAGTCTCGCGGATGACGGCCAAGCGCGCGAGCAGTTCCTTGCGGGTCTTCGGTGCGTCGCCGCGGCCCTTGTCGAGTTGCAGGCCGAGCAACGCGGTCACCTCGCCGTCGTCCAGGCGGGCCAGCAGCGCGCGGCCCATGGCACTCGAGTAGGCCGGCGCACGGCTGCCCGGTGGCGTGTAGATCTGCAGCGCACCGGTGCCGGTGCGCATCTGGATCACCAGCGTGTCGGTGCCATCGAGCACGTTGACGTAGCCGGTGAAGCCGGTTTCGCGCACCAGCGCGTCGAGCGCTTCCTCCACCAGCGAGGCGGCGTTGCGCGAGGCACGGAAGTGGTACGAGGCTTCCATGATCACGCCGCCCGGGCGGTAGGCCCGCGTGGCGGGGTCGCGGTCGAGAAAGCCATAGCCGGCCATCATGCTGAGCGTGCGCGAGGCGGAACTCTTGGGCAGGCCCAGCTCGGTCACCACGTCCGTCACCGTGATGTCGCGGCGCAGCCGCGCAATCAGCTTCAGGACGTCCATGGCGTTGGCGAGAGTGCTCATATTTTGGGGTGGTGGCGGTTGGCGATCATAGGTTCGACGCGCCGGGCGGCGACCCGATCCGGGTGAAACCGGCCTTGACAGCGCATCGAGCGGTTCTATCATTGGTTCAATTTTATTGGATTGAGTTCCATAAAATGGAACTACAAAGGAATGACCATGAACCATGAGGTGACGGCGGCCGCACCGCTGCAGGCCGACAGTGCCGCCCCTGCGCAAGCACAGCAACAAGCCGAACTGCACCCGAAGGCCTTGGCGCCGGCCAACCTGATCCTCACGGTGGTGCTGAGCGTGTTCGGCGCCATCGTCGGCATCCAGATGCTGGCGAGCCTGGGCATCACGCCCAGCACCTCGCTGATCGGCGCACTGGCGGCCATGACGCTGGCGCGCGTGCCGCTGGCCATGTTCCGCGGCTTCCGCTCGGTGCACGCGCAGAACCTGGCGCAGACCAGCATCTCGTCGGCCACCTTCGGTGCGGCCAACAGCCTGTTCCTGCCGATCGGCATCCCGTTCCTGTTCGGGCTGCCCGACATGGTGGTGCCGATGCTCGTCGGCGTGAGCCTGGCGATGCTGCTGGACGCCTGGCTGCTCTACCGCATGTTCGACACGCCCGCTTTCCCCGCGAAGAACCCATGGCCGCTGGGCATTGCGGCCGCCGAGGCCATCAAGGCGGGCGACGGCGGCGGCAAGCAGGCCTGGCTGCTGCTGGGCGGCCTGGTCACGGGCGTGGCGGGCGCGGTGTTCAAGCTGCCGATGTCGGCCTTCGGCGTGGCGCTGATCGGCGGGCTGGGCGCGATGATCGCCTTCGGCGTCGGCCTGCTGGTGCGCGGGTATTCGGCGCCGCTGTTCGGGCTGGACATCGGCGCGCTCTACGTGCCGCACGGGATGATGATCGGCGCGGGCATCGTGGCGCTGGTGCAGGTGGGACGCGTGGTGCTCAAGAAGCGCGGTGCCACGCCGGGTGCTTCGGCCTCGTTCGCCGCGCAGGAGGCCCGCGGCGCCACCGCGCTCGGCCGCTCGCTGCGCCTGGGCAGCGTCGGTTACCTCGCCATCATGGTGCTGCTGGCCGTGGGCACGGGCGTGTACACGGGCATGTCGCCCGGCATGCTGGTGTGCTTCGTGGTCTACGGCACCTTCGCGGCCTTCGTGCACGAGCTGATCGTGGGCATTGCGGCCATGCACTCGGGCTGGTTCCCGGCCTTCGCGGTGGCGCTGATCTCGCTGCTGATCGGCATCCTGATCGGCTTTCCGCCCGAGGCGCTGGTGGTGCTGGCGGGCTTCTCCGCCGCCACCGGCCCTGCCTTCGCCGACATGGGCTACGACCTGAAGGCCGGGCACATCCTGCGCGGCGAGACCTCCGGCACGCCCTTCGAAACCGAGGGTCGGCGCGAACAGATGATCGCCGGCATGGTGGGCTTCGCGGTGGCCATCGTAGTGGTCGCCTGCACGTACAGGATGTTCTTTGCCAACCACCAGACGGCGCCCATCAACGCCGCCTACGTGGCCGCCATCAAGGCCGGCATCTCAGGCGACACGGCGCGCAACCTGGCGCTGTGGGCCGTGCCGGGCGCCATCCTGCAGATCCTCGGTGGCGCGCGCCAGCAACTGGGCGTGCTGTTCGCCACCGGCCTGCTCATCGCGAGCCCGATGGCCGGCTGGATGGTCGCGGCCGGCATTGGCTGCCGGCTGGTCGTGCACCAGGTGCTGGGTGCCTCGGCGCGCGAAAAGCTCGAGGTGTTCGCGGGCGGCGTGATCGCCGGCGACGCGCTCTACAGCTTCTTCTCCGGCGCGGTGAAGAGCCTTCGCAAATAGCTCTCTCAAGCAGCCGCTCTGTTCCTTTCTCCTCTTCCCTCTTTCAACACATCAGGAAATCGAATCCATGAAACGCAATCTGACAAGCGACGACGTCCGCGCGGCTATCTGGGGCGGCGCCATCCTCGGCGGCGGCGGCGGCGGGCTCATTGAAGCCGGCGAACGCGCCGCCAGGCTCGCGCTGCAGGTAGGCACGCCGCAGCTGTGGAGCATCGACAATTTCGACCCGTCCGCGCTCACCGCCACCATGGCACTGGTCGGTGCGCCGGCCGCGCCCGATCCGCACGTGCAGCCCGCGCACCTGCTGCGCACCATCGAACTGCTGCGCCGTGAACTGCCCGCGGGCCAGAAGCTGGTCGGCCTGCATGCCAACGAGAACGGCGCCGAGACCACGGTCAACGGCTGGTTTCACGCCGCCATGACGGGCCTGCCGGTGATCGACCTGGCCTGCAACGGCCGCGCCCATCCGTCGAGCGTGATGGGCGCGCTGGGCCTGCACACCGAGCCCGACTACCTGTCGGTGCAGGCCTATGCCGGCGGCGAGCCGCACCGCTACGTCGAAGGCGTGGTGTCGGGCCGGCTCGAACAGACCTCCGCCGTGGTGCGCCGCGCCTCGGTCGAGGCCGGCGGGCTGGTGGCCGTGGCGCGCAACCCGGTGAACGTGGGCTATGCGCGTCAGCACGGCGCGCCGGGCGCCATCAGCCACGCCATCGCGCTGGGCCAGGCGTACCTGGACGGCGGCGTCGATGCCGTGGCCCGTTCGCTCGACGGCCGCATCGTGGCCGAGGGCACCGTGCGCACCTACCGCTGCGAGCAGCAGGAAGGGCTGGACGTGGGCGTGGTCGAGCTCGACGACGCGGCCGGCACCACGCTGCGCTTTATCAACGAATACATTCTGCTGGAGCAGGGCGGCAAGCGCATCGCGCGCTTTCCGGACCTGGTGATGACCTTCTCGGACGAGGGCAAGCCGGTGGTGTCGGCGCATGTGCGCCAGGGTGCGAAGCTGCGCGTGCTGGTGGCACCGCGCGCGCGGCTGCTGCTGTCGCGCACGATGTTCATGCCGGAGCTGTACCGGCCGCTGGAAAAATCGCTGGGCGAGGCCTTCGCGCCTGAAGCAGAGACAGAAGCCGAAGCTCTGGCCTGATCCGCAACAACCCGAACC
Source organism: Variovorax sp. 10N412 (assembly GCF_056394985.1). Lineage (NCBI taxonomy): Bacteria > Pseudomonadati > Pseudomonadota > Betaproteobacteria > Burkholderiales > Comamonadaceae > Variovorax > Variovorax sp. 10N412. The sequence continues at coordinate 156,430 of NZ_JBFTIO010000012.1, forward strand.
AACCTGCTGGGAGAAACCGCCATGACATTGCGCGTGCGATGGATCCGGACCGTCGGCAACGACACCTACAACGAACGCTTTGCCCGGGAGTTTGCCGAGGTGAAGAACCCCGGCACCGAGGTCGAGGTCATGTCGCTGCGAAACGCTTCGGTGCGGCACCACGTCGAGTACCAGAGCTACGAGGCGTTTCTGGGCGCCGACATCGTGCGCGTGGTGCGCGATGCGGCCGTGAAGAAGTTCGACGCGGTGGTGCTCGGCTGCTTCTACGACCCGGTGCTGGTCGAGGCGCGCGAGATCTCGGGAGAGACGGTGGTGGTGGCGCCATGCCAGGCGTCGTTCGAGATCGCCTCGAACCTGGCGCAGAAGGTATCGATCATCGTCGGGCGCCGCAAGTGGGTGCCGCGCATCGAGTCGCGGGTGCGCGAGTACGGGCACGGCCACCTGCTGGCCTCGTGCCGCGCGCTGCAGCTGGGCGTGGAAGACTTCCAGCGCGACCGCGACGAGACCGTGCGCCGCATGATCGAGCAGGGCCGGCGTGCCATCGACGAAGACGGCGCCGAGGCGCTCGTGCTCGGCTGCACGCTGGAGTTCGGCTTCTACAGGCAACTGCAGGACGTGCTGGGCGTGCCCGTCATCGATTCGGCGCTGGCGGCCGTCAAGCGCGCGGAAGCGCTGGCCGACACCAAGCAGCGTTTCGGCTGGAAGCCCAGCCGCGTCGGTGGCTGCGAGCCGCCGCCAGAGGCCGAGGAACTGCTGGCGTGGAATGTGTTCGATCTGGCTGACGTACCGGTCGCGTCACCGTTCAACGCCTGAACGCCTGAACGGCCTCAAGAAAAAATGCCCCGCTGCGATGACCGCAGCGGGGCGTTTTTCAATGGGCTTGAAACAGGCTTACTTCAGCGCCGTCGTCGCATTCGCCACGGCCAGCGCCGTCATGTTGACGATGCGCCGCACCGTCGATGTGGGCGTCAGCACGTGCGCCGAGCCCGAGGCACCCAGCAGGATCGGACCGACCGTGATGCCGTTGGCGCCCGTCATCTTCAGCACGTTGTAGAGGATGTGCGCCGAATCCAGGTTCGGGCACACCAGCAGGTTGGCTTCGCCGGTGAGCGTGGTTTCGGGCAGGGCGGTGCGGCGCACTTCTTCGGACAGCGCCGAGTCGCCGTGCATTTCGCCGTCGCACTCGATGTCGGGCGCCATCTGCGCGAACAGGTCGCACGCCAGGCGCATCTTGCGCGCCGACCCGCGGCTGGAGGTGCCGTAATTGGAGTGCGACAGGAAGGCCACCTTGGGCGGCAGTCCGAAGCGACGCACTTCCTCGGCCGCCATCATCGCGATGCTGGCCAGCAGCTCGGCGCTCGGGTCTTCGTTCACGTTGGTGTCGGTGATGAACACCGTGCGCTTCTCCAGCGTCAGCGCGTTTAGCGTGGCAAAGCCCGGCGCGCCGCGCTTCAGGCCGATCAGGTTACGGATGTGCTCCAGGTGCACGTCGAAGCGCCCCACCAGGCCGCAGATCATGGCGTCGGCGTCGCCCAGGTGCAGCATCAGCGCGGCAATGGTGGTGTTGGAGCGGCGCACCATCGTCTTGGCGGCCTCGGGCGTCACGCCGCGGCGGCCCATGAGCTTGTGGAAGCTCTCCCAGTAGATGCGAAAGCGCGGGTCGTCTTCGGGGTTGACGATCTCGAAGTCGGTGCCGGCGCGGATGTGCAGGCCGGCCTTCTTGATGCGCGCCTCGATCACGGCCGGGCGCCCCACCAGGATCGGCTGGGCCAGGCCTTCGTCGACGGCCAGTTGCGCGGCGCGCAGCACGCGCTCGTCCTCGCCTTCGGCATACGCCACGCGCTTGGCGGTGGCCAGCTTGGCGGCGGTGAACACCGGGCGCATGAACATGCCGGTCTGGTAGACGAAGCGCGTGAGGTGCTGGCGGTAGGCCTCCATGTCCTCGATCGGGCGGGTCGCCACGCCCGACGCGGCGGCGGCCCTGGCCACGGCCGGCGCAATGCGCAGGATCAGGCGCGAATCGAAGGGCTTCGGAATGATGTAGTCGGGGCCGAAGGCCAGCTCCTGGCCGGCGTAGGCGGTGGCCACCTCTTCGCTGATGTCGGCTTTGGTCAGGTCGGCGATCTCGCGCACGCAGGCCAGCTTCATTTCTTCCGTGATCTTGGTGGCGCCGCAATCGAGCGCGCCGCGGAAGATGTATGGGAAGCACAGCACGTTGTTGACCTGGTTCGGGTAGTCCGAGCGGCCCGTGGCGATGATGCAGTCGGGCCGCACGGCCTTGGCCAGCTCGGGGCGAATTTCGGGCTCGGGGTTGGCCAGCGCCAGGATGATGGGCTGCGTGCCCATGGTCTTGACCATCTCGGCGCTCATGACGCCGGGGGCCGAGCAGCCCAGGAACACATCGGCGTCCTTGACCACGTCGGCCAGGGTGCGGGCGCCGGTGTCTTGCTGGGCGTAGCGTGCCTTCGATTCGTCGAAACCGCCCGCGCGGCCCGCATAGATCAGGCCCTTGGAGTCGCAGGCATAGATGTTGGCGGGCTTGGCGCCCAGGCCGACCATCACGTCCAGGCAGGCGATGGCGGCGGCGCCGGCGCCCGACACGGCGATCTTCACGTCCTCGATCTTCTTGCCGACCAGCTCCAGCCCGTTGAGCAGCGCGGCGGCCGAAATGATGGCCGTGCCGTGCTGGTCGTCATGGAACACCGGAATGTTCATGCGCTCGCGCAGCTTCTTCTCGATGTAGAAGCACTCCGGCGCCTTGATGTCTTCCAGGTTGATGCCGCCCAGCGTGGGCTCCAGCGCCGCGATGATCTCGACCAGCTTGTCGGGGTCGTTCTCGGCCAGCTCGATGTCGAACACGTCGATGCCGGCGAATTTCTTGAACAGGCAGCCCTTGCCTTCCATCACCGGCTTGGCGGCCAGCGGGCCGATGTTGCCCAGGCCCAGCACGGCCGTGCCGTTGGTGATGACGCCCACCAGGTTGCCGCGCGCCGTGTACTCGGTCGCCAGCGAAGGGTCGGCCGCGATGTCCAGGCAGGGATAGGCCACGCCCGGCGAATAGGCCAGCGACAGGTCGCGCTGGTTCAGCAGGGGCTTGGTCGGGGTGATCGAGATCTTGCCCTTGACGGGCGAGCGATGGTATTCGCGCGCTGCCTCGCGAAGTGCTTCTTCTGCGGGGGAAAGGGGTGCAGCCATGAAAGTCTCCTTGGTTCGGACGGGCAACGAGGCTACCGCAAAAGCGCGGCTTGTTCTTGCGGGGGAAATGCCGAAAACGCCTGAACCCATCGCATGCGTGGAACAGGACGGCCGGTTCGCTAAACTTCGCGACTGTTAACCATAGCCAATCAAGGTTAACAAGGCCATGTCAACCGACACCACAAAACGACAACGGAGGGGCAGCGCATGAGTACAGGACCTTTCACCACCACCGACCCCGACGTCGTGGTCATCGGCGGCGGCCCTTCGGGCTCCACCGTGGCCGCGCTGCTGGCGGACAAGGGGCACGACGTGGTGCTGATCGAGAAAGCGCAGCATCCGCGCTTTCACATCGGCGAGTCGCTGCTGCCCATGAACATGCCGCTGTTCGACCGCCTGGGCGTGCGCACCGAGGTGGAGGCCATCGGCATCAGGAAGCACGGCGCCGAGTTCGTCTCGCCCTGGCACGACCACACCAGCCATTTCGACTTCGGCCAGGCGATGGACAAGAGCTTTCCGTACGCGGTGCACGTGCGCCGCTCGGAATTCGACGAGCTGCTGTTCCGCCACGCCGGCAAGCGCGGCGCGCGCACCTTCGAAGGGCAGCGCGTCACGGGCGTGGACATGGACGCGGGCAAGGGCACGCCGGACAACCGGCCGGCCGTGAAGGTCAGGGCCGACGACGGCACCGAGACCGCCTGGCGTCCGCGCTTCGTGATCGACGCCAGCGGGCGCGACACGCTGCTGTCGAACCAGTTCGACGTGAAGCAGCGCAACCGCAAGCACGCCAGCGCCGCCCTGTACGGCCACTTTGCCAATGCCGAGCGCCGGCCGGGCCGCTTCGAGGGCAACATTTCGCTGTTCTGGTTCGACCATGGCTGGTTCTGGTACATCCCGCTGAAGGACGGCACGGTGAGCGTGGGAGCGGTGGCGTCGCCCGCCTACTTCAAGCGCCGCAAGGGCTCGCTGGAAGACTTCCTGATGGAAACCATCGCGCTCGCGCCCAAGCTGGCCGCGCGCCTTGCGAACGCCACGCTGATGGAGGGCGCCACCTCCACCGGCAACTACGCCTACGACTCCAAGTTCTGCCGCGGCGACCGCTTCATGATGGTCGGCGACGCCTACGCCTTCGTCGACCCGATGTTCTCCTCGGGCGTGTACCTGGCGATGAACAGCGGCTTCGAGGCCGCCACCGCCGCCGACCACTGGCTCAAGGGCGAGGCGAAGGAGGCCGAGCGCGCCTTCCGCCACTACGAGAAGGTCATGAAGCACGGGCCGAAGATGTTCTCGTGGTTCATCTACCGCATCACCTCGCCGGCCATCCGTCGCCTGTTCATGGCGCCGCGCAACGTCTGGCGCATGCAGGAGGCGCTGCTGTCCATCCTGGCCGGCGACCTGTTCCGCGATACGCCCATCGGGCCGCGTTTCTGGGGCTTCAAGGTGACGTACTACGCGTCGTGCCTGGGCATCCTGCCGCAGGCCGTGAAGACCTGGGCATGGCGCCGGCGCAACCTGAAAGAGTCGCTGGACGCAGCCAAGACCTGAGCGCAGCCTGGTGTTCAGTCGGGGGTGACCGTGTGCTGTGCCAGCGCCTCCAGCGCGCGCACCAGCGCCGAGTGGTCCAGCTGGCCGTAGCCCAGCGCCGCGCACGCATTCATCAGCTGCGCCGCGCCCGCCGTCTGCGGCAGCGACACGCCCAGCGTGCGCGCGCTCTGCATCGCCAGGTTCAGGTCCTTCTGGTGCAGCGAAATGCGGAACCCCGGCGCAAAAGTGCGCTTGATCATGCGTTCGCCGTGCACTTCGAGAATGCGCGAGCTCGCGAAGCCGCCCATCAGCGCCTGGCGCACGCGCGCCGGATCGGCGCCGGCCTTCGAGGCGAACACCAGCGCCTCGCTCACGGCCGCGATGTTCAGCGCCACGATGATCTGGTTGGCCACCTTGCACACCTGCCCGTCGCCCACGCCGCCTACCAGCGTCACGTTCTTGCCCATGCGCTCGAGCAGCGGCTTCACGCGCTCGAAGCTGCCTTCATCGCCGCCGCACATGATCGTCAGGCTCGCGGCCTTGGCGCCCACCTCGCCGCCCGACACGGGTGCGTCGACGTAGCCGGCGCCCGCAGCGGCGATGCGGCGTGCGAAGTCCTTCGTGGCGATCGGGTCGATGGAGCTGCAGTCCACCACGATCTTGCCGCTCGAGCCTTTCAGGCCCGCGGCCACGCCGTCCTTGCCCGGCTCGCCGAACAGCACCTTCTCCACGTCGGGCGTGTCGGGCACCATGATGAAGACGATGTCCGACTGGCGCGTGACCTCGGCGGCCGAGGCGCAGATGGTGGCCTTCGACACGAAGGGCTCCGGCGTGTTGCCGTGGGTGTTCACGAACAGCTGGTGGCCCGCGTCGAGCAGGTGGCCCGCCATGGGTGCGCCCATGATGCCGAGGCCGATGAATCCGATTTTCTGTTGCGTTGTCATGTCTGCGTTTCCTTGTCCGGTGCTTATTGCGGTTGCTGTTGTCCTGCCGTGAGCGCTTCACGCCAGCCGAGGCCGTCGACGGTGCCGCTGCGGGGCTTGTATTCGCAGCCGATCCAGCCGTCGTAGCCCAGCGCATCGATGTGCTGGAACAGCCACGGGTAGTTGATCTCGCCCGTGCCCGGCTCGCCGCGGCCGGGGTTGTCGGCCAGTTGGATGTGGCCGATGCGCGCCAGGTGCCTGGCGAGCGTGTTGCCCAGCTCGCCTTCCATGCGCTGTGCGTGATAGATGTCGTACTGCACGCGCAGGTTGGCCGAGCCGACCTCGTCGATCAGCGCCAGCGCCTGGTCGGTGCGCGTGAGAAAGAAGCCGGGAATGTCGAAAGTGTTGATCGGCTCGATGAGCAGGCGCAGGCCCGCCGCTTCCAGCTCTCGCGCGGCAATGCGCAGGTTCCCGACCACCGTGCGGTGCGCTGCTTCCGCGCTCACGCCCGCGGGCACCTTGCCCACCAGGCAGTTCACCTGCGGGCAGCCGAGCGCGCTGGCGTAGTCGATCGCCATGCCGATGCCTTCGATGAATTCGCCCGTGCGCTCGGGATGGCAGGCGATGCCGCGCTCGCCCTTGTCCCAGTCGCCGGCCGGCAGGTTGTGCAGCACCTGCTGCAGGCCGTTGGCGCGCAGGGCGGCGGCCAGCTCCTTCTTGTCGAAGGCGTAGGGAAAGAGGTACTCCACGCCCTTGAAGCCCGCCTTGGCGGCGGCCTCGAAGCGTTGCATGAAGGGCAGCTCGGTGAAGAGCATCGTGAGGTTGGCTGCGAACTTGGGCATGTCTTTCCTTCTCAATCGAGCATGGCCACCGCGAGGGCCGTGGGTGCGTCGGCCGCGCTCTCGGCCAGCGGTTCGAATTCGTTGATGGCGTCGATCTCGGTGCCCATCGCGATGTTGGTCACGCGCTCCAGCATCACCTCGATGACCACGGGCACGCTGAACTCGGCCATCAGCGCCTCTGCGCGGGCGATGGCGGGCGCCATCTCTTCCTGCTTGCGCACGCGGATCGCCTTGCAGCCCAGGCCTTCGACCACCTTCATGTGGTCCACGCCGTAGCTGCGCTCGATGCCGCTGTCGGGCGCCGCGTTGATGTTGTCGAACGCGAGCTGCACGCAGTAGTCCATCTCGAAGCCGCGCTGCGCCTGGCGAATGAGCCCGAGGTAGGAGTTGTTGACCACGATGTGCAGGTATGGCAGCTTGAACTGCGCACCCACGGCCAGCTCCTCGATCATGAACTGGAAGTCGTAGTCGCCCGAGAGCGCGACGATCTTGCGCGTGGGGTCTGCAGCGCGCACGCCCAGCGCGGCGGGAATGGTCCAGCCCAGCGGGCCGGCCTGGCCGCAGTTGATCCAGTGGCGCGGGTTGTACACGTGCAGGAACTGCGCCGCCGCGATCTGCGACAGGCCGATGGTGCTCACGTAGCAGGTGTCGCGCTCCAGGTGGTTGTTCATGCACTGGTACACGCGCTGCGGCTTCATCGGCACGTCGGCGAAGTTGGTCTTGCGCAGCATCGTCTTCTTGCGGTCGCGGCATTCGCCGGCCCATGCTGTGCGCGAGACCAGCTTGCCCGCGGCCTTCATTTCCTCGGCCACCTGCACGAACAGCTCGAGCGCGGCCTTGGCGTCCGACACGATGCCGAAGTCGGGCGTGAACACCCGGCCGATCTGCGTGGGTTCGATGTCCACGTGCACGAAGGTGCGGCCCTTGGTGTAGACCTCGACCGAGCCGGTGTGGCGGTTGGCCCAGCGGTTGCCGATGCCCAGCACGAAGTCGCTCGCCAGCATCGTCGCGTTGCCGTAGCGGTGGCTGGTCTGCAGGCCGCACATGCCGGCCATCAGCGGATGGTCGTCGGGTATCGCGCCCCAGGCCATCAGCGTGGGAATCACCGGCACGCCGGTGGCCTCGGCAAAGCGCACCAGCAGGTCGGCCGCGTCGGCGTTGATGACGCCGCCGCCGGCCACGATCAGCGGGCGCTCGGCCGCGTTCAGCATGCCGATGGCCTTCTCGACCTGGGCGCGCGTGGCGGCGGGCTTGTAGGGGGTGAGCGGCTGGTAGGCGTCGATGTCGAACTCGATCTGCGCCATCTGCACGTCGAAGGGCAGGTCGACGAGCACCGGGCCCGGGCGGCCCGAGCGCATCAAATGAAAGGCCTGCTGAAACACCTGCGGCACTTGGCCGGGCTCGCGCACCGTGACCGACCACTTGGTGACCGGCTTGGAGATCGACTCGATGTCCACCGCCTGGAAGTCTTCCTTGTACAAGCGCGCACGCGGCGCCTGGCCGGTGATGCACAGGATGGGAATGGAGTCGGCCCAGGCCGAGTACAGGCCCGTGATCATGTCGGTGCCCGCCGGCCCCGAGGTGCCGATGCACACGCCGATGTTGCCGGCCACAGCGCGGGTGTAGCCCTCGGCCATGTGCGAGGCGCCCTCCACGTGGCGCGCGAGGATGTGCGCGATGCTGCCGCGCTGGCGCAGCGCGGAATACAACGGGTTGATCGCCGCGCCCGGCACGCCGAAGGCCTGCGTCACGCCTTCCTTTTCCATCACCAGCACCGCGGCCTGGACCGCTGTCATCTTTGCCATTTGCATGTCTCCTTGAGGTGGGCCCACTGTAGGAAGCGGGGCGTGTTCGAAGAAGACGGCTGGAGGCCATAAAACCTATTCCGCCATGGAATAAGTGACTACGATGCGGGCCATGGATCGTTTGCTTGCAATGGAAATGTTCGTGCGCGTGGTCGAGACCGGGAGCTTCTCGAAGGCGGCGCGCGAGTTCAACACCACGCAGCCCACCGTGACCAAGCAGGTCGCGGCCACGGAAGCGCGGCTGAAGGTGCGCCTGCTCAACCGCAACACGCGCGGCGTGAGCCTCACCGAGCCCGGCGCGCTGTACTACGAGAAGTGCAAGACCATCGTGCGCGATGCCGAGGAGGCCGAGAGCATCGTGCAGCTGCGCCAGAACCAGGCGCAGGGCCTGCTGCGCGTGGGCACCTCGGTGGCCTTCGGGCGGCGCGTGATGGTGCCGCTGGCGCTGGAATACATGCAAAGGCACCCGCAGGTGCAGCTCGACCTGAGCTTCGAGGACCGCTACGTGGACCTGATCGCGCAGGGCATCGACATCGCGATCCGCATGGGCAAGCTGGCCGATTCGTCGCTGGGCGCGCGCTACCTTGGCGCCAACCCGTGGGTCATGGTCGCCTCGCCGGCCTACCTGAAGAAGCACGGCACGCCCAGGCGCGCACAGGACCTGGGCGCGCATGTGGCGCTGATCTACAGCAGCGTGGTGGGCGACGAGTTCTGGCGCATGCACACGCCCAAGGGCGACCCGGTGACGGTGCCGGTGTCGGGCCGCTTCCGCTCCAACAACCTGTCGGCGGTGCTGGCCGCGACGCGCGACGGCCTGGGCATTGCGCTGATGCCGCGCTACGTGGCGAGCGAGTCGCTGGCCACGGGCAAGGTGCGCGAGGTGCTCGGCGACCACGCGCTGCCCGAGCAGGAGATCCACGCCGTGTTTCCTTCTCCCAAGCTGGTGCCGGGCAAGGTGTCGGGCTTCGTGGCCTTCCTGCAGGGGCGCTTCGACGAAGGCTGGTGGGCCGCCTGAGGGGGCGCGTCCCTCTCTCTCTCTCTCTTCAGGCCGGCACGAAAGCGCCGTGCAGGCCGAGCGGCAGTGTGTAAGGCAGCGTGGCCTGCGCCACCGGGCCGGCCCCGAGCTGATCTGCGGCGAAGCACGACAGCACCGTCTTCTGCCGGCCGAAGTCGAGCACCGTGCCCAGCACCCACCCCGGCTTCGAGCCGTCCGGCACGAAGACGTGCTCTTCCACGATCGCCTGCGCGCCGTAGCTGAAGCGCTGGCTGCGGCCGGTCTCGACGTCGGTGCGTGCGACCGCGCCGAAGCCCGGCAGGTCGCGCCGGATCTGCGTGGCGTGAACCACCTGGCGATGGCGCAGGCCCACGCGGCGCGGATCGATGCGCGGAAACTCGGCCTCTAGCGCCAGGGCGGTCTGCGTGGCCGTGCCCGTGGCCAGGTTCAGCGTGGCCACGGTCAGGTGCGGGTCGGTGCTTTTCACGCGGCGCGCGCGCATCACCTCGCGGTTCGTGGTGAACACCGTGTCGGCGTTGTCCGAGCGCACGTAGTCGACGTGGATCAAGGTGCCGCGCGGCGTGTCTTCTTCCCAGGCGTTGCCCACGTGGAACAGGAAGCCGGTCGGCAGCGCCAGCATCTGGCGCTTGTCCCAGTCCTGCTTGTCGACCACCAGCGCGCGCATGCCCAGTTCGGGCCGCCACACGTGGGCGTCCAGAAAACTCGCGCCGGCCTCCTTGCGCTTGCCGTCGTACACCAGCGGCGGCATCAGGAACACAAGGTGCCGTTCCGTCACGGCGAAGTCGTGGACCATCGGCATGTCGGCCACGGGCACCACCGCCGCGCGGCGCAGCGTGCCCTCGGGCGCGATCTCGTACAGCGCCAGCAGGCCCTGGCCGGAGCTGACGCCGAAGTTCCACACCGTGCCGTCCGGGTCCACCTTCGGGTGCGCCGAAAAAGGCATGCCAGCGAGGTCGGCGCGCCAGGTCTTCACGCCCAGCGTGTCCAGCGTGCGCGCATCCACACGGGTGGCCGAGCCGCCTTCCCACAGCGCCAGCACCTCGCCCTGCAGCGGCAGCACGCTGGTGTTGGCCACGTTGATGCTGTCGGCCGAGGTCGGCGGCTCGACGCCCGGCGGCATGGTGCCGAAGGCTTCCATCAGACGGCGGCCGGCCTGCACCTCGGCCGTGCGCTTGGGCGTGGCGACATAGCGGCCCTGGTGGCGCACGTCGGCACCGTCGATCACGAAGCGATGCACCATGCCGTCGCCGTCGAACCAGTGGTGGTAGCGCTCGCCGCCCAGGTCGTGGCCCGCGGGCCCGATGCGAAACAGCGTGCCGGCCACCGCATCGGGGAAGCGCCCGCGCACCGTGGCGCGGGTCAGCGGCAGGTCGCCCGGGGGCGTGGCGAAGGCGGTCTTCCAGGGCGCGCCGGCGGCTTCGAACTGGGCCTGCCAGTTCTCAGTGCCTTCGGAGCCGGCGGCGCGCGCCAGCGAGGCCAAGGGGCTCAAGGGGCCCAGCAGGGGCAGGGCACCGGCAGTGGCGAGCAGGCGCAGGAGTTCGCGGCGTTCCATGGCGGGCTCCTCAGCGCAGGTGAATGACGGTCTGCAGGTCGGCGTCGACGCTGAACGCCGCGGCCTCGAAGTCGGGCGCGGCGCGGTTGCCCTTGGCGTCGTTGGAGAAGCCGTAGCGCTCCGTCGGCATGCCCATGAGGTTGGTGTCCAGCTTGCCGTTGCCGTTCTCGTCGGCGAACACCCGCAGCGCGTAGCGCCCCGGTGCCAGCCCCGCGAACACGAGCCGGGCCTTGCCACCCTGCATGGGCGCTGTCTGCGATGCCATGGCCTTGCTGGCGGTGTAGCCGGCGGCGTCGCTGTACAGCGCAACGTAGAGCGTGGCTTCCGCCGCCGGGCCGTCGGCGACGCTCAGGCTCAGGTCGGCGGCCAGGGCCCCGAGCGGCGCGAGCGGGACCAGGGCCGCGGCGGTGCACAGGGCGCGCACGGCCGGGCGGGACAGGAGAGAGAAAACATGCATGGCGGGCCTCTTCGGAAGTTGGAGGCCCGACGATCTCGCAGGTCGGCTGCAGTGCCCAGTGCCATGCGACGAAGCGCCGGAATGGGTGCGCCAAGTGCGCAAGGTGCGCGCGGTCGGCAACCAGGCGGGCCGGCGCCCGCCGGGGCGTCAGCCCTTCTTGCGGTCCTGGGCGCCTTGCGCGTGCCTGGCGCGTTCGGCCGCTTCGGGCGGCTGCTGCGGCACCTCGAGGCTCTCGTGCCCGCTGCCCACGTGCCCGGAGTCCGCGAACAGGCTCCAGGCCGCCATGAACAGCGCCGCGATCACCGGCCCGATCACGAAGCCGTTGATGCCGAAGATCGCCATGCCGCCGATGGTCGACATCAGCACGATGTAGTCGGGCATCTGCGTGTCCTTGCCCACCAGCAGCGGGCGCAGGATGTTGTCGACCAGGCCGATCACGAACACGCCCACGAAGATCAGCACGCCGCCCTGCCAGAAATGCCCCGTAGCCAGGAAGTAGATGGCCACCGGCCCCCAGATCAGCGCCGCGCCCACGGCGGGCAGCAGCGAAAGAAACGCCATCAGCACCGCCCACAGCAGCGCGCCCTGCACGCCGAGGAACCAGAAGGCCAGCCCGCCGATGGTGCCCTGCGCGATGGCCACGGCCACGTTGCCCTTCACGGTGGCGCGGATCACGGTGGTGAACTTGTTCAGCAGGTAGTGCGTGTGCGGCTTGGCCAGCGGCACGGCGTCGCGCATGGTCTTGGACAGCGTGGCGCCGTCACGCACCAGGAAGTACAGCAGATACAGCATCACGAAGAAGCTGACCACGAAGTCGAAGGTGTTCTGCCCGATCGTGAGCGCCTGGCTTGCCACCACCTGGCTGCCCTGCGCGGCACCGGCCGAGATGCGCGCCTGCCATGCGGCCATGTCGCCCAGGTTGAAGCGCTCCACCAGGTTCAGCAGCCACTGCGGCGCCGCGTCCAGGATCTGCTGGAAGTAGGCCGCGAAGTTGATCTGGCCCGAGCGGATGTTCTGCGTGACCAGCGCCACCTCCTGCACCAGCGACACGCCGATCATGGCCAGCGGCAGGATCACGATGAACAGGCAGATCGCCAGCGTGGACAGTGCGGCTGCGTTGGGCTTGCCGCGCATCTTGCGCAGCAGCCACTTGTACAGCGGCGTGAACAGGATCGCCAGCGCCACGCCCCAGAGCACTGCCCCGAAGAACGGCAGGAGCACCCAGATGAAGGCACCAGTGACAGCGGCGAGCAGGGCGAGGAAGACGCCGCGCTGGAGTTGGGGAGAATTCATAAGTGAGTCGGACTGTAGCCGAGCCGGTGCGCGGCAACGTGTCAGCGGGCGCGCCCTGGTGCGGCGAGTTCCGGCGCCTTCCGGCGCCGGCCTCAGCGCTTCGCGCGCGGCAGCGCCACGGGCGCCAGCGTGGCACGCAACCGGCTCGGCGCGTCGGGCTCGGCGGCGGCGTCGACCTCGAGCGCGCGCTCCACGTTGCCGATGTGCGCCAGCATCAGCTGGCGGGCCTTGCCGGTGTCGCCCTCTTCGAGCGCCTCGACGATGGCGCCGTGCTCCGCGCACGACTGCCAGGCCTCGTGCGTCGACTGGTACAGCGTGGCGGCCAGCGTGGTGCGCGCCGTGAGGTCGCGCAGCACGTCGACCAGCAGCTGGTGGCCCATCTGCTCGGCCAGGCACACGTGGAAATCGGCCAGCAGGAAGGCGCGCGTAGCCGCGTCGGCACCGTCGATGGCGCGCTGCTCGTCGGCGATGTGGTCGCGCAGCGTGCGGATCACCTTGGCCAGCGGCCGCCCCTCGCTCGCGGCCAGGATGCCGGCCTCGACGATGCGCCGCGCCGAAAACGCGTCGCGCGCCTCCTCGGCCGAAGGCTCCACCACGTACCAGCCGCGGCGCGACTGCACCTCCACGAAGCCGCGCGCCTGCAGCTGCATCAGCGCCTCGCGCACCATGGTGCGGCTCACCGAGAAGTTCTCGGCCAGCGCCTGCTCGCCGAGCCGCTCGCCCGGTGCGAGCTTCTGCGCGAGGATGGCCTCGACCACGCGTTCGGCAATGGCGGTGGGGCTGACGTCGGCGGCGGGCATGGGCATGGGGCGGTTCAATGGGCGCTGGAGGCTGGGGCGGTGCCGGTGTTTGGCACGACGGCATCGGCCAGCGGTTCGTCGTCGGGGGAATAGCGCCCGTCTAGCACTGCGTGCGCGCGCTCGCGGTCGATGTCGCCTTCCCACGCTGCGATGGCCACCGTGGCCACGCAGTTGCCGATCAGGTTGCCCAGCGCGCGGGCGATGCCCATGAACCAGTCCACCGACAGCACCAGCACCAGCCCGATGGCCGGAATCGCCGGAATGGCGTGCAGCGTGGCCGCCAGCACCACGATGGCAGAGCCCGGCACGCCGTGCGCGCCCTTGGAGGTGACCAGCGCAATCGCAAGAATGGTCAGCAGGTCGGCCATCGAGATCGGCGTGTTGGTGGCCTGCGCGATGAACACCGCCGCCAGCGTGATGTAGATCGAGAACGCGTCGAGGTTGAAGGAATAGCCCGTGGGAATGACCAGCCCCACCGTCGAGTCGCGAATGCCCATGCGGCGCAGCTTGGCCATGATCTGCGGCAGCACGCTGTCCGACGAGGTGGTGGCGAACACGATGGTGAGCTCCTCGCGCAGGTAGCGCAGCAGCTTGATCAGGCTGAAGCCCGACAGGCGCATCACCAGGCCGAGCACCACGAACACGAAGATCAGCACCGCGCCGTAGAACAGCGCCACCAGCATGCCCAGCTGCTTGAGCGAGCCGACGCCGTACTGCCCCACCGTGAAGGCGATGGCGCCCAGCACGCCCAGCGGCGCCAGCTTGATGATGATCCCCATGATCTTGAACAGCACCAGCGACGTTGCGTCGATCACCGCCGCCACGGGCTTGCCGCGCTCGCCCAGCAGCGTGAGCGCGCAGCCGAACAGCACCGCGAACAGCAGCACCTGCAGCACGTCGCCGGTGGCGAAGGCGTTCACCACCGTGGTGGGAATGAGCTTCATCAGGAAGTCGACCGTGCCGCCGCTGGTGAGCTTGTCGGCGTTCGACGCATAGGCGCTCATCGCGGCCGGGTCGAGCTTGGCCGGGTCGACGTTCATGCCCGCGCCGGGCTGGAACACAAAGGCCAGCACCAGGCCCATGGCCAGGGCGACGGTGGTCAGCACCTCGAAGTAGATCAGCGCCTTCACGCCCACCCGGCCCACGCGCTTCAAGTCGCCCGCGCCGGCAATGCCGTGCACCACCACGCAGAACACCAGCACGGGAATGATCATCTTGATCAGCTTGATGAACCCGTCACCCAGCGGCTTGAGCTTGACGGCGTACTCGGGGGCGAACAGCCCCGCGAGTACGCCCAGCACCAGCGCGATGACCACCTGACCGAAAAGCGATTTGGCGAAGCGAGGCATGGGTGCTCCTGTTGTCCGTGTTGTCAAGGTTTGCATGCAAGCAACGCCTTGTCTTGCATACAAGAAATGTAGGCAAGAAGACTTCGGGGCCGGAAGAGGGTATTCCCGGTATTGTTGATTGCCGCCGAAAATTGACCCAGCTAACGCAGTAATTTCCGTCTAAGACTGACCCACGTAAAACTCTACCCTGCTCATTTTTAAAGCAGGGGATCCTAGGAGTGATAGACGTGGCGACATTGAGTGTCATCAGACGTTGGGCCCTGCGCGAGCAGATGTCCATCCGCGAGATAGCCAGGCGTACAGGCCTGTCTCGCAACACCGTAAAGAAGTA
>NZ_JBFTIO010000013.1:0-170362 GCF_056394985.1 Variovorax sp. 10N412
CCCCACATAAACACTGGTGGCCACCATCGTGTCTTGCAGGGTCGGACGTGCCCCTTCAATCGTTGCGGAGAAGACGCGTCCGCTGCCAGTCTGAATATTGCGCATCACGCTGCCCTTGCACTTCCGGTCATGCACATCGACTAGGGACGGTGTGCGATAGAAGGTGAGATGCCGCTCGAAATGAGAATCGAGGTACGAACACGGTGCTCATGAAAACGGCATAGACCGTCAATAAGCAGCATCTCGGAGCCGACCCTAGTTGTTTCAGCTTGTTGCAAATGTAGGTGAAAACGCCTCAAAAACCCTAATTGTCGAAAACGAGACCTTGAAACGCTGCCGGTCGCGCCCGCCACTTCGGGCTTCGCACGGGACCGAACCCGACTTCAGAACCAAGGCCGTCCTAGACGGAAGGCCCAATGAGAATGGCTCAGGTCGAGCGCAGGCCCCGCGTGGTCGCAGGCCCCGCTTTCCCGCAAGGCTTCATTGGTGATGCCTCGAATTCGTGAAGCCGTATTTCCTCGCCGTCGACAGCACGACGGCAAGCTCTACAGCCCGTTGAAAAAAGCCATGCTCGAGGCGGCAGGCGCGCGCTCGGCTAAAGGGCCTGGAAGTGGAAGCAGCACGTCCACCGCGCTCAGTCCCGAATGAGGCCCAGGAAATCCTTCGCGCGCTGACTCGCGGTCGGCCCGAAGAAGTGATCGGGCGACGCGTCCTCCACGATCACGCCGCCTTCCATGAACACGATGCGGTCGGCGACGTCTTTCGCGAAGCGCGTCTCGTGGGTGACGACCAGCATGGTCATGCCCTTGTCGGCAAGGTCGCGCATCACCTTGAGCACTTCGCCGCGCAGTTCGGGGTCCAGCGCGGAGGTCGGCTCATCGAAAAGAATGACCTCGGGGTTCATGGCAAGCGCGCGTGCGATGGCCACGCGCTGCTTCTGCCCACCCGAGAGGCGGCCCGGGTATTCATCAGCCTTCTCCAGCAGGCCTACCTGGGCCAGCAGCTCGCGTCCGCGCGGCAGGGCCACCGCCTTGCGGATGCCCTGCACCGACACCATGCCCTCGATCACGTTCTCCACGGCCGTCATGTGCGCGAAGAGGTTGAACGACTGGAACACCATGGCGGTCTTCTTGCGGATGTCGCGCATCTTGCGGCGTGTGTCGCTCGAAGGCTTCGGCCCCGCATCGGCGATCTCGATGCCGCACATGCGGACCGTTCCGCGGTCGGGCATCTCCAGGAAGTTGAGCGAGCGGATCAGCGTGGTCTTGCCCGAGCCCGAAGGGCCCATGATGACCACGACCTCGCCGCGCGCCACCGTGAGGTCGATCTGCCGGAGCACGTGGTTCGCGCCGAAGCTCTTGGCCAGGCCCGCGACGTGCACTGGAGGAATATGGGATTCGGTCATGCGTAGCGCTTCGAGAGGTGGCTTTCGAGCCAGGTCTGCAGGATGGTGAGCACCTGGTTGATGAACCAGTAGATGGCACCGACGATGAGGAACATCTCCATGTAGCGGAACGTCGTGGCGCCCATCTGCTCGGCCACGCGGGTGAGCTCAACCACCGTGACGGTCGACGCGAGCGACGTGTCCTTCATCAGCCCGATGAGCCGGCTGCCCACCGGGGGCAGCGCGATGCGGAAGGCCTGCGGCAGCACGATGCGAAACAGCGTCTTCCAGTAGCCCATGCCCATGGCCCAGGCGGCCTCCCACTGGCCCTTGTCCACAGCCATGATGCCGGAGCGGAAGTTCTCGCTCAGGTAGGCGGCGGCGAACAGGCTCAGCGCGAGCAGCGCCGAGGGAATCGGCGAGATCACGATGCCGTAGCTCGGCAGGCCGAAATAGATCAGCAGGATCTGTATCAGGAGCGGCGTGCCGCGAAAGACCGACACGTAAGAAAAGGCGAACCAGCGCAACGGCCGAAACGGCGAGATCCGCGCCAGCGCCACCAGCAGCCCCAGCACGCTGCCGAAAAAGAACGCCGAAAACCCCAGGCCGAGCGTGACCAGCACCGCCTTCTCGAGCAAGGGCAGCGCCCTCAAGAACAGATCGAGCATCGTGGTCTCCTCAGCGCGTGGGCATCAACGCGCTGTAGCCCGCCAGGCCGGCCTTCAGGTCGGCGATCAGGTCGTCGGTCGCTTCCAGCCCGATCGACAGGCGAATCACCGGCTGGTCGGTGGCAGGGAAAATGCGCTCGGCCTGCAACGCAGCGGGGTAGTAGGCCGCCAGGCTGTGCACGCCGCCCCAGCTCGCGCCGATGACGAACTGCCTGAGCGAATCGAAGAAGCCATGGAAGGCACGCTCGGGCCCCGGCTTGAGCACCAGCGAGAACAGGCAGCCGTTGGTGCGGAAGTCGCGCTTCCACAGCGCGTGGCCCGGGTCCGACTCCAGCGGCGGGTACAGCAGGCGCTCGACCTCGGGTTGATCTGCCAGCCACCGCGCCACGCGCAGCGTCGACGCACTCTGGGCTTCGAGCCGCAGCTTGAGGGTCTCCAGGCCGCGCAGCACCAGGAAGCAATCGTCCGGGCTCACCTGCTGGCCCAGGATGCTCTGCGTCTCGCGCAGCACCTCGTAGTGCGCATGGTCGTTCATGCTGATGCTGCCCATCAGCAGGTCGGAGTGGCCGCCGAAGAACTTGGTGGCGGCCTCGATGCTGAAGTCCACGCCGTGCTCCAGCGGCCGGAAGCCGAGCGGGCTGGCCCAGGTGTTGTCCATCATCGTGAGCACGCCGCGCCGGCGTGCCACCGCCGCGATGGCGGGCGTGTCCTGCATCTCCATGGTCACGGTGCCGGGCGACTCCATGCAGATCATCCGGGTGTTCGGCCGGATCAGCGATTCGATCTCCGCGCCGATGGCCGCCGGATAGAACTCCACCTCGACGTTCATGCCGGCCAGCCACTTCTGCGCGAAGGTCTTGAGCGCGCCGTAGCAGGCGGCCGACACCAGCAGGTGATCGCCGCCGCGCAGGAAGGCCATCACCGTGGTCATCAGCGCGGACTGGCCCGAGGGCGTGACGACGCAGTGACGGCCGCCTTCGAGCGCCGCGATCTTCTTCTCCAGGCCCCGCGCCGTCGGCGTGCCGGTGATGCCGTAGCTGAAGCCGTCGGGCTGCCGGCTCTTGCGTTGCACGAAGTCGTCGAAGGTCTTGAAGACGACGGTCGATCCACGCATCACGGGGGGTGACAGGCTCTCGAACTGGTCATTAGTTGAGGCAATTGATTGCATTTATGCTATTCGTCCAGGTTAGGTTGTCTTGGCGATGCGTTGAAGTATTTGTCAGGCGTCCTGTCAACTCAACAGCGTGGATGACTCGCTCAATAAGCGGAGGTTATGGATGGAAAAGCGCGACATCGAGGTCTTTCGCGCCGTGATGCGCGCCGGCACCACCAGCCAGGCCGCGAACCTGCTGGGCGTGTCGCAGCCGGCGGTGAGCCAGTCGCTGCGCAAGTTCGAACTGGCCTGCGAGTTGCGCCTGTTCGAGCGGGTGCGCGGGCGCCTGGTGCCGACGCAGGAGGCGGTGGCGCTGATGGTCGAGGTCGACCGCTATTTCACGGGCCTCGAGATGATCGAGCACCGCATTCGCAGCCTCAAGTCTTTCGGCCTCGGGCGCCTGGCCATCGGCTCGCTGCCTGCGCTGGGCACCGGCTTCATGCCGCGGGCCATTGCGGCGTTCGGGCTCGAGCAGCGACAGATCCAGTTGTCGTTCCAGGTCATGAGCTCGCGCGAGGTGTACCAGCAGGTGTCCGCCGGCCAGCTCGATTTCGGCTTGATGGCCGAGGAACTGTCGGTCACCGGCCTCGAGCACTCCCCCTTCGCGGCCGTGTACGGCGTGATCGTCATGAACGCGAAGCACCCGCTGGCGCGAAAGAAGATACTCGACGCGAACGACCTGGCAAGCCACCCGTTCATCGCGCTCAATCCGGAAGATGTCGGGCGGCGCGCGCTCGACGAGGCGCTGGCGGCCGAGGGCAGGAGCTTGCGGCCGGTGATCGAGACGCCCTACTCCAACTCGGTGTGCGAGTTCGCGCTGCAAGGCGTCGGCATGGGCATGGCCCACCCGGTGATGGCGCTCGACTATGTCTCGCGCGGGTTGCTGCTCAAGCCGATGACGTTCGACATTCCATCGACGTCGCTGCTCGTCTTCAGGCCGGGCGTGCCGCTGTCCGACAACGCGAAGGAACTGCTGCGCGTGATGCGCATCCAGCTCGACGCAGACCTCAAGCGCGTGCGGGAGGCCGTGGGTGGCGCGGCCGTCTCGGTTCCGAGGAAGGCACCTAAACGGGGATAGTAGTTTCCCTGATTGGTGCATAAGCTGCGCTTATTGAGCAACTACCGGCGCCGGATTGTGGCAAGGCCATGACGCGCGACAAGATCGCGCTTTCATCGACCTCCAACCTGCACAAGCGCCATGAACCGAGTTCCATCCAGACGCCACCTGATCTGCAGCCTGTTCGCCATGTCGGCCTTCGGCGCACTGCTTGCTCCCGACGCCTGCGCACAGCAGGCCGATCTTCTTGCGAACGCGCGCGCCAGCGGCGTGATCCGCGTGGCCAACACGCAGGCCAGCCCGCCGTGGAGCATGCTCGACGACAAGAACCAGCCGGCAGGCTACGACGTCGAGGTGGCCAAGGAAGTGGCCAGGCGCATCGGCGTCGCTCGGGTGGAGTTCGTAGCCGATCTCTTCAAGAATTTCGTCGAAGGATTGAAGGCCGGCAAGTACGAACTCGTGATGAACGACCTGACTCCCACGCCCGAGCGCGAGAAGCAGGTCGACTTCAGCGTCGCCTACGGCCTGGAAGACTTTCGCATCTTCGTGCGCACGTCCAACACAGACATCAAGGACCGCCCGAACCTCAAGGGCAAGCGCGTCGGCGTCACCGCGGGCACCAGCAACGAATCCTGGTCGCGTGCGAATCTGCCTGGCTCGGAGATCGTGACTTACGACAACGGCGGGCTGGTCTTCAACGACATCGCCATCGGCCGCATCGACGCGCTCATCAGCTCCCACTTCGGCGGCATGCGCTACGCGAGCGTGAACAAGCTGCCGATCAAGGAGGTCGGCCCGATCCTGACGTACCAGCTCTCGGCCGCGGCGATGCCGAAGAACCAGCCCGCGCTGCGCGAAGCGGTGAGCAAGGCGATCCGGGAGATGCGCGCCGACGGCACGATCGACAGGCTTTCGAACCGGCTGCTCGGGGTGAGCTACCAGATGTCGGCGCAGATCGCGCAAGAGGAAAAGCAATGAAGCGGGCTCGACGCATCTTCGGCCTCGCGCTGCTTTCGCTGGCAGCGGGCGGTTGGACCCTGGCCGCGGCCCAGGCCGATGAATCGCTGGCACGCCTTCAGAAGAAGGGCGTGGTGTTCGTCGCGAACACGCAGGAGAGCCCGCCGTGGAGCTACGTGGGCGCCGACAACCAGCCCGCCGGCTACGACGTGGCCGTGGCGCGCGAGATTTTCCGCCGGCTGGGTGTGGCCAAGGTCGAGTTCGTCGCGGACAAGTTCAAGCACTTCATCGACGGCGTGAACGCCAAGAAGTACGACGTGGTCGTCAACAGCCTGGCGCGCACCGAGGAGCGCGCGAAGGTGGTCGACTTCACCGTGCCCTACACCGTGCAGGATTTCCGCATCTGGGTGCACGCGAAAAACACCGACATCGTGGACCCCGCCTCCCTGAAGGACAAAAGGGTGGGCGTGAGTGCCGGCACCACGAACGAGATGTGGGCAAGGCGCAACCTGCCGGCCTCCGACATCAAGGCCTACGACGGCGGCGGCTTCGTGTTCAACGACCTGGTCAACGGACGCATCGATGCCATCGTCGACTCGTACTTCAACGGCTACAAGATGAAGACAGTGAACAACCTGCCGATCAAGTCGGTCGGCGAGCCGGTCGTGTATTCGCTGGGCGCCGCGGTCGTGCCCAGGAATTCTCCCGCGCTGCTCGAGGCCATGAACAAGGCCATCAACGACATGGCGGCCGACGGCACGCTGCAGAAGCTCGCGAACGAGCATGTCGCGCCGGGCTACGACATGGTCGGCAACATGAAGAAAGGCACGGCCTGGAAATGAGCGCTCCCAACCCCATTCGCTGCGACATCGATCTCGATGCCGAGGGCAAGCACATCGGCTTCTTGCGGCTGCCGCATTCGGTGCACCGCTCGGCCTACGGCTGGCTGCCGATCCCCATCGCCTCGATCCGCCGCGGCGAAGGCCCCGTGGTGATCGTGAGCGCGGGCACGCACGGCGACGAGTACGAAGGGCAGATCATCGTGTCGCGGCTGATCCGCGAGATCGACGCGGACATGGTGCAGGGCCAGCTGATCCTGCTGCCGATGGCGAACGCGCCGGCGGCCGAGGCGGGGCTTCGCACCTCGCCGCTCGACGACGGCAACCTCAACCGGCTGTACCCCGGCGACCCGCAGGGAACGCCCTCGCAGGTCATTGCGCACTACATCGAGCACACCCTGCTCTCGCGGGCCCAGTACATGGTCGACCTGCACTCGGGCGGCTCCTCGCTCATGTACGACGGCGCCAACATGATGGGACTGGAGCCGCGCGATGCCGAAGAAGAGACGCGCGTCACCGGCCTGCTCAACGCCTTCGGCTTGCCACGGGCGTTTCTGTACCAGCCGAACGCGGTCAATGTGACGGCGGCGGCGCGGCGTCAGGGCGCGATCTGCTTCCTGACCGAACTCGGCGGCGGCGGCGCGGTGGATGCATCGCTGGTCGCGCAAGGCAGGCAGGGCCTGCTCCACCTGCTGGGCTTCATCGGCGTGCTGCAGGGCGCCATCGTGCCGCCCAGGCCACCGGCCGTGCCGCGGCTCATGCACATCGACCGCGCGCTGCACTATGTCTATGCAATGGACGAGGGTGTCCACGAACCGCTCGTCGAGCTGGGTGCGGTTGTCAAGAAGGGCCAGCCGGCCGCTCTGGTGCATTTCCCGGCGAGCCCGAAGCGCGAGCCGGAGACGGTGTACTTCCCCGGCAACGGCGAGGTCATCTGCAAGCGGGCGATCGCGATGGTTCGGCGGGGAGATTGCATTTTCCAGCTGGCGAGCGAACGTCGCGCGCGAGTTTGAACCCGTGGCTTGATCGACAAGGCGGCGCCGAAGCAGGGCACCACGCGCTTGTCCATCCTGTTGGTTTTCATACCATGATGCGCTCACTACTTTACCGGGATGAGCGCAGCGCAGACAGTCCGTGCATCGACGTTTTGGAGACTGTTCCATGCAGGTATTTGTCACAGGTGCCACCGGCTTCATCGGCTCGGCGGTGGTGAAGGAATTGATCGCGGCGGGGCACGGCGTGCTGGGCCTCTGCCGCTCGCAGGAGAAGGCCGCCGCACTGGCGGCCGCCGGGGCCGAGGTGCTCAGCGGATCGATCGACGACCCGGAGATCCTCAGGCAGGGCGTGGCCCGTTCGGACGGCGTCATCCACCTCGCGTTCAACCACGACTTCTCGAAGTTCGCGGCGAACTGCGAGGACGACCGGCGCATCATCGGCACGCTCGGCGCAGCCCTGTCGGGCTCGAAACGCCCCTTGCTCGTCACCTCCGGCACGGCGATCGCCAACACCGCGCCCGACCAGCCGGCGACCGAGGACGGCGCGACGGTCAGCTCGCAGGCCAACCCGCGCGCCGCATCCGAAGAAGCCGCCGCGGCCCTGGCCACGCACGGCATCAACGTGTCCGTCGTGCGCCTGCCGCAGGTGCACGACACGCGCCGGCAGGGGCTCATCACGTACGTGATCGAGGCCTACCGCGACAAGGGCGTGTGCGCCTATACCGGGGACGGCAGCATCCGCTGGCCCGCGGCGCACATCCTGGACGTGGCTCGCCTGTACCGGCTGGCGCTCGAGCGGGCCGAGCCCGGGGCGAAGTACCACGCGGTGGCGGAGACGGGCGTGGCGTTTCGCGACATCGCCGAAACGCTGGGCCGCCGACTGGGTCTGCCGACGGCGTCCATCGCCGCCGAAGAGGCTGGCGCCACCTTCGGCTGGCTCGCCATGTTCGCGAACCACGACATGGCGGCGGTGAGCACCCGGACACGCCGGCAGCTGGGCTGGGAGCCGAGCGGCCCGACCATGCTGGCCGACCTGGAGCGGCTGGAGCTCGACGCGCACTGACCGCCGGTATCCGCCGCGCCCGCCATGCCCGCAGCGGCGCGATGCTCCGAGCCTGCGCAATGCGCGGCGCGCCCTCCTGACGAAAAAGCCGACAGGAGCATCGAAATACCCGTGGGCTTTCGTCTCTGGCACGTCACCCTGCTCTTCTGTAATTCGACCACCCCCACATCAGAGGCAGTCGAAACATGTCAGTCGAGCGACCCCCCTTCAGATTCCTTCGAGGCATGGCCTCGCAAGCGCGTGGCCTGGCCATCACCGCCGTGCTCGCGGCCGCGGCAGCCACGTTGAGCGCCTGCGGCGGTGGCAGCTCCGGCGGCGCGGCCGGGGCCTTGCCGCCCGCCGCGGCAACCACGCCGCCCGCGGGCGCTGCGCCCGAGACGCCCGTGGCCGCGGGCACCCCGCGCACGCTGGTCGTCGACCTCGACGGCGCGACCTACGGCGCGGTGCAAGCCGGCATCGCCGCCGGCACGCTGCCGAACCTCGCGAAGCTGGAGATCCGGTTGGCCTACGCCGGCGGCATGGCCGGCACGCCCAGCCAGCAACCCACGCTGGACACGCCCGGCTGGGCCACGCTGCTGACCGGCACCTGGGCAAGCCGCCACCAGGTGATGTCCGAGGCACCGAAGCAGGCGCTGCGCACTGCCACGGTGTTCCAGATGGGCAAGGCGAAGAAGACGGGGCTCAACGGCGCGGCCGTGGCCTCCGCCGGGCTGGCGCAGTTGCTGTCATCGGACCGCGACAGCGGCGCCCTCGACGCGCTCGCCGATTGCTCCGGCGGCACGAACGCCACCGACTGCGTGACCACGCAGGCCGCGCAACTGATCGGCGGCGACTACGCCACGGTGCTCGCGCAGTACCGCGCGGCCAAGGACGCCGCGCTCGACTTCGGCCTGGGCGCCGCGCAGTACGCGGGCGCGCTGGCCCAGCTGGACAAGGCGGTCGGCACCCTCGTCGACGCCACGGCCAGGCGCCCGGACCGCCGCTGGCTGATCGTGGTGACCGGCAACCACGGGCTCAGCGCCAACAGCCAGGACGACGGCCTGCCGCTGGTGCCCGAGTCGAGCACCTTCATCGGTCTGAACCAGCCGGCCAACATTGCCACGCAAGGCGTCGGCGCCACGGTGCCGGCGAAGCTCGCCGACCTGTACGCCTATGCCAGCATCGCCGACGTGGCGCCGACCGTGCTCGGTCACCTGGGCGCGCTGCCCGACGCCGCTGGCTACGCGATGGACGGCGCCCAGCTGGTCGGCATGCAACCGGTGTCGCAGTTGACCGCCACCGTGGCCGACAACAACACCGCCGCCGCGAGCGTGGTGCTGAAATGGACGGCGCCCGCTGCAGGCGCCGTCACGGTGCTGCGCGACGGCCTGGTCGTCGCATCGAAGCTGCCGGCCGGCACCAGCACCTACACCGACAACCAGCTCTCGCAGGTGCTGAGCGCCAAGGGCACCTACCAACTGAGCTACACGGTGCAGGCCGGGGACGGTGCGGATGCCGCAGCGCGGGCCGTTCTTTCGCCACCTGTTTCCTACGTGCCGCCGGTGCCGCTGGCTGCGACGCTGACGAACGGACTGGTCTCCTATTACCCGTTCAGCGCCACGCTGCCGCCGGTCGATGCCCTTGCGCACAGCACGATGGGACCTGCCGCGAACGACCTTCCGGCCGCCGCCGGCCTGGTCGTGCCGGGGCCGTTCACCGGTACCCAGGGCTTGCTGGTGGACACGAACTTCGTCACCACCAGCGGCTTCGAGGGCTACAGGCTCACGCCGGCCAACGGCTTCGACGTCGCCAAGGGCGCGGCGCCGCAGTTCACGCTCGGCTTCTGGTTCAAGACGCCCTCGTGCGTCGCCACGAACAACGTGACGATCATCTCCAACAAGAGCTATGTCAGCGGCGGCAATGCGGGCGTCGCCGTCGGCCTGTTCGCCAGTTCGGGCAACCAGTGCGGCGTGGCGTTCAACATCGGCTCGGGCGGTGGCGTGCGTGCGGACGGACCGACCAGCCCGTACACGCAGATCACCGTCAACCGCTGGGTGTACATCGCCTTCTCGGTCGACGGCGTGGCCAAGACCATGAACATGGTCGTGTTCGACCCGGTCACGAGCACCACCAACCGCGTCGCCGTGGGCAAGTCGACGGGTGCGGTGGACCTCTCGAAGCTCTCGCCGCTCCCGCAATGGGGCATCGGCGACGACGGCACCGGCACCTTCCTGATGAACAAGTGCAACGGCACGGTCACGCCGCCGTACTTCGCCGGCAAGTGCGCGACGGCGCCGACGTACCAGCACCATTTCGGCGATTTGGCGATGTGGAACCGCGTGCTGAGCGACGCCGAGCTGCAGTCGATCTTCCTGTCGAACAAGCCGTTGTCGACGTTGTCGGCGAACTGAGGGGCAAGCGCAATGACATCCAGCTTCTTTCCCGGATTGCCGCGCGCCGTGAAGGCCGCGGGTGCCGCCAGCATCGCATGCCTGCTCGTCGCCGCGTGCGGCGGTGGTGGCGGGGGTGGCGCGCAAATGCCCGCGATGCTTCCCACCGCTGCAGCGGCCGTTGCCACCGGCGACGGCACGGCGCCCGCGCAGGTTCCGCTCGGGGCCGCGCCCTGCCCCGGCTGCGCGGCCAACGGCACCGACGTACCTCCGGCTCTGCCGAACTCGAAGCTCAACTGCGCTCCTTGACCGCGCGCGGGCACACACCTCACATCGTCGACCTCGAAGAACCATGACCCCCTTCAACCGCCGGACCTTCCTGCGCGCCGCCGCGGCCAGCGCCGCGCTCGGCCCCTTCCCGCCCGCCATCCAGCGCGCGCTGGCCATCCCGGCCAACAACGCCACGGGCACGATCAACGACGTCGAGCACGTCATCATCCTGATGCAGGAGAACCGCTCCTTCGACCACTACTACGGCACCCTGCCCGGTGTGCGGGGCTTCAGCGACCGCTTCACCATTCCGATGGCCTCGGGCAACCCGGTGTGGCTGCAACAGGGCGCCACTGACGCCGTGCAGCCGTTCTATCTCGATGCGACCAAGGGCAACGCCCTGCGCGTGGGCGGCGCGCACGACTGGGGTGACCAGCAATCCGCCTGGGACGGCGGGCGCATGGCGGCGTGGCCGAAGGCCAAGAACACCAAGATCTCTATGGGCTACCTGCAGCAGCCAGACCTGCCGTTCCACTGGGCGCTGGCCAACGCGTTCACGATCTGCGACGCGTACCACACCTCCATCCACACCGGCACCTTCACCAACCGCATGTTCATGTGGAGCGGCACCAACGGCGCGAACGTGGCCGGCCAAGCCTGCGTGACCAACGCCAACTGGGGCGGCCTCGGCCCCTCCACCGACGGCCTCCCATGGACCACCTACCCCGAGCGCCTGCAGGCCGCGGGCGTGCGCTGGAAGGTCTACAACCGGCCGGGCAACAACAGCAACAACAACCAGCTCGTCGCCTTCGCCTCGTACCGCGCGGCCGACGAGCAGCTGCGCGCGCAGGGCTCGCCGAACGCGGCCTACAGCCCCGCGATGGAAGCGCAGTCGCCCCTGTACAAGGGTTTCGGCAACACCATGCCCGACGGCGGCTACCTGCAGGCCGTGGCGGACGACATCGCGGCGGGCACGCTGCCGCAGGTGAGCTGGATCGTCGCGCCGGGCCCCTACAGCGAGCACCCGAGCATGTCGGTGCCCGGCCAGGGCGCCTGGTACATGCAGACGCTGCTCGACATGCTCACGGCCAACCCGGAGGTCTGGAGCAAGACGGTGCTGATCGTCAACTTCGACGAGAACGACTGCTTCTTCGACCACATGCCGCCGCCGGCGCCGCCGTGGCGCAACGCCGACGGAAGCTACGAAGGCAAGTCGACGGCCGACATCGCCAACGAGTACTACACGATGCCGCCGCCGCGCGGCGACTCGAGCCAGCGCACGCCCGACGGCAAGCCCTTCGGCGCCGGCGTGCGCCTGCCGATGCTGGTGATCTCGCCCTGGAGCGTGGGCGGCTGGGTCAACTCGCAGGTGTTCGACCACACCTCGACGCTGCGCTTCCTGGAGCAGCGCTTCGGCGTGCGCGAAAGCAACATCAGCCCGTGGCGGCGCACCGTGTTCGGCGACCTGATGTCGTGCTTCGACTTCCGCAACCCGAACAGCGCCAAACCCGCACTGGCGACCGCGCCGACCAAGGCGCAGGCCGACGCCACGTTGACGCAGCAGGTGGCCGCACCCGGCGTGCCCGTGCCGGCGGCGGGCTCCGTGCCGCTGCCTTCGCAGGCGCTGGCCCTGCGGCCTTCGCGCGCCCTGCCCTACCGGCTGCACACCAGCGCCAACGTCGACCTGGCCAACGGCCAGGTGTGGCTCACCTTCAGCAACACCGGCACGCAGGGCGCGGTGTTCCATGTGTACGACGAACTCAACCTGTCGCGCTACCCGCGCCGCTTCACCGTGGAAGCCGGCAAGATGATTTCCGACGCATGGAAGGCCGTCGCGGACAACGCGGGCAAGTACAGCCTGTGGGTGCTGGGCCCCAACGGCTACCACCGGCGCTTCAAGGGGGACCTTGCCGCACTCGCCACCGGGCCGAACCCCGAGGTGCGCGTGTGCTACGACCCGGCCGGCAACGCGGTGTACCTCACCGTCATGAACATGGGCGACGCCCCCGCGACGGTGACGGTCACGTCCAACGCCTACCGCAACGACGGTCCGTGGACCTACACGGTGTCGCCCGGCATGCAGGTCGAGCCGACGTGGAGCCTGGCGGCCACCCGCAGCTGGTACGACTTCACGCTGACCACGGCCGACGGCTTCGAGCGGCGCTTCGCGGGCCGGCTGGAGACGGGGCAGGACGGCGTGAGCGACCCCGCCATGGGCGTCGCAGGCACATAGCCGGCGGATCGGCCGGCGGATCGGGCAGCTTACACACGGGCATCACGATCGGCCGGCATCATGTCGGCCTTTCAGAACCCCCAGAGCCCAGGAGACCCCCGCAGTGACGCTCAACCAGATTCGCGCCTTCATCGCGGTCGCGCACGACGGCGGCTTCACGGCCGCCGCGCGCACGCTGGGCATGAGCCACAGCACGCTCAACTCGCAGATCCAGATGATGGAGCGCGAGTACGGCGCCGAGCTGTTCCACCGCCGCGGCCGGCGCGTGGAGCTGTCAGCCCTGGGGCTGGAGATGCTTCCGCTGGCCCGGCGCATGATCGCGCTCGAAGGCGACATGAGCTCGCTGCTGGACGACAGCGGCCAGTTGCGCCGCGGGTCGCTCAAGGTAGGCGCGGTCGGGCCCTTTCACGTCACGGAGATGATCGAGGCCTACCACGCGGTGCATCCGCGCATCCGGATCTCCGTCACGCTGGGCAATTCCGAAGTGGTGCTCGACGCGCTCGACAAGTACGTGAGCGACGTCGGCGTGGTGGCAAGCCGCTTCCCCGACGCGCGCTACCACATGCAGCTGTATGCGCGGTACCCGGTGATCGCGTTCGTGCATGTCTCCCACCCGTTTGCGAAGCGCGAATCCATCGCGCTGAAGGAGCTGTCCGGGCAACCGCTGCTGATGCGCGAGCCCGGCTCCACGACGCGCAAGGCACTGGAAGACGCCCTCCTCGCGCAGGGCGTGAGCGTGCAGGTCGCGATGGAAATCGGCAGCCGCGAGGCACTGCGCGAGGCCGTGGCCCGGGGACTTGGCATCGGCACGGTCTCGCAGTCCGAGTACGTGCCCGATCCGCGCCTGCGGCCCGTGCGCATCGAGGGCGACGTGGTCTCCACGCACATCCACGTGTGCTGCCTGCGCGAGCGGCGCGAGAGCCGGCTGATCTCTTCCTTCTTCGACGCAATCGAATCGGAACGTCCTGCCCCGCCGGCCTGCGCGCGCTGAGCCGCGGCTCAGGCCTTGTCGGCCTTGCCCGCCGCGTTGGCGAACTTGCTCAACAGGCGATCGACCATCCACGGGCGCGTGTCGCGGTCTTCCGCGGCCTCCTTGCGGCGGATGGCGTCGCGCACGACGATCGAGCCGATGTAGCGGATCGGCTCGGGTGGAAACAGCCCCAGCGGTCCCTGCAGCAGCGGGCTGCGCGTCCACGCGTTGTCTTCGTCGAGCAGCAGCGAGGACAGGATCTGCCCGCCCATGTAGGTAGGCCCCACGCCGTTGCCCGAATAGCCGAAGCCGTAGTAGATGTGCGGCGCGCCGTCGAGCCGGCCGAAGAACGGAAACCCGGTGACCGAACGGTCCGAAGGTCCGTTCCAGCTCGCGGTCACCGGCACGTCGCGCAGCGACGGAAAGAAGTCGTCCAGCGCGCGCTTCAGCTCTGCCTCGTACGGCGAGCGCTGGTCGAACACCGGCGCGATGCGCCCGCCCCAGGCGAAGGTGTTGCCGCCCTTGCCCAGCATCAGGCGGCCATCGACCGTGGTGCGGTAGTAGTACACGAAGGTGCGCGAGTCGAGCACCGACACGCCGTCGACCAGGCCCGTGGCGCGCAGCAGCTCGGGGCACTTCTCGGTGATGACCATGTCGCTGGACACGATGGCGATGCTGCGCTCGAACTGCGGCAGCGCGCTGGCCATCCAGGCGTTCATGGCCAGCACCAGCTTGGGCGCCTCGAGCGTGCCGCCCGGCGTGCGCACCCGGGCCGGGTGGCCCGCGCTGAAGTCGATCATCGGGCTGCGCTCGTAGGTGCGGATCCCCATGCGCAGCGCCACGCGCCGCAGGCCGCGCACCAGCTTGCCGGGGTGCACCGTGGCCGCGATGGGCGAGTACACGCCCGCCAGGTTGCGCGCCGAACCGGAGCGCCGCGCCACCTCCTGCGGCGGCAGCGTGCGGTACGAATGAATGCCGCAGTCTTCCAGCCCCTTCATCACCGGGTCGAGCGTGCCGACCTGGGCGTGCGAGGTGGCGGTGTAGAGCGTGCCGTCCTGCCGCAGCTCGGCATCGATGCCTTGCGCGTTGCAGAAGTCCGCGATGTGCTGCACGGCTGCTTCCGAGGCCTTGACGAGGCGGATGGCCTCGGCCTCGCCGAACAACCGTCGCAGCGTGAAGAACTTGGCCGACCAGGTCAGCAGGCAGCCGCCGTTGCGTCCGCTGGCCCCGCTGCCGCAGAGGTCGCTCTCCAGGATGGCGATGTCTAGCGCGGGGTTGCGCTGCTTCGCCTGGATGGCGGTCCACAGCCCGGTGAAGCCACCGCCCACGATGCACACGTCGGCGCGCTGCGCGCCTTGCAGTGCGGGCGCGAGGTCACCGTCGTTGAAGAGAGCCTGTTCGATCCAGAAGGGGCGCATGTTGCTTGCTCTCTCAGGTTGTCAGGGCTTGCGCCGCATCTCGTATGAAAAGCCGCTCTCGCGATCGGTGACGAACCCCAGGCGCTCGTAGAGCGCCCTCGCCGGGTTGGCCTTCAGCACGCTGAGCGTGAGGTCGGCGCCGGCCCGCGTGGCCTGGTCCGCGACCTCGGCCAGCAGCGCTGCGCCGATGCCGCGGCCCTGCCAGGCGGGCACCAGCTGGATCTGGATGACCACCCACTCCCGCGCGTCGCGCGACACCTTCAGCAGGCCGACCGGCGCGCTGTCGTGCAGCAGCACTTCGGCGCACTCGAAGCGGTGCATCAGCCGCGCCATGTGGTGGGCATCGTCGACTTCGGCGCCCGATGCGACCAGGTGGCCGTTCATCGTCTGCTGGCGAAGGGCGAGCAGGAATGGAATGTCCTGCGGCGTGGCCTGGCGGCGCGCCAGCGCGAGCGGCAGCACCGCGCTCATGACCGCTCCGTGGCGGCGTGGCTGGACGCGAGCACCATGTGCCTCGCGTAGTGCGCCAGGCCGGGCGTCTTCGCATCGGCGCACTTGGCGCTGTCGTCCCAGCGGCGCAGGCGCACGGCGTCGAGCGCATGCGGCAAGGCCTCGAACTGCAGCGCCTGCGCATCGTCGAACACGCCGCCCTGCAGCACCAGGCTGCGCTGCGAGTCGGCCGACAGGGCTTGCAGGTAGCCCGGCTCGCGCGCGCACAGGTAGCGCTTGGCGTCCACGTGCAGGCGGATCGGGTCCAGCGTGGCCGGGCCGAACAGGTGCTTCAGGAAGGCGCGGCTGCGGTACTGGTGCAGGTCGTCCATGCCCTGCTGCGTGGGCGTGCCCGCCATGTCGTGCAGCAGGTGCCCCAGGTCGTGCAGCAGGCTGGCCGTGATGAGTTCGCTGGATGCGCCGGCCTGCTCCGCCAGGTGCGCGGACTGCAGCGCGTGCTCGAGCTGCGTGACGGGCTCGCCGTCGTACTGCGCGTGGCCCTTGGCCTCGAACAGGGCGACGATGCCCGCCACGTCCAACGGTGCGGCGGCTACCACGGCAGCGAGTAGGTCTTGGTGTTGGTGAAGCTCTTCATCGCCTCGAGCACGCCTTCCTTGTAGCCCAGGCCCGAGTCCTTGATGCCGCCGAAGGGTGTGAGCTCCAGCCGGTAGCCCGGCACCTCGCGCACGTTGACGCTGCCCACGTTGAGCTCGCGGATGAAGCGCGTGATGTCGTCGAGCCGGTTGGTGCAGATCGACGACGAGAGCCCGTAGGCCGTGCCGTTGGAGATGCGGATCGCGTCGTCGATGGTCTTGAAGCGGATCACCGGCGACACGGGGCCGAAGGTCTCGTGCTTGGCCACCGTCATCTCGGGGTCGACGCGGTCGAGCACGGTGGGCGAATACAGCGCGCCGTCGCGCACGTTGCCGTGCAGCAGCCGGGCACCGGCCGCAATGGCCTGGTTGACCACCGCCTCGAACTCCTTCGCGGCCGCTTCGTCGATGACGGTGCCTACATCGGTGGCGGGGTCCATCGGGTCGCCGTGCTTCAGTGCCCGGGTCTTCTCGACCAGCAGTTCCACGAAGCGGTCGGCCACCGATTCCTGCACCAGCATGCGCTTGATGGCCGTGCAGCGCTGGCCCGAGTTCTTGTACGAGCCGCTGGCCGCGAGCGTGGCCGCCTCCTCGATGTCGGCGTCGTCCATCACGATGATCGGGTCGTTGCCGCCCAGCTCCAGGATCTGCCGCTTGTAGACCGCCTTGCCCGCGATGTACTTGCCGATGGGCACGCCGCCCGTGAAGGTGACGAGGTCGACGTCGGCATGCGTGAGCATCTCGTCGGCAATCTCGCGCGGGTCGCCGGTAATGACCGACAGCATCGGCGGCGGCAGGCCCGCCTCGTACAGGATGTCGGCCAGGATGTAGGCCGTGAGCGGCGTCTTCTCGCTCGGCTTGAGCACCAGCCGGTTGTTGGTGGCGATGGACGGCGCCACCTTGTGGATCACCTGGTTCAACGGGTGGTTGAACGGCGTGATGGCGGTAATTACACCCTGCAGCGGCTCGCGCAGCGTGTACACCTTGCGGCTCTTGCCGTGGTGCGTGAGGTCGCACGAGAACACCTGGCCGTCATCGACCAATGCCTGGTTTGCCGCGAACAGCAGCACGTCGGACGCGCGGCCCACTTCGTAGAGCGAGTCCTTGCGCGAGAGACCCGATTCGAGCGTGATGACGCGCGAAATCTCGTCCAGCCGCGAGGCGATGATCTCGCCCGCGCGCATCAGGATCTTGTAGCGCTCGTAGCGCGTGAGGGTGGGCTTGTACTCGCGCGCGATGCGGTAGGCCAGCCGCACGTCTTCCAGCGTGGCCTTGGGCACGGTGGCAATCACTTCGCCGGTGTAGGGGTAGGTGACCTCGATGGTGCGGTCGCGATGGATTTTTTCTCCGGCGATGCGCAGCGCTTCCTTGTGGACGGTGCCTGGCTTCAACATGGCTTGGCTCATGGGGTGCTCCGGGATTACTGGGCGTGGTTCAGGGCGAGGTCGAGCGCGTCGAAGTTGCGCAGGCGGCGGTTGGCGGCAATGCCTGTGACGGGGCGATTGCAGATCAGCGGCACGCGCTGTTCCGACACGCCGCCGTGCGAGCGCAGCGGCACTTCGAGCGCCGACAGGTCGTGGCGGCTGGCCGAGGTGCCGATGACGGTGCTCTGCTCGCTCACGACCACGATGTCGCCGATGCGGTCGGGCGGCAACTCGAAGCGCTCGGCCGCTTCCTTGCGCGAGAGCACCAGCTCCATGCCGGGCACGCCCTTGATGCGGTCGATCCAGCCGGGCACGCGGGCTTCGTCGGGCGCATAGACCGTGGCGAACGAGCCGAGCGCGCCGTGGTGCACCACATACGGGTCGGTGATCGGCAGGATGACCCGCGCCACGTCCTTGCCGTACCAGCCGTCGAGCACGTCCTGCAGGTAGATCACCTGCGGCGAGCCGTCGGCGTTGTGCTTGTCGTTCATGCCGTGGTCGGCCGTGAGCACGATGGTCGCGCCCATCGCGTCGAGCTGCGCCAGGTAGCCGTCCATCATCGCGTAGAAGGCGTTGGCCGCCGGGCTGCCGGGGGCCGCCTTGTGCTGCACGTAGTCGGTGGTCGACAGGTACATCAGGTCGGGGCGGCGCGATGCCATCAGCTTCACGCCTGCGGCGAACACGAACTCCGACAGCTCCGCGCTGTACACCGACGGAACGGGCATGCCGACCATCTCCACGACGCCGTCGATGCCGTTCTCTTCGATGGTCGCCTGGTCGGCCTTCTCCGAAGAAAAGCAGATGCCCTTCATGCGGTGGCCCAGCAGCTTGCGCAGCTTGTCCTTCGCGGTGACCACCGCGAGCTTGGCACCCGCATCGGCGAAGGCCGCAAGCACGGTACCGGCGCGCAGGTACTTCGGGTCGTTCATCATCACTTCCTGCCCGAGCTCGCGGTCGAAGAAGTAGTTGCCGCAGATGCCGTGCACCGCGGGCGGCGCGCCGGTCACGATCGACAGGTTGTTCGGGTTGGTGAACGAGGGCACCACGCAGTCGGCCAGCAGGTCGGCACCGGACTTGCGCATGCGTTCGATGTACGGGGCCACGCCCGCCGCGATGGCCGCGTCCAGATAGGCGGGTTCGCAGCCGTCGACGCACACGACCACGACGGGTCGGCTCATCCAGCGGTAGCTTCGGGCGTTCACTTCCAGCGTCTTCACAGTCATCTCAGGTCTCCTTGCGGGTCAGGTTGTTCTGCGGGGTGTTCTGCAGGTGGGGAGCGGGCGTGCTGTCGGGGCGGCCCATCGCCTTGTGCATGCGGGCGCGGCTGCCGGCGACGTGCCGGCGCAGCACCTGGCCGGCGGCCTCGGGGTCGCGGCTGGCGATGGCATCGACGATCTCGCGGTGTTCGTCGGCCGACACGCGCAGGCCGCCGCCGGTGTCGAGTGCGCGCATGCGAAAGAGGTGCAGCTCCTTCACGAGGCGCTTGTAGGTCTCGGTGAGCTTGCGGCTGCCGGCGGTGTCCAGCAGGATGTCGTGGAACTGCAGGTTCAGTTGCGCGTACTGCTCCACGTTCTGCGCCAGCGCGGCTTCGCGCATCGGCTCGATCATGGCGCCCAGGCGTTCGAGCGCGTCGGGCTGCATGCTGGCGGCCACGCGCCGGCCGATGATTTCTTCCAGCGCCTCGCGCAACTCGTAGATCTCGTCGGCTTCCTCGAACGAGATCTCTCGCACGAACACGCCCCGGTTCTTCTCGTTGCGCACGAGGCCCGCCTCCTCCAGCGCGCGCAGCGCCTCGCGGATCGGCCCGCGGCTGGTGTTGAAGCGCTGCGACAGCTCGCTCTCGTTGATGCGGCTGCCCACGGCGAGCTCGCCGTTCATGATGAGTCGCTCGATTTCTTCCTGCATGAGCATCGGCAGCGAGCTCGACTGAAGAAAGGCCAGGGCGGAGGTGGAGTTGTGCGTTGCCATGTCCGCTATTTTGGCTTCGAATTGAAAACTGTCAACAATCTTTTATTGACAGTCCTCAGTTCACAATCTACATTGACTTCATCCCGACACGGCCGCACGCCGGAATTTCGTGTTCTGGAGCCCGCCAACCCACCCCTGCACGGGGTTCGACAGCCAGCTGAACAGGAGTTGAAGATGACGATCATCCGAAGCGCGCGCCGCCTCACGACAGCCCTCTCCATTGCAGTCACCGCAGCCGTGGGCCTTGCCGCGAGCGGCCTCGCCCATGCCCAGCAGCGCACGCCGCTGCTGGTCTACACGGCGCTCGAGACCGACGCCATGAAGCTCTACAAGGACGGCTTCGAGAAGGCCAATCCCGACATCGAGGTGAAGTGGGTGCGCGACTCCACCGGCATCGTCACCGCCAAGCTGCTGGCCGAAAAAGCCAACCCGCAGGCCGACGTGGTGGCCGGCCTGGCCGCCAGCAGCCTGGCGCTGCTGCAGCAGGAAGGCATGCTGCTGCCCTACGAGCCCAAGGGTTTCAAGGAGCTGAACCCGGCCTACTCCGACGCCGCGCGCCCGCCGGCCTGGGTGGGCATGGACGTGTGGGCCGCCACCATCTGCTTCAACCGCGTCGAGGCCAAGAAGCTGGGCCTGCCCAAGCCGGAAACCTGGCAGGACCTGGCCAAGCCCATCTACAAGGGCACGATCACCATGCCCCACCCGGCTTCCAGCGGCACGGGCTACCTCGACGTGTCGTCCTGGCTGCAGAACATGGGCGACACCGAGGGCTGGAAGTACATGGACGCACTGCACCAGAACGTGGCCCAGTACGTGCATTCGGGCTCCAAGCCCTGCAAGCAGGCGGGCGCGGGCGAGTTCCCGATCGGCATCTCCTTCGAATTCCGTGCGCACCAGGTCAAGAAGTCGGGCGCGCCCGTCGACCTGATCTTTCCGAAGGAAGGCCTGGGCTGGGACATCGAGGCCACCAGCATCATGAAGACGAGCAAGAAGATGGAACAAGCCAGGCGCTTCTCCGACTGGATGGCCAGCAAGGAGGCCAACCAGATCACGGCGAACTGGTGGGCCGTGGTGGCGTACCCCGGCGTGGCGTCGAAGCTCGAGGGCATTCCCGACAACTACGAAAAGCTGCTGGCCAAGAACGACCTGAACTGGGCCGCCAAGAACCGCGAGCGAATCCTCGCGGAGTGGAGCAAGCGCTACGAAGGCAAGGCCGAGCCCAAGTAAAGAGCTCGCCCCCAGCTGCGAAGAAGCTTCTCCAACCTGCGACGCCGCGCTCCGCGGCGTTCGTCTCACCGAGTGCGAACCATGGACATGACCGCTGGCAAATACATCGCCGAACAGGCCCGCGCCGCCGCGCTGGAGATCGTCGGCGTGCGCAAGGACTTCGAGACCTTCAGCGCGCTGCGCGACATTCACCTGCGCGTGAATGCCGGAGAAATGCTGTGCTTTCTCGGCCCCTCGGGCTGCGGCAAGACCACGCTGCTGCGCATCATTGCGGGGCTGGAGACGCAGACCGCCGGACAGATCCTGCAGAACGGCAAGGACGTGTCATGGCTGCCGCCGGACCGGCGCGACTACGGCATCGTGTTCCAGTCGTACGCGCTGTTTCCCAACCTCAGCATTGCCGACAACGTGGGCTACGGCCTGGTGAATTCGCGCGCCCGCAAGGCCGAGATCAAGGCGCGCGTGGACGAGTTGCTCAAGCTGGTGGGGCTGCCGACTTCGGGCCACAAATACCCGAGCCAGCTCTCCGGCGGCCAGCAGCAGCGCGTGGCCCTCGCCCGCGCGCTCGCCACCCGGCCGGGCCTGCTGCTGCTCGACGAGCCGCTGTCGGCACTCGACGCCATCGAACGCGTGCGCCTGCGCGGCGAAATCCGCCGGCTGCAGAAGCAGGTGGGCATCACCACCATCATGGTCACGCACGACCAGGAAGAGGCGCTGTCGATGGCCGACCGCATCGTGGTCATGAACCACGGCGTGATCGAGCAGGTCGGCACGCCGCTGGACATCTACGAGCAGCCGGCCACGCCCTTCGTGGCCGACTTCGTGGGCAAGGTCAACGTGCTGCGCGCGGTGGCGCTCGGCCAGCAGCGCTTCAAGGTCGGCGACCTGGAGCTGCAGTGCGACGCCTGCGACGGCGCCTTCGCGCCGGGCGATGCGGTCAACCTCTACCTGCGGCCCGAAGACCGCATGGCCGAGAACCTGCGCGAGGACACCGCCAACCGCATGAACGTGCTCGTGAGCAAGGTCGAGTTCCTGGGCGGGCTGTGCATCGCCGAAGTCACGGCGCAGGCGCTGCACGGCCAGACGCTGGGCCTGCACTTCTCGCTCAACCAACTGCACGACCTCGACATCCGCGAGGGCAACACCATCGAGATCGCGCTGCGGGCCAACCGCATTCGCGCTTTTGCGGCACCCGCCGCGCGGGCCATCGCATGAACACGCTGGCGCACACTCCCACCGCCATGGCGCCCCGTGCCGCCTTCCGCCGCCAGGGCATGCGCTGGAGCCGCGACGAGATCATCGCGCGCGCCGTGCTGCTCGCGGTGATGGCCATGCTGTTCGTGTTCCTGGTCGCGCCGCTGGTGACCATCCTGGCGCATGCGGTGCAGGACAAGGACGGCCGCTTCGTCGGCCTGGCGCACTTCATCACCTACTTCCAGACACCGAGCCTGCTGCGCGCGGCCTGGAATTCGGTGTGGGTCTCCGCGGCCGTTGTCGCCATCGCGGTGCCCACGGCCTTCGTGTTCGCCTACGCCCTCACGCGCAGCTGCATGCCGACCTGGCTCAAGGCCACGTTCCGGCTCATTGCGCTCATTCCGCTGCTCGCGCCTTCGCTGCTGTCGGCCATTTCGTTCGTGCAGTGGTTCGGCAACCAGGGTTCACTCAAGTTCCTGCTGGGCGGCATGTCGATCTACGGCGCGCCCGGCATCATCCTGGCCGAGGTCTACAACACCTTTCCGCACGCGCTGATGATCCTGGTCACCGCGCTGTCGCTGGCCGACGGCCGGCTGTACGAGGCGGCCACCGCGCTGCGCACCCGGCCCCTGCGCCAGTTCATGACCATCACGCTGCCGTCCTGCAAGTACGGCCTCATCAGTGCGTCGACCGTGGTCTTCACCTACGTGGTGAGCGACTTCGGCGCGCCCAAGGTGATCGGCGGCAACTTCAACGTGCTGTCGGTCGACGTGTTCAAGCAGGTGGTGGGCCAGCACAACTTCTCCATCGGCGCGGTGGTCGGCATGCTGCTGCTGCTGCCCTCGGTGATTTCCTTCGCCATCGACTACGTGGTGCGCCGCAAGCTCAAGGCGCAGCTCACCGCCCGTTCGGTGCCCTACAGCCCCAAGCCGCGCAAGGTGGCCGACACCATGCTGCTGCTGTTCTGCACAGGCGTGTGCGGGCTGCTGCTGGCCACCATCGGCATGGCGGTCTACACCTCGCTGATCACGCTGTGGCCCTACAACCTGTCGCTCACGCTCAAGCACTACCACTTCGTGCTGCTCGAAAGCGACATGGCCGCGGCCTACTTCAACAGCCTGACGGTGGCCGCCATCACTGCCGTGGCCGGCTCGTTCATCGTCTTCGTGGGCGCCTACCTGATCGAGAAGACGCGCAACCTCGGCATGATGCGCCGCACGATGCACATGATGGCGGTGCTGTCGATGGCCGTGCCCGGCCTGGTGCTCGGCCTGGGCTACGTGATGTTCTTCAACCATCCGGCCAACCCGCTGGGCTTCCTGTACCAGACGATGGCGATCCTGGTCATCTCGATGGTGGTGCACTACTACACCTCCAGCCACCTCACCGCGGTGACGGCGCTCAAGCAGATCGACAACGAGTTCGAGGCCGTTTCCGCCTCGCTGAAGGTGCCGTTCATCAAGACCTTCTTCCGCGTGACGGTGCCGGTGTGCCTGCCCGCCATCCTGGACATCGGCCGCTACTTCTTCGTGGTGTCGATGGCCAGCCTGTCGTGCGCCATCTTTCTCTACACGCCCGACACGATCCTGGCGTCGGTTGCGATCATGCACATGGACGACGCCGGCGACATTGGCCCGGCCGCCGCGCTGGCCAGCCTGATCGTCGTCACCTCCACCGTCGTGTGCATCGTCTATTCGCTGCTCACGCGGGTGCTGCTGTCGCGCACGCAGGCCTGGCGCCTGCTCGGGCGCACCTGATTTCGATCCCGCAGTCTTTCCCCAGCCTCTCACCTGTACGGAGACATCACAATGAGTTCGACCCCCAGCCCCATCCTGCTCACCCCAGGCCCGCTCACCACCTCGGACCGCACGCGCCAGGCGATGCTGCGCGACTGGGGCTCGTGGGACGGCGACTTCAACAAGATCACCGCGCGCATCCGCGAACGCGTGCTCGACATCGTGCACGGCAAGGGCACGCACGAATGCGTGCCGATGCAGGGCAGCGGTACCTTCTCGGTGGAGGCCGCCATCGGCACCCTGGTGCCGCGCGATGGCCATGTGCTGGTGCCGAGCAACGGTGCCTACTGCCAGCGCCTGGCGAAGATCTGCCGTGTGCTGGGCCGCAAGGTGACCACCATCGACTACACCGAGGACAGGCAGGTGCAGCCCGCCGACGTGGAACGCGCCCTCGCCGCCGACCCGGGTATCACGCACGTGGCGGTGGTGCACTGCGAAACCGGCGCCGGCGTGCTGAACCCGCTGCACGACATCGCGCAGGTCGTGGCCCGGCACGGACGCGGCCTGATCGTGGACGCCATGAGCTCTTTCGGCGCGCTGGAGATCGATGCGCGCAAGACCCCGTTCGATGCCGTGATCGCGGCCTCCGGCAAGTGCCTGGAAGGCGTGCCGGGCATGGGCTTCGTCGTGGCGCGGCGTGCCGTGCTCGAAAAGTGCGAAGGCAACTGCCACTCGCTGAGCATGGACCTGTACGACCAGTGGGTGTACATGGAGAAGACCACGCAATGGCGCTTCACGCCGCCCACCCACGTGGTCGCCGCGCTCGACGAAGCCATCGCGCAGTACGTCGAGGAAGGCGGGCTCGCGGCGCGCGGCGGCCGCTATGCGCGCAACTGCAAGGCGCTGGTCGACGGCCTGGCCGCCCTGGGCCTGCGCAGCTTTCTGGACCCGTCGATCCAGGCGCCGATCATCGTCACCTTCCACGCCCCTGACGACGCGAACTACGACTTCAAGACCTTCTACCAGGAGGTCAAGAAGCGGGGCTACATCCTCTACCCGGGCAAGCTGACCCAGGTCGAGACCTTCCGCGTCGGCTGCATGGGCCACTTCGGCGAAGCAGGCATTCCCGGTGCCGTGGAGGCGATCGCGCAGACGCTGAAGGTCATGGGCATCCGGCACGGAGCCGCAGCGGTGGCCGCCTGACAGGGCCGTTGCCGCGCCGCTGTCACAGGTGTCACGACAGCGGCGAACAACAAAAAAGGGACGCGCCGCGTCCCTTTTTTTGGTCTCCGTCCGCCACGCCTCACGAGGGCAGCGAACAGGTCCCGGTCTTGGTGAAGTCCTTCAGCGGCGGATGAAGACCGCGATGCTGGCACTGATGAGGCAGCTGGCGGCGACGATCGGAAAGACGATCGACGTGTTGCCCGAGTGGTCCAGCATCCGGCCGATGAGCGGCTCGCCCAGGCCTGCGAGCAGGTACGAGAAGAAGTTCATGACGCCGGTGGCCGTGCCCGAGCGCCTGGCGCCCACGAGGTCCGGGCACAGGGCCCAGAACGAGGAGGCGGGCCCATACACGAAGAAGCCCGCAAGGAAGAGCAGCGCCAGCCCGCCGATGCTGGTGGGCAGCAGGTACATGCCCATGGAAGCGAGCGCGCCGAGCAGCATGTACAGCACGATGGCCTTGTAGCGCTTCGAGCCGAAGACCCGGTCGGAGATCCATCCATTGGTGAGTGCGCCGAAGGCCATGCCCACCGGCAGCGCCACGGAGATCCATGCCGGATCGATCATGCCGTCGGCCATCTTGCTCCAGTCCTTGCCCAGGAAGTGCACCGGCACCCACACGATCAGGCCGTAGCGCGCCGCGTTCTGAAAGCCGATGGCCAGCGCCGCGATCAGCAGCTTGGGGTTGCCGAGCACCGCCTTGTAGCGCGACCAGGAGCTTTCGTCGGCGCCCCGCTGCGCGGCTGCGGCTTTCGCGGCCTCGGCGTCTTGCGCATCGGCGATGCCTGTGTCGGGCGACTTGAAGCCCAGGTCCTCCGGGCGTTCCCGTGCAATCAGGTAGAACGCGATGCCGCCCACGAGCATCAGCAGCACGGGCAGCCGGAAGATCCAGCGCCAGTCCAGGTGCAGCACGTTGACCACGATGATCGACGTGACGAAGGACAGGACCGACGCACACCCGGCGGCAAACGTGTAGCAACCGAACACCTTGCCGCGCTCTTGCGCGCCCCACCAGTTCGACAGCAGCCGGCTTCCCGGCGCCCAGCCGAGCGCCTGGAAGTAGCCGTTCACGCCCCAGGGAATCGCCAGGCTCTTGAAGCCGACCGCAAAGCTCACCACCCAGTTGGCCGCGCACGACAGGATGGCGCCGGCCGTCATCACGCGGCGCCCGCCGAACTTGTCGGCCAGGTTGCCGTTGATGGCCTGCCCGATGGCGTAGCACCACAGCAGGCTGGCCGATGCCCAGCCCAGCACCTCCTTCGACAGCCCGAACTCCTTCTGCAACCCCGGAATGGCGAAGCCGAAGGTCTGCCGCCCGGTGTAGAAGAAGAAATAGCAGAACATGGCGGCCAGCAGCATTCGCCACTGCGCGCGCCTGAATGTCTGTTCGAGAGGCGGCGCATAGGTGCCGGCCTGCAGGCCTTGATTTGCCAATTGCATGTGTGTCTCCAGTTCTTGACGGACGTGGGTCCGCGGGACCGGCTCGATGGCCGGCATCTTCTTTCAACGCTCCGACGCTTCAGGTCACCGGGCGGACACCGTCCCGATGAAGTTCCTGCCGCGCGCGCCTTCCATGGCGCGCGCGATCATGGCCGCGGCTTCGCCGTCCGCCACGCCGTAGTCCGCGAACTCGGTCTTCACGCCGAGGCCCAGGAGAAAGTCGCGCAATCGCCCGGCACCGACCGACAGGTCCGCGCCGAACAGGCGCTGCAGGGTGCGGTC
Organism: Variovorax sp. 10N412; assembly: GCF_056394985.1. NCBI lineage: Bacteria > Pseudomonadati > Pseudomonadota > Betaproteobacteria > Burkholderiales > Comamonadaceae > Variovorax > Variovorax sp. 10N412. The sequence goes on from NZ_JBFTIO010000013.1 coordinate 26,951, forward strand.
GCGGTCGGGCGACCGGGCCCAGGCCTTTTCGAGCACCAGCGGCAAGGTGAAGGAGCACGCGATGCCATGGGGCAGCCCGTGGCGCAGCGTCATCTCGTACGAGATCGAGTGCGCCAGCGCGGTCTTCGTGTTGGAGAACGCCAGGCCGGCCTTGAGCGCGGCAAGCGCCATGCGCTCGCGCAGCTCGATGTTGCCCAGGTCGGCCCGCAGCGCCGGCAGGCATTCGAAGATGTCCTGCACCGCGGAGATCGCAAAGGTGTCGGAGATGGGGTTCGCGTTGACGTTCCACACAGACTCCAGCGCGTGCGAGAGCGCGTCGAGCCCCGTCGAGACGGTGGTGCCCGCCGGCACAGAGAGCATCAGCTCGGGGTCGACGATGGCCGCCTCGGGCCAGGTGGCGTCCAGGTGCAGCGAGTACTTCTTCTGGTTCGCTGCGTCCCAGATCGTGGCCCACGGCGTCACTTCGCTGCCGGTGCCGGCCGTCGTCGGCACGGCGATCAGCGGCTTGGCGCTGGCCGGCACGAAGGGCTTGCCGGTGGCGAGCAGGCCGACCAGCTCGTCGAACTGCCCGCTGGCCGTGCCCACCATCAGCGCCTTGGCGGTATCGATGGCGCTGCCGCCGCCCACCGCGACGATGGCGTCGCACGCGTCGGCCGATTGCCAGAACCGGTTGTAGAGCGCGGCCAGGTGCGCCACGTCGGGGTTCGGTCGGACGTCGTCGATCACGCCGAGCAACGAGTCCTTCAGGAGCGCCTGCAGGCGGGCGATCAGGCCCAGCTCGCGGGCTTCGGGAAAGGTGACGACGACGACGCGCCGGCCGGCGAGGATCGAGGGCAGCTGCGCGAGGCTGCCTCGGCCGCAGTGAACGGCAACGGGGTTGTGGAACGCATGGGGCATCGGGGCTGTCTCCTGTTGTTTGTGTGTGTGTGTGCCTGGGGCAGTGTCGAAGTCGCATGCCATCGCGTCCAATCGCATTTCCGGTGTCCGCATGGTCGAAAACCGATGGATCGCCACCGCCGCGCATCGCCACAGGGGAAAGCGCGCATGCACACAGGGGCGCGCCTGTGAGAGCCTTGGCCGGCCCCAAAAACCTCGCCCCACGAGGACGGCCCTCATGTTTCACCAGTACTACAAATCGATCCGATGCTTCCACGCCGTCGCGAAGACGGGCGGCTTCACCGCGGCCGCGCAGTACCTGCACATCGGCCAGCCTACGGTGACCGACCAGGTCAAGGCGTTGGAGACGCGCTTCAGCGTCGAGCTTTTTCTTCGCACGGGCCGCAGCGTGCGGTTGACCTCGGCGGGTGAACGGCTCTATGCCATCACCCAAGGCCTGTTCGGACAGGAAGAGGAAGCGATGCAGTTCCTGCAGAGCGCGCACAAGCTGAAGGTCGGTCTGGTGCGCGTGGGCGCCGTGTCCCCGCCCATTGCGCTGGAACTGGCGCGCCACTTCCGTCAGGCGCACCCGTCGCTGGAACTCACGGTGTCCATCGGCTCCGAGGCGTCGACGCTGCGCGGCCTGCAGGACTTCGACATCGACGTGGGCATCCTGGCCGAGCCGGCTGCCGTCGAGGGGCTGCATGTGGCGCCCTACCGCGACGAACGCATCGTGGCGGTGGTGCCCGAAAACCATCCGTGGACCCGACGCGCCTCGATCTCCACCAACGACATCGAGGGCGAGATGGTCATCCTGCGCGAGCCCGGCTCGAAGACCCGTCATCGCGTCGAGCGGGCGTGCCAGGAGAAGAGCGTGCGCCTGAACTGCGTCATGGAGATCAACAGCCGCGAGGCCATCCTGCATGCGGTGGTCAACGGCATGGGCATCGGCTTCGTGACGCAGGTCGAGTTCATTCCGTTGCCGGGCCTCGCCGCGGTGATGATCGACGACGACGAGTTGTCGATCGGCTATTCGCTGTGCTGCTTGTCGGTGCGCCAGGACCGGCCGTTGATTCGCGCGTTGTTCGAAGTCGCGCTGGGGTGAGGCGCCGGGGAAGGTCAATTTACCCATTTGCTGGGCATTCGTCTTATTACCCATTTGACGGGTATTTTGACAAATACCCATAAAATCGATAATCTCCCGGTTACCCACCTCATCGGTAACTCCCATGCAGCAAGTTCTTTCGGTCCCCTCACAGCTCGGCGTACTGCTCAAGGCCGCTCGCAAGGAGTCGGGCATTTCCCAGGTGAAGCTGGCCGAGCGCCTCGGCATCAGCCAAAGCCGCATGTCCCACATGGAGCTCAACCCCGGCTCGGTGAGCCTGGAGCAACTGCTGGCCCTCTTCAGCGTGCTGGGCCTCGAAATTCTGGTCGGCTCGAAGAACCCGGCAAGGCTCTCGACCCACCCGACAGGCGCCGACCATCCAGACCCGAGGCGTGTCGCCAACGAGCCTGCGCCTCCTTCGGAGTGGTGAGCGTGGCGCGCGCATCGAACACCCCCGCGCTTTCCATCTGGGCCAACGGCGAGCGCGTCGGCATCTGGCGCATTCCCGAGCGCGGGGCGGACGAGTTGCTCTACGACGAAGCCTGGGTCGGCTCGCCGGCAGGACGCCCCCTCTCGCTGTCGTTGCCGCTGGCCGGAGGCTTCACCCACAAGGGCGCGGTCGTCCAGAACTACTTCGACAACCTGCTGCCCGACAGCCAGCCCATTCGCGAGCGCATTGCAAGCCGATTCAGGACGCGCAGCACACAGCCGTTCGACCTCTTGCAGGCCATCGGACGCGACTGCGTCGGCGCCATCCAGTTGCTGGGCGAGCACGACGGCCCATCGCATGCAGAGCACATCGAGGGCGAGCCGATGACCGAGGCCGACGTCGAGAAGCTGCTGCAGCAAACGGTAGACCCCGGCAGGTTCGCAGGGCAATCCGCGCCTGAAGACGAGCTGCGCATCTCCCTGGCCGGTGCGCAGGAAAAGACTGCGCTCCTGTGGCACCAGGGCCAGTGGGTGCGCCCGCACGGCTCGACCCCCACCACGCACATCCTGAAGTTGCCGCTGGGCCTGGTCGGCCATCGCAAGGCCGACTTCAGCACCTCGGTCGAGAACGAGTGGCTCTGCCTGAACATCCTCCAGGAATACGGCATTCCCGTGCCGCTGACGGCCATGCTGCGCTTCGGGTCGCAAAAGGTGCTGGCCGTCGAGCGCTTCGACCGCCGGCTGCACTCGTCCGGCAACTGGTGGCTGCGCCTGCCGCAGGAAGACTTCTGCCAGGCCCTGGGCAAGCCGTCGCACCTGAAGTACGAGGCCGACGGGGGGCCCGGCCTGCTCGACCTGGCGGACGTGCTTCGGAGCTCGGTCGATGCACAGAAAGACCTGGCCACGCTGCTCACCGTGCAGTTGCTCTTCTGGATGCTCGGCGCGCCCGACGGCCACGCAAAGAACTTCAGCATCGCGTGGCTCCCGATGGGCCGCTACAGGCTGACGCCCATCTACGACGTGATGTCCATCTGGCCCGTGGAAGGCAACGGGCCCAACCAGTTTTCCAGGCACGAGGCCAAGCTCGCCATGGCCTTGATCGGCAAGAGCAAGCACTATCCCTTCAAGACCGTCCAGCGCCGCCACTTCAACGCCATGGCAAAAAAATGCCATTACGGCCCGGACGCAGAAAACCTCATCCAGCGCGTGCTCGCGGCAACGCCGGGCGTGATCGACCGGGTCGGCGCGCGCTTGCCGCCGCACTTTCCGGCGGCGGTGTCCGGCAGGATCCTCGACGGGCTGGACCGCTCGGCCAAGGCGCTGGGCGCAATGCCTTCTTTCTAGGCCACCGAACGCTCGACGCTTGCGCGCGCCTGCGAGAGGTCAAACCACGAGGTGCCGTTCCAGCGTCTCGCGCGGCAGGTCGGCGGTGGCGCCCGCGAGCGAGCATTCGCCGTGGTCGATGGCCAGGATGTCGTCGGCCACCTGCAGCAGGAACTCGAGGTTCTGCTCGACGATGACGAACGCGGCGCCCTCGGCCTTGCGCGCGCGCACCAGCGTGGCCATGCGCTCGATGTTCTCGGGCTGCACGCCCTCGGTCGGCTCGTCGAGGATGGCAAGCGGTGCGCGCAACCCGAGGGTTCGGGTAAACGACAGCAGCTTGCGCTCGCCGCCGCTGAGCGAGCCGGCGCGCTGGCCCATGCGCTCGGCCAGCCGCGGAAATGCGGCAAGGCCGTCGGCATAGCGTGCCGGGTCTCGCCCGCGCAGGTGCAGCCACAGGTTCTCGCTCACGCTGAGGTCGCCGAAGACCACGTCCTCCTGCGGCGCATAGGCCATGCCCGCGGCCAGGCGCTGCTGCGGCGCCACGCGCGCCAGGTCGCGCCCGGCGAGCGCGACACGGCCCTGCTTCAGCGGCAGGAAGCCGGTGAGCGCGCGCATCAGCGTGGTCTTGCCCACGCCGTTGCGCCCGAGCACGCCCAGCACGCGGCCAGCGCCGACCGCCCCGCCAAGGCCGCGCAGCACCATGGTGTCTCCGTAGCCACAGACCACATCGGAAAAGTCGAGCAGGTTCGCGCTCATTTGCGTGCTCCCGCATAGACCGCGCGCACGGCCGGGTCGGCCTGGATCTGCGCCAGCGGTCCGCGCGCCAGCAGCTTGCCCTGGTGCAGCACGTACACCTCGCCGCCGATGGAAGCCACCGCGCTGATGTCGTGCTCGATGACCAGCGCGGCCGCGCCCAGGCGCCCGGTCGCCGTCTTGATGGCCTCGATCATGTGGTGCGTCTCGCCGGGAGAAAGGCCCGCGCACGGCTCGTCCAGCAGCACGAGGCGCGGCTGCGGCAGCATGGTCATCACGAACTCCAGCGCCTGGCGCTCGCCCTGCGACAGGCTGCCGGCCGGCGCATGCAGTTGCCTGGCAAGCGAGGGAAACAGGTCGAGCAGTTCGCCGCGCAAGGCGCTGTCCCAGGCGAGCGCGCCGCGCTGCAGCGTTGCGGCCGGCCGCAGGCGTCCGGCCCACAACGCGACGTCCAGGTTCTGGCTCACGCTCAGGCCGGGGAACACCGACGGAATCTGCAGTTTGCGGCCCACGCCCTGCCGCGCCACGCGCCATGCGGTGGCGCCCGAAATGTCGACGCCGTCGAGCAGGATGCGTCCGGCGCGCAGCGGCAGGCGGCCGGTCATCACGTTGAAGGCAGACGTCTTGCCCGCGCCGTTGGGGCCGATCACGCAGCGCAGGCCGGGGCCCTGCAGGTCGAACGCCAGGCCGTCGAGGATGCGCACGCCGCCCTGCGCGCAGGCCACCTGCTCGAACGCGAGGCTCACGCTGCCGCCCTGCGCCTGCACCGGCGGCGCCGGTGTTCTGGGCAGCGCGTGCGCATCGTCGGTGCGCCCGGAGAATCGGCGCCCCATCGCGGCAAGCCCCGCCAGTCCGTCGGGCAGGAAACGCACGACAGCGATGAAGATCGCGCCGACCGCCACTTCCCAGTAGGCGAAGTGGTCGCGCAACTCCGAAGACGCATAGCCCACGAACACCGCCCCCAGCAGCGCGCCCAGCGGGCTCGCCTTGCCGCCGACCGCCGCCCAGATGACGAACTCCGTCGACAGCACGAAGCCCATGGTCAGCGGCGTGACGATGCCCTGGTGCATCGCGAACAGCGCACCGGCCAGCGCCGCCAGCATCGCGGAGAACGCGAAGGCCACCGCCTTGATGCGGTCGGTGGCGTAGCCGAAGAGCTGCAGGCGCTCTTCGTTCTGCGCCAGCGCGCTCCACAGCAGGCCCAGCGGCCGACGCAACACGCCGGCCAGCAGCAGCGTGGTGCATAGCGCGCACGCGGCCACCACCCAGTAGAAGGTGCTGTAGCGCTCGGTGCCGGGCAACTCCGGAATGTCGGCCATGCCGTTGAAGCCGCCCGTGACCACGCTCCACTGCTGCGCCGCCAGGAAGCCGAGCATCGTCATCGCCAGCGTGATGAGCGAGAAGAACGGCCCGCTGCGGTGGCTGCGCGCGAACACCAGCCGCGCCGTCAGGTAGGCCAGCGCCGCGGGCAGCAGCAACGCCAGCGGCAGGGCCGCGAACCACGCCGGCTGCTGCAGCGCCGCCTTGAGCGTGCCGCCGGCCAGGTAGGCGCCCAGGCCGAAGAACAGCGCATGCCCCAGCGGCAGGAAGCCCAGCCGTCCCCAGCACAGCGCCACGCCTTGCGTCGCGATGCCGTAGATGAGGAACAGCGCGATCTGGTAGGCGATGAAGTCGTTCGACGCGAACGGCAGCGCCACCAGCCCCGCGCCCAGCAGCCACGGCCCGGGCACCGGCAGGCGCCAGCGCCGCGCGGGCGCGACGAGCGTCCGGGCCGCCAGCGAAGAATCAACGGCGTCCAAAGAGTCCATTCGGTTTCAACCAGAGAAAGAGGATCGACAACACCAGCACCACCGCGTAGCCGCTGGTCTGGCCCGAGAGGCTGCTCACCACGGACTGCGTGCCGCCGATCACGCCCACGCCGCCGCCGAAGCCGCCGAGCGTGCCCAGCCCGCCGACCACCAGCACGAAGAAGGAATCGAGCAGGTAGTCGACGCCGATGCCGGGTTCGATGCGCACCAGCGGCGCCAGCAACACGCCTGCCGCGCCGGCCAGCACCACGCCGATGACGAAGGTCTGCGACGCGAGCCGGCGCGTGTCGATGCCCAGCGCCTGCGCGAGCACGGGGTTGCCCGTCATCGCGCGCACCCGCAGCCCCATGGTGCTGCGCCGGTACCAGAGCGCCAGCGCAATCATCAGCACCACCGCCAGCGCGATCAGCGCCAGCCGGTAGCCCGGGTACTGCACACCGCCCAGCGACACCGGCGCGCCCAGGGTGCTTTCGATGTTGCGGTAGCCGCGCCCGTACACCGCCTCGACCGTCTTGCGCATGACCATCGCCAGGCCCCAGGTGGCCAGCAGCGTGTCGAAGGGCCGTGCATACAGCGGGCGGATCAGCCAGCGCTCCACCGCATAGCCCAGCACGCCGCACACCAGCATGGCCAGCGGCATGGCCGTGGCGATCGGCCAGCCCCAGGACTGCACGGTGACGACCGCATAGGCGCCCAGCATCACGAACTCGCCGTGCGCCATGTTCATCACGCCGAGCAGGCCGAACACCACCGCCAGCCCGAGCGTGGTGAGGCCCAGCGTCGCCAGCGCGTAGGCGAGGTTCAGCGCGTGCAGCAACCAGCTGGTGTCCATGGCGGCGTCACACCTTGCAGGTCTGGCCGGACGCGATGTGCGGAAAGGTCTTCACCACGCGAAAGCCCTTCTCGCCCACATCGGCGAGGTAGATGTCCTGGTCGACGTGGCGCGCGTGCATGGTCACTGCGCCCCGCGGGCCGCTGTAGCTCGCGCCTTCGCTGGCGGGCTCCATCTTCGCCACGTCGAGCGACTTGGCGCGCGCGGCCATGGCCTCCAGCATCAGGAAGCCTTCGTACACCGACTCGGCCAGGCCGTTGAGCGCGGGCGCCTGCGCGCCGAAGCGCTTGAAGTACGCGTCCGAAAAGGCCTTGGCCGCGGGCGTCTCGATGTTGGCGAAGTAGCCCGCGCTCGAATACAGGTTGCGCGCATTGGCCGGGCCGATGCCGGCGAGCGTGTTCTCCTCGAGCAGCGAACCCAGGCGGATCGTCTTGTCGGCAAGGCCGAAGCTCGCAAAGGCCTTGTTGAAGGTGACGGACGCGCCGCCCACCAGCGACACCAGCACCGCATCGGCCCCGCTGTCGCGGATGCGCGCGAGGCTGGAGTCGAAGTTGTCGGCCGTGAAAGGCAGGTACTCGTCGCCCACCACCTGTGCGCCGGTCTGTGCGATGTAGCCCTTGGCCGCGGCGTTGGTGTTGCGGCCCCAGACGTAGTCGTTGCCGATCAGGTACCACTTCTTCGGCTTGCGTTCCGCCGCCAGCCAGGGAATGACCGGTGCGAGCTGCTGCGCCGGCGTTTCGCCGTTCACATAGGTGCCGCGCGCACACTCGCCGCCTTCGTACACCGGCGTGTAGAAGTACGGTACCTGCCCCTTGAAGAGCCCCACCAGCGCGCCGCGCACCGCGCTGTCGTGCATGCCGATGACCGCCTGCGCGCCCTGCCCTTTCCAGAGCTTCAGCGCGGTCTGCGAGGCCTCGGCGGGCGGCAGCCCGGCATCGCCGAACAGCGGGTTGATGGTGCGGCCCAGCACGCCGCCGCGCGCGTTGATCGTCTGCACCGCCAGTTCGGCGCAGGCCTTGGCCGAGGGGCCGAAGAGTCCGGCCGGCCCGCTCATCGGCAGCATCACGGCCACGTTGAGCGGCGAGGCCGCGCGCACGCCCGCCGAACTGGCGGCCGCTGCGGCTGCAATGCCGTGGAGAAAGGTACGACGGTCCATGAGAACTCCTGGTTGCAATGAAGAAAGACGGAATCGGGCGGGGCGCGCTCAGCGCATCCAGGGCGCGGATGGCAAGGGCGGCAGCACCGCCTCGACGGCGGCGGCCAGCGCCAGCAGGCCGCGGTCGCTGCCCGCCGGACCGTCCAGGCCCAGCCCCACCGGCAAGCCGCCCGCCAGGCCGGCGGGCAGGGTCACGCCGGGAATGCCGGCGTTGCTGCCCGGGTCGGTGTTGCGGATGAAGGCGGCAAAGGTCGGCAGCGCTTCGCCGTTCAGCTGCACGGTCACGTCGTGGCCCACCGGCGCGGCGGTCAGCGGCGTGGTGGGGAACAGCAGCGCCCGCACGCCATGCGCAGCGAAGGCTTCGGCATAGACGGCCTGCAGTCCGCGCCGCGCCTGCAGTGCCTGCGCATACACGGCCTCGGGCACCGCGCCTTCGCCCAGCAGCGGCTGCACGATGGCCGCCACGTCGGGGCTGCCGATGGCGTCGACCAATTGCCGCAGGCTCACGCCGCGCTGCGCGTACTGCAGGTAGTCGCCCATGTCCCTGACGAATTCGTACAGCGCAATCGGAAAACCCGCCGCCTCGTTGAAGCCCGCCAGCGCGGGCAGCGGCACCTCGACCAGCTGCGCGCCGGCCGTGCGCAGGCGCTCGATGGCTTCCTGCGCGACGCTGTGCACGCCAGGCTCCAGCCCTTCCCAGAAGCCCGGCCCCGGCAGGCCCAGCCGCACGCCTTGCAGCGACACGGGCACCAGCGCTTGCGCATTGCCGCTGAGCACGCCGTCGAGCAAGGCGCAGTCTTCGACGCTGCGCGCAAGGGGTCCGGCGGCATCGCGGGTCAGCGAAATGGGCGCGATGCCCCGGCCCGGCACCCGCCCGGTCGTCGGGCGCAGGCCGACCACGCCGCACAGCGCGGCAGGCACGCGCACAGAACCGCCGGTGTCCGTGCCGATGGCTGCGGGCACCAGGCCGGCCGCCACCACCACGCCCGAGCCGCCGCTGCTGCCGCCCGGAATGCGCGATGCATCCCATGGGTTGCGTGCGGCGCCGGTCACGCTGTTGTTGGTGGTGATGCCCATCGCCAGCTCGTGCATGTTCGCCTTGCCGGCGATCAGCGCACCGGCCTTGCGCAGCCGCTGCACCAGTTCGGCGTCCTGCGGGGGGTGCAGGCCGAGCAGCGCGCCCGTGCCCGCCGAACTGGGCAGCCCGACCGCGTCGATGTTGTCTTTCAGCGCCACCGGCACGCCCAGCAGCGGCAGGTCTTCGCCTGCCGCCATGCGCGCATCGGCGTCCCTGGCCTGGGCACGCAGGCCCTCGGGGTCGAAGGCGACGTAGCCGTTCAGCGCGGCGTGCGCCTCGGTGCGCGCGATGAGCGCGTCGGCCACGTCGATGCTGCGCACCGCGCCCGACCGCAGTTCGCGCCGCAGTTGCGCGACGCCCAGTTGTGTGAGGTTCATGTGAGTTCCCGTAACGATGGCCCGATGCTAGGAATCGCAGCAGCCGCTCACACCTAGCACGATAGATAGGGGGGCCTACGGGTCGGCCCCGATACCGGCGCCCATTGCCGGGGCTAGCATCGCCAGCACTGAAGTTCGCACGGTCTTTGCTTGACCCCTGCCATGCACCTCTCCACGACACAGACGCGCGCCCTGGGCGACGTCATGCGGCTGCTGGCCGAAGCGAGCGACCCCGACGCCCTGCGCGCCGACCTGGCCTTGCCCATGCTCGACCTGCTGCACGCCGACACCTACGTGTCCTTCACCTGGGACGCCGCCGCGCAGTGCTTCGCGCGCGTGAAGGCGCTGAACATGTCGGTGGAAAACCTGCGCAGCTGGGACGAGTACTACCGCTTCGTCGACCCGCTGACCTTTCCGATGATGGAACGTCGCCACCCCACGCTGGCCACGCAGATCCTCTGCCAGCAGGACCTGTCGCGCACTGAGTTCTTCAACGACTTCCTGAAACGCGACCGCATGCACTGGGGCGTGAACGTCTATGTCTTCGCCGACGGCGAATGCACCGGCGACATGCGCATCTGGCGCCACCGCGAGCGGGGCAACTTCGACGCGAACGAGATCGAGGCGCTGCGCCTGGTCGAGCCCGCCTTCGCGGGCGCGCTGGCGCGCTTCAAATGGCAGGCAGGGCCGACCTCGTCGATGCGCGCGCACGAAGGCGTCAGCGAGCTGCTGCAGCGCAAGTCCGCGTTGAGCCAGCGCGAGGCCGAGGCGGCGGCGCTGGTGGTCTCGGGATGCCCCGACAAGCTCATCGCCAAGCGCATGGCCGTGGGGCTGCCCACCGTGCGCTTCCACCTGGGCAATGCGTTTCGCAAGCTGCATGTCGAAAACCGCACGCAGCTTGCCGCCCGGGTGCAGTCCATGATCGGCGCCGAGGCCTTCGCCGACGGCTAGACGCGGTCGTGCATGCGCCCGGCGCTAAAGGCACGCCCGCTTACCTGGTCGGGCCGGACACCCGCCCCTGCACGCCTTGCACGAGCCAGTTCATCTTCAGGATCTGCTCGTCGCCCAGCTGCGTGCCCTTGGCGATCGTGACGCGGCCTTCGTTGTCGCGCACGTCGCCGTTCACCGCGCGGAACGGCTGCAGCTTGCCGGTGGCGATGTCCTGCTGCCGCGCGAGCACCTCGTCCTGCACCGCCTTGGGCACGCGGGTGCCGAAGTCGCCGACGCGGATCATTCCTTCCTTCACGCCACCCCAGACGTTGCCGCTCTTCCAGCTGCCGTCGAGCACGGCCCTGGCACGCTGCGTGTAGTAGCCGCCCCATTGGTGGGTGACGGCGACGAGCTGCGCGTCGGGCGCGATCTTTCGCATGTCGGAGTGGTAGGCGATGGCCATCTTGCCGCGCTCCTGCGCCGCCGCCATCACGGCCGTGGAGCCGGTGTGGAAGGCGACCACGTCGGCGTTCTGGTTGAACAGCGCCATCGCCGCGTCGCGCTCCTTCGGCGGATCGAACCATTCGTTGAGCCACACCACGATCACCTTCGCGTCGGGGTTCACCGAGCGCATGCCGAGCGTGAACGCGTTGATGCCCTGCAGCACCTCGGGAATCGGGAAGCCCGCCACATAGCCGGCCACGTTGCTCTTCGTCATGCGGCCGGCCGCGATGCCCGCGAGGTAGCGGCCTTCGTAGTAGCGCGCGTTCGCGGTCGCCACATTGGGCGCGGTCTTGTAGCCGGTGACGGATTCGAACTTCACGTCGGGAAAGTCCTTCGCCACTTTCAGCGTCGGCTCCATGTAGCCGAAGCTCGGCGTGAAGATGAGGGTGTTGCCCTGCTGCGCGAGGTCGCGAATGACGCGCTCGGCATCGGCGCCCTCGGCCACGTTCTCGACATAGGTGGTCTTCACCCTGTCGCCCAGCGCCGTTGCGACGGCCTGGCGGCCCTCTTCATGCTGGCGTACCCAGCCGGCATCGGTGACGGGCGTGACGTAGACGAAGCCGATCTTCAGCGGCACCTTCGGCGGCTGCGGCGTCTGGGAAAAAGCGGGAGACAAACAGCAAGCGGCAACCCACGCCAGAACGGCGCGGCCCGCGAGGTTTTTGTACATGGTGGTCCTCTACATGGCCCCGGAAAAGCAAAAACCCGCAGCCGGCCGGGACGCCCTGCTGCGGGGGGAACGATTTTAAGCGGGCCCTTTCGACCCTCGATGCCCGGGCTACTCGGTTTCCGGCGACTGCAGGCTCGCGGAGATCTGGTATTCCACCCAGCCCCAGTAGTGGTCGAAGGTCGCGCCGTCCTCCATGGCCTTTTTCCAGCTGGAGCGGGCAAAGACGGGGTGCTCGTTCGCGGTGCCGTACTTGTCGCCCAGGTCGGCCGCGCTCAGGTCGATGTCGCCCGCGAAGGCGTCCAGCAAAACAAGCGTTTCGCTTGGCGCCGGGGTTTCGGCGGGCGTGGTGTCCAGCGGAATGGCGGCGTTGCGGCCCGCGAGCACCACGCAGTCACGGCCCCTTGCCTTGGCGCGCAGCAGCGCCATGTCCGCCTCCTTGAGCGACGTGCTCGCGTCGCGCGTGGCCGTCAATGGTGCGATGCCGATCGACAAGGTGAGCGGGATCGTTTCCGAATCGATGGAGAACAAATGGTCGGAGAAGGCCGCACGGATGGCTTCGGTGCAGGCATGCGCCTGCGCCAATGGCATCGCCTCGAAGACCAACCCGAACTCCTCGCCTCCCAGCCGCGCGATGGAGGCCGTGCCCGGGACCAGCGCGCTCAGCCGCCTGGCGACCTCCACCAGCGCGACGTCGCCCGCGTCGTGGCCGAAGCGGTCGTTGACCGATTTGAAATAGTCCAGGTCGACGATGGCCACGGCCCCTTGCGAGCCGCCCTGCACGGCCGCCTGCGCCGCCTGCAGCACGTCGTTGAAACGGCGGCGATTGGGCAGGCCGGTCAGGGGATCCGTCTCGGACAGGTCGACCAGGCGCCGGTTGAGCAGCGAGAGTTCGCGGTGCGCGGCGAGCAGGGCGTTCTCGCGCTGGACCAGCTCGGTCACGTCGGTCCACACGCAGGCGATGCCGCCCATGTCCCAGGCTTGCTCCTGGACCCGGTAGAAGCGCCCGGTGCGCGCGCGCATCGTGAGCAGGGCCTGGAGCGGGCCGGCGTCGGTGCTGCGGCACAGCTCGGCGAAGGCGTCGTCGCCACCGAAGATGTCCTCGAACTTCCGCCAGTAGGCGCCCTGCCCGGCGTCGCGCCGGTCGATGGACGGCACCCGCTCGATGAGGCCGAGGAAATGCTCCGAGAAGAACCGGGAGTTGACGTAGCGCAGGCTCCCCGCCGCGTCGTGAACGATCAGGCCCACATTGGCGACCTCCATCAGCCCCTGCAGCAGGTTGCCCTGCGTGCCGGGCGCCTTCTGCGCGGACACGTCGGTCCACATCTTGAGGCGGCCGCCCCCGGGCCGGGGAAACATGCGCATTTCGAGCCAGCGGCCGTCGGCGCGCTGGTATTGGAGCGGGCCCTCCTCGTGGGAATGCAGGTGCAGCGCGTTGCGTACGGCGTCGGCGCGCTCCTGCGGGGAGGCCTGGGGTTGCTGCACCGCCAGGAAGGGCTCCAGCGTCTCGAGGTAGGTGGTTCCGACCCGCAGAAAGGGCACCACCTCCGGAAAGAAGGCCAGGTAGCGCTCGTTCCAGAAGGTGACCTGCTCCGAAGCGTCGTAGCCGCACACGGCGCATCCGCCGTGCGCCATCAACGCCTGTGCAAGAAACTCTGAGTCGGAAACCATCTGATTTGTCAACGCCTGCCTGATTGAGTCTTGAGTGTGGCGAGATACGCCGCACCCGCCCGGTGAGGCGGCCGAATTGTTCCATGAATTTGCAAAATTGCTTACAAAGTGAGGCGTTTGATTGCGTCGCGGCGGCCCGGCGGCGAGACCGGGGCATCGACCTACTTCAATGTCGGCGCTTCGCTGTACGCGGCGGGCGCGGGGCCGCGCCAGCCTTGAAGGCCAGATCATTCCCTCAGAGAAAAAAGAAAGGCCAGCCCATGACCGCTGCTTCCACCGCCCTGCCTGCATCGATTGCCGACGACTCGATGACTCCGCTCGACATCTCCCAAGCCGTGCTGGAGGGTGAGGAAAACCCTAACGTCGCGCGACCGCTCAGCCTGAAGGAACAGGCCGCGCAGAGCGCGGCCAACGCCGACGATGGCGCCTTGGGCACGCGCGCTCGCCTGATGCGCGCGCTTCGCAGCCCCGCCGCGGCCTGGGGCGGTGCAGCGGTGACAGGGATTGCGCTGGCGCTGTTCTACGCGCGGCGCACCAACCGGATCTGAACCGGATCTAGGAAGCTGCCGGGTCGTGCGCGGCGTCGCCGTGCACGCCCATGCCCATTCCGAGGCCACCCCCGCCCCCCTCGCCGCCCTTTCCGGCGCCGCCCCCCCTGGACCCGCCCGCGCCTTCGCGCGCAGGCGTTCCCTTGGCACGGACCGGCCCCTGCTTGGGAATGCCGAGCTCGGGCGGAATCGGGTCGAGGTCGAGCACGTCGCGAATGAAGAGGCGCAGCGACACCACCAGTTCAGCCGTTTCCACGGGCCGTCCCGCCACCATGTCGTTGGCCGCGCTGGCGGCAAGGCGCACCTGCGTCTCGGTGCCCAGCAGGATCACGTCGGACAGCGCCGCCTCGACCGTGTCCCGAGTGCGCCGGCGCCGGTCCGACGCGGCAAGGGCGGCCGCCTCGGCGCCTTCGCGCGTGCGCAGCTCGCGCAGGTGGCTGGGGTCCACCGACAGGTCCCCGGTGAAAGAGCCACCCAGCACCTTGTAGGCAGCGATGAGCGTCTTGAGCCGCTCGTTGATCTGGCGGTTCGCACGCTCGCGCCGTTGCTGCACGCCGTGCATCACGGCGAGGCGGATGCCCACGGCCACCAGGGAGACGACGACCAGGCCGAGCAGCGTGGTCAGCAGGCCTTGCCAGGAACTGAAGTCGAGTGAATTGCGCATGGTCCCGAACGATCATAGGCGCGCATGCGCCGGGCAACCCCCGGCGCTCGCAACCCGCGCCGCGGTCCTACACGGCCGCGGGCGCGGCCGCCACCTCGGCCAGCGCCCTGGCGAACAGTTCGTTGCGGTGGTGCAGCCCCATGCGTTCGAAGGCGCGGTTGCGGTAGGTCTTCACCGTGCCGGCGGAAATGCCGAGGTCGGCGGCGATGCCGTCGTAGGTCCAGCCGCGCAGCAGCCGCTGGCACACCTCGCGCTCGCGGCGCGGCAGGTCGGCCAGCGCGGCGGGTTCGGGGTTGAGCGTGACGGCATCGCCACCCTGCATTTCTCCCGCGTGCTGCGGCGCCGTGAGCCGCAGGTGCAGTTGCACCGTGGCCAGCAGCGGCGGCGCCAGGCTGCACAGCAGGTCGACCTCGTCGTCACGGAACGACGGCTGTTCCATGCCACGGTAGAGGTTCACCGCCAACACGCCGCCTGCACCGCCGCCGCCGAGCGCATCGCCCGCCACCAGCGACACGCGCTCGCGCAGGCCGTGGCGGATGTAGATGGCCTTGCGGTGCTCCAGCGGAATTTCGCGCGCATGCCAGCGCGTGACCACGGCGTCGCCGCCCTCGGTGACCTCGCGGGCCGCGAGAAAGGTGCGGTCCCGGCTGTAGAGGCCCTGGCGGTACACGCGCCACGAATCGCGCGTGCCGTCGGCGATGCCGAAGGCGCCGCCGCCGTAGCTCTGCGGCGGCGCATCGGGAAACAGCTTGTAGATCGACATCCAGCACATCGGCAGCATGCGGTTGAGCTCGATCAGCGCCTTGGCGCTGAAATCGGGCTGGCCGGTGCAGCCGATGACGCCGGCCAGCGCCAGGCTCGCGCGCTCCGACGCGGTCGCGAGGGGGGCCGGCGCGGGTCGGTGCTTGAGGGGTATCAGGTCCATGGGGCCAAGCTAGCGCGTGCCGCGCGTTCTTCCATCGGGATTGACCCTGTTCCAGCCTGTTCCGGTGGCCCTCAACGGCAACTGAAACTGGCCGCGTCCTCGATGCTGCCGCTGCCGTTGTAGCGCGACTGCTTCGGCCATGCGCACAACGGACGCGTGCGGCCCGGCGTGGTCACATCGCGGTTCTCGGGCCGGGCGCGCGCCACGATGCGCTCGGGCGGCTGGCCCTTCTCGACCCAGTTCACCAGCGCGCCCAGGCCGTCGTACTGGTCGGTGGACGGGCCGCCCGCGCAGTGCGCCATGTTGGGCACGGTGAACAGGCGGGCCATGGCGTCGGTCCTGTCACCGTAGCGCTCGCGCAGCTGGCCGAGGTAGCGCACCGTGTCCTTCACCGAGAACACCGGGTCGCTCACGCCGTGGAAGAAGAGCATCTTTCCGCCGTGCCGCGCAAAGGCGTCGACGTTCGGCGAATCGGGCACCTCCCACTGAATGGCCGACTGCGTGAAGGTGGCGTTCGACGCACGCACCTTGGCGCTGTCGCGTGCCACGTCGTAACCCAGCGCATGGCCGTAGAAATCGGCCGTGACCGTGGGCGGCGTGCTGAAGACCATGGCCAGCGCGCCGGTCATGAGCGTGATGTTGCGCGCATTGGGCACGGCGCCGGGCGCGTCGCCGAACTTCCAGCGCGTCCACTCCTGCGAGTGCAGGCCGGCGTCGAAGGTCCAGTCGCTGTAGATCGGGCGGCCGTCCGCGTCCTTCGGGCCCGCGAAGGACTTCGCGAGCGCATCGACCTGCGTGCCGCTCAGGCACTGCGCGGTCTTGCCGCCGGTGCAGCGCAGCGCATCGGGCTTGAACTTGCAGGCGGGCCAGTTGTCGACGATGCCGTCCCGCAGGCCGTCGAGGGCGTCGCACTGGTTGAGCACCTCGGTCGTCACCAGCTTCATGTCGGCCGGCGAGAACGCGGCCGAGAGCACCGGGCGGCCGTTCACCAGGGGCGCATTTTCAGCGGCGGCCCTGGCGTAGAGCTGCGTGTCGTACACCGCCTGCACCGAGGCCAGCGGCACGCGGTAGGCCGGCGCGGAGGCGATCACGCCGTCGAACATGTCGGGGTAGCGCTGCGCCATCATCATGGCCTGCCGCCCGCCGTTGGAGCAGCCCACGAAATAGGAATGCTCGGGCGCCTTCGCGTAGTGCGCGGCAATCAGCGCCTTGGCCACGAGGCCGGTCTGCGCCATCGAGTTGTAGCCGTTGTCCAGCCGCGCCTGCGGATCGAGGCCGAAGCGGTACGGGCCGTCGGGACCGGGCTCGTCGATGTGGCCCGTGTCCGTGAACACCACCGCATAACCCTGAAGCAAGGCGTTGCTCGTGTTGCCGCCGCCGGTGAGCTGGCCGACCGCGTCGCGCAAGGTGCCGTCGGTGCCGCCGCCGCCCTGGAAGAAGAAGCGGCCGTTCCAGGCCGCGGGCATGCGCAGGTCGAAGCCGATGGCGTAGGGCTTGCCGTCGATGCCGGTGCGCTCATTGATCTTGCCCTGCACATGGCAATGCGCGGGCACCGGCGCCGTGGAACCGGGCGCGCCGGGCTGCACGCCGGTGAGCTGGATGGCGCCCGCGGGCACCGTCTCGCTGAGCGTGAGGCGGGTGCCCGTTGGCACGGCGGCGGCCAGCCGTGCGCACGCCAGCGGCGCGTTCGATGCGCCCGTGGATGCGGACCCACCCGTGTCGATGCCCGAGCAACCCGCTACCAGCAGCACACCGGCCGCGAGAAGGTGCGCTCGCATGCTCAGTCTCCCTTGAAGCCGGTGGCCGCCACCACCTTCTGCCAGCGCACGGTCTCGGTGGCGATCATGCGGCGCGTGTCCGCCGCGCTGGTGCCCGCGATGCTGAAGCCGGCCTCCTCCAGCCGGCGGCGCACCTCGGGCGACTGCACGGCCGCCACCACCTGCACGTTGAGCTTGTCGATCACCGCCTGCGGCGTGCCCACGGGCACGAACAGCGCGAACCACGCCGAGAAATCGGCCTTGGGAAAGCCCGATTCGGTGAACGTGGGCACCGCCGGCAGCAGCGGCGAACGCTGCGGCGCGGTGGTGGCCAGCGCGCGCATCTTCTCGCCCTTGACCTGCGCCATGGCCAGCGCGGTGGACACGAAAGCCGCCTGCACGTCGCCCGCGATGATGGCCGTCACCGCATCGCCGGTCGCGCGAAAGTGCACCGGCTCCACCTTGAAGCCGCCCTGCTCCGCGAACATCTCGGCGCCGAAATGGCCGGGCGTGCCCGCGCCGAAGGTGCCGAAGTTGACCTTGTCCTTGTCCGCCTTGGCCATCTTCACGAAATCGGCCACCGTCTTCGCGGGCGACGAGTTGGGCACCACCAGGATGAAGTCCGTGCGCACAACCTCCGACACCGGCACCAGTTCGCGCGCCGGGTCGTAGGGCAGCTTGGAGAACGCGGCCGGCGCGATGCTGATGGCGCTCACGTCGGCAATGAGCAGCGTGTAGCCGTCGGCCGAGCTCTTGGCGACGAACTGCGCGGCGATCTGCCCGCCCGCGCCGGCGCGGTTCTCGATGACCATCGGCTGGCCGATGGTCTCGCCCAGCCGCTGGCCGAGCACGCGCGTGAGCACGTCGGGACCGGTGCCGGGCGCAAAGCCGACGGTCAGGCGCACCGAACGCGACGGGTAGGCCTGCGCGGTCTGGGCAAGGGCGAGCGGTGGGCAGGCCAGCGCCAGGGACGCCGCGGCGCCCGCGGTGAGGCACGCTCTTCTGGACATCTGCTTGGGGTTCATCGGTTTGTCTCCGTTGGTTCTTGAATCGAATGTGCTCGAAGGGCCGGGCTCACCGGCCCTTGTAGTCGGGGCTGCGCTTTTCCATGAAGGCGCGCGGCCCTTCGCGTGCGTCGGCGCTGGCGAACACGGCCTTCTTCGCACGGTCTTCGAGCCGGTAGCCGACATCGAGCGGCACGCCGTTGGCTTCCATCACCGTCTGCTTCACGGCCTGCACCGCGAGCGGTCCGTTGGCGGCGATCTGCTGCGCGATCTCGTTCGCCTTGGCCATGAGCCGGTCCGCAGGAACCACGTGGTTGACCAGCCCGCACTGCAAGGCGGCCTCGGCGTTCATGGGCCTTCCGGTGAGCATGAACTCCATCGCCCGCGCATGCCCGATCTGCCGCGGCAGCCGCACCATCGAGCCCGCGAAGGGAATCAGCGCGCGCTGCACTTCGGGCAGCCCGAAGCTCGCATGCGCGGCGGCAATGCGGATATCGGTACCCAGCATGGTCTCGAAGCCCGCGGCCATGCAGGCGCCGTTGATGGCCGCGATCACCGGCTTGTGCAGCGCGAAGTCACGCAGCGACGAGGCCGCCAGCACCAGCGGGTCGGCGAGCATGCGGTGCTCGAAGGCATCGGCCGGCGCGCGGTCGCCGGTCATCAGCGGCAGCGTGGTCGCCAGGTCGCCGCCCGCGCAGAAGGCCAGCTCGCCCGCACCGGTGAGGATCGCCACGCGCAGGGCCGCGTCGGCGCGAAAGTCGACGAAGGCGTCGGCCAGCAGGCACAGCATGCGCGGCGTGAGCGCGTTGCGCGCCTGCGGCCGGTCGAGCGTGATGGTGGCGACATGGCCGTTCTTCTCATAGCGGATGTCATCGTTCATTCGACGACCTCCGCGCCGCGCGCTGCGGTGCACTCTTCGACGCGCTCTTGCTCGGGGCGGCCCGGCGCGGCGCTCATGCCTCGGCTCCTTCGGCGGTGCCGACACGGCAGTTCAACGCGAACACACCGAGCAGCCTGCGCACCTGCGCGGCGGTGCCGGGGTCGTCGCCGGCGAGCGTGCAATGCACCACCAGCCCCTTGCCCTCGGCGCGCACGTCGACGTGCACCTTCGACGCCAGCGCGCTGCGCGCGAGCCGGTCTTCCACCACCCAGCGGATCGCCATGGCGCGCAGCGTGGGCTTGTAGAGCTTGCCGATCGCGGTGACGGGCAGCGCGTCGAGGATGAAGATGGCTTTCGGAAACGCGGGCCGCTCGGGAATGCGCGCCTGCGCGAACGCGGCCAGCTGCTCGCTGCCGACCGTGCGGCCCGGTCGCAGCGACACATAGGCCACCGGCACCTCGCCCGCGTATTCGTCGGGCGCGCCGACAGCCGCGGCCAGCAGCACGTCGGGGTGGGCCATGAGCGCGTCCTCGATCACCACGGGGTCGATGTTGTGGCTGCTGCGGATGATCAGGTCCTTCGAGCGCCCGGTCACGAACACCCGCCCCTGCGCATCGATGCGGCCGACGTCGCCGGTCACCAGCCAGCCGCCCTCGGCGAGCACGCCGGCGTTGTTGTCCGCATCGGTGTAGCCCGGCCCCACGTTCGGGCCTTGTATCTGCAGGATGCCCTCTTCACCTTCCTCGCCAGTCGCCAGCGGCGCGCCGGTTTCATCGGCCACGCGCACGCGGGTGAACGGCAGCGGCCAGCCGACCGAGCCCGCCACGCGCGGCGCGCCCGCCGGCTCGATGGCGATCACGCCGCCGCACTCGGTCATGCCCAGGATGTTGCGCACCGCAATGCCGAGCCGCTGCTCGAAGGCCTCGGCCAGGTCCGACGGCAGCGGCGAGCCGCCCGTGAGCAGGCAGCGCACGCGCGACAGGTCTTCGCCGTTGCGCGGCACGCCCAGCAGCGTGGACATCACGGTCGGCACCGCCGCCAGCAGCGTGACGCGGTGCAGCGCCACGAACTGCCAGTAGGCCTGCATGAAGGCCGTGTTGCGCAGGCCCAGCAGCGTGGGCAGCACCACCTCGCCGCCCGAAAGCAGGGTCGACAGGCCGTAGACGAAGGAGCCCGCCACATGGAACAGCGGGAAACCGTTGAGCACCACGTCGTGCTCCGTGGTGCCGTACATGCGCGCCGCGCCCCACGCCGCATGCAGCTGGTTGCCGTGCGTGTGCTGCGCGAGCTTGGGCCGGCCGGTGGTGCCGCCGGTGTGGAACAGCGCGGCGATGCGGCGGGCATCGGGTTGGCGCGTGCGCTGCAGCGGCGCGTCCGAGTGGGAGGCCAGCAGCGCATCGAAGTCGAGCGTTCCTTGCGCCCCTGCCGCACCTTCCGCACCTTCCGCTCCTCCGACCGCGATCACATGCGCCAGCGACCTGCAGCGGTTGCGCAGGCCGGGCACGCGGCGCCAGATGTCCAGCTCGGGGTTCGGCCCCAGCGCGACCAGCACGTTGACCTGCGCGGCGTCGATCAGCTCGGCGATGTGCTCCTCGCCCAGCAGGTAGTTGATGGGGCAGGCCACGCCGGCCGCCTCGGCGCCCCACAGCGTGAAGTAGGCCTCGGGAATGGCGGGCAGCAGGAAGGCGACCCGAGGCTCGGCGTCGCCGCACAGCGCGGTGAACGCACGGGCCGCGCGGCGCACCTGCGCCACCAGTTCCGCGTGCGTCCAGCGCGCGGGCGGCACCGAGGGGTCGGCGCTGCGGATGTAGGTGATGGCGGCCCGCTCGGGGTGCCGCCGCGCCGCGTCCTCCAGCGCATCGAGCACATCCGCATGCGGCATGAAGTCCGCATAGGGTGCATGTTCGATCCGCCGGATGTCTTCCAGGCTGCCGATGCCAGTTGCTGCTCTCAAACGCGCGCTCCCAAGTCAGGGGTGACCCGTTGCCGGGCAAATGTCTGACGGGAGCGTAAGCAGGCGGCGACGCGGCGTCTGTCCGCCGCGATGGGGACAGGCTTACCCTGGGACGGCCACGCCTGCGCTCGCACGCACGCCGTAGCGCGCCGCGGGCGCGGTGCTCGACAGCCGTGCCGACATCGCGCGGCGCGCCGCCTCGAAGGCGTTCCACTCGCCCTGGTCCGGCAGCGCGGGAATCGTGACCTGCTCGCCCAGGTCGAGCCCCGCGAGCGCCGCGTCGACCATGTTCTCGGCCGTCATCACGATCTCGCTCGGCAGGTGCTGCACCGGCAGGCCGGCGATGCCCCAGAACTCGGTGGCCGTGGCGCCCGGCAGCACCGCCTGCACGCGCACGCCCTTGCCGGCCAGCTCGTGCTGCAGCGACTGGCTCAGTGCCAGCACGAAGGCCTTGCTGCCGCCGTACACGCCGTTGAGCGTTTCGGGCGAGACGGCCACGGTGGAGGCGATGTTCACCAGCGTGCCCGCGCCGCGCGCCACGAAGCCCGGCACCGCCGCATACGTGAGCCGCGTGAGCACGTTCACGTTGAGCGCGATCATGTCTTCCATCTTGTCGATGTCGGACGCGAGCAGCGGTGCGGTGGCGCCCACGCCGGCGTTGTTCACCAGCAGCGTGATGTCGCTGCGCGTGCGCAGCACGGCCTCGACGCGCGCGATGTCGCCCTTGTTCGTGAGGTCCGCGGGCAGGACCTCGACCTTGCGCCCGGTCTCGCCCGCGAGCCGGTCCGCCAGCGCGCCCAGGCGTTCGCGGTTGCGCGCCACCAGGACCAGGTCGTAGCCGCGGCGTGCCAGGCGGTCGGCGTACACGGCGCCAATGCCCGACGATGCGCCGGTGATGAGGGCGGTGCCCTTTGTCGATGCAGTCATGAAAACTTCCTTTGTCGCCACACGGTGGTGCGGCCGTGGGGGAAGTTTCTTCCTTCGAGGCGATGGCGTAAATGTCATATAAGCCACCTTTCAGGACATCTGGCGTTTCAGGCCGCGGCACCCTGCAGGCGCGCCACGCGGCGCACGCTCTGCGGCGGCTGGCCCAGCGTGCGCAGGAAGGCGCGGCGCATGCGCTCGGGGTCGCCGAAGCCGGTCTCGAGCGCCACCACGCCCAGCGCGAGGCTGCCTTCGTCGATCAGCGCACGCGCAGCTTCCACGCGCAGGTTTTCCACGGCGTGCGCGGGCGACTGCCCCGTCTCGGCCTTGAAGGCGCGGCTGAACTGGCGCGGGCTCAGGTGCGCCACCTCGGCCAGTTCTTCCACCGACAGCGCGTCGCGCAGGTTGGCGCGCGCATGCACCAGCGTCTGCTGGATGCGGTCGGAGCGGGGTTCCAGCGCCAGCAGCGCCGAGTACTGCGACTGCCCGCCCGCGCGGCGGTGGTACACGACCAGTTTCTTCGCGATGAACCGCGCCGCCTCCACGCCCAGGTCTTCCTCCACCAGCGCCAGCACCAGGTCGATGCCCGCCGTCATGCCGGCGGAGGTCCACACCGGCCCGTCGTTGATGAAGATGCGGTCGGGCTGCACCTTGATTGCCGGATGGCGCGTCTGCAGCTCCTGCGCAAAGGCCCAGTGCGTGGTGGCGCGGCGCCCGTCGAGCAGCCCAGCGTCGGCCAGCCCGAAGGCGCCGGTGCAGATGCTGGCCACGCGGCGCGCGCGGCGCAGGGCCGCGCGCAGGAAGCGGCACATCTTCTCGGAGGTGGGCTCGATGGTGAGCGCGCCGGTCATCAGCAGCGTGTCGAACCTGGCCGCGGTGAAGCGCTTGCTGTCGGTCGACACGCCCGACGAGCTGGCCACGAGGCCGCCCTCTTCCGACAGCAACTCGACCTTGTAGAGGGTCTTGCCCGCATGCATGTTGGCCAGCTCGAACGCCGCGATGGCCGCAAGGTCGAGGATCTGGAAACCGGGGAAGACGAGCACGCCGATGCGTTTCATGGCCATGTCCTGAAAAGAGGGTTGTCTGTCATTCGGGACGAGAGGGTAAGCCTTGCCGCCCGACCGGGCCGGCGGCAGGGCCATGCGAAGCGGGCTTGCGCACAATGGCCGCATGCCCGATCTCCGCGAATTGACCCGCCAGTTTCCCCGCCCCGGCCGGCTCGACGCCGTGCTGCTGCGGCCCGCACGCCGTGCGCCCGTGCAATCGGTGGATGAAGCGGTCGCGCTCGAAGGCCGGGGCCTGCAGGGCGACCGCAGCAGCGGTGCGGCGCAGCCTGGCGGGCGCCGGCAGGTCACGCTGCTGCAGGCGGAGCACCTGCCGGTGATTGCAGCGATGTGCGCGCGGGCCGAGGTCGGGGCGGACGTGCTGCGCCGCAACCTGGTGGTGTCGGGCCTGAACCTGATCGCCGCGCGCTCGCTGTTTCGCGACCAGCCGCTGGTGCTGTGCATCGGCGCCGAGGTGCTGCTGGAAATCAGCGGACCGTGCGAACCCTGCTCGCGCATGGAAGAAGCGCTCGGGCCCGGCGGCTACAACGCGGTGCGCGGGCACGGCGGGCTGACGGCGCGGGTGCTGCGGGGCGGGCTCTTGCGGCGGGGAGATGCAGTGATGTGCCGGCCGGCTGAAGCGGCGGGCATGTCCATGGAGGGCGGCAGACCCACCGGAAATTGAACCGGATGTTCCCGCCTTCGCATCTGCGCCCTGGGTTGCAGACCGAGGCCCCCGCCCCCCGCGATGGGTGCCGCCGCCATCCGGCAGGCGCCAACCGGGCCGCCGCGTCACACAATGGCCGCTCCCCATGACGCACCCGACCCCCACGAACGCGCCCGCGGCTGAAGCCGCAGCGGCCACCACCCCTCACATCCACGCCCACATCCACTGGCAGCGCAACCTCGCGGTGTGCATGTTCGGCTCCTTCACCACCATCATCGCGATGACGCTGCTGCTGCCCTTCCTGCCGCTGTACGTCGAGCAGCTGGGCGTGAAGGACCATGCGGCCATCGTGCAGTGGTCGGGCGCGGCCTATGGCGCCACCTTTCTGAGTGCCGCGCTGGTGGCGCCGCTGTGGGGCCGGCTGGCCGACCGCTACGGGCGCAAGCCGATGCTCATCCGCGCGAGCCTGGGCATGTCGGTGGCCATGGCGCTGATCGGCCTGGCGGGCAACGTGTGGCAGCTCGTGGGGCTGCGGCTGCTGGCCGGCCTGCTGGGCGGCTATGCCTCGGGCTCGATGGTGCTTGTGGCTACGCAAACTCCCAAGGAGCGCACCGGCTGGGCGCTGGGCACCATGTCCTCGGCCATCATGGCGGGCAACCTCGTGGGGCCGCTGGTGGGCGGCGTGCTGCCGCCGCTCATCGGCATTCGCGCGACCTTCTTCGCGGCGGGCGCGATGATCTTCGTGGCCTTCCTGGCGACGGCCTTCCTCATTCGCGAGGACAGGAGGACGCCGGCCGGCAAGAAGCAGCCACACGCCGCCGACAGCGGCTGGGCCGCCGTTGCGGACAAGCGCCCGCTCGTCGCCATGCTGTTCACCGGCATGCTGCTGATGCTCGCCAACATGTCGATCGAGCCGATCATCACCGTGTACGTGGCCACGCTGGTCGACGACCCGAACCGCGTGACGATGATGGCGGGCCTGGTGATGTCGGCCGCCGCGCTCGGCAGCATTCTTTCGGCCTCGCGGCTGGGCAAGCTGGCCGACCGCGTAGGGCACTGGAACGTGATCGTCGGCTGCCTGGCGGTGTCGGCGCTGCTGCTGGTGCCGCAGGCCTTCGTCACGGCGGGCTGGCAGCTGGTGGTGCTGCGCTTCCTGATGGGGCTCTCGCTCGGCGGGCTGCTGCCGTGCATTGCCAGCGTGATCCGCCACAACGTGCCCGAGCGCGTGGCCGGCAACATGCTGGGCTACTCGACCTCGGCGCAGTACACCGGCCAGGTCGCGGGACCGTTGCTGGGCGGCTTGGTGGGCGGGCACATCGGCATGCGCGCCGTGTTCCTCGGCACCTGCGTGCTGATGGCCGCGGGCGCCGGGTGGAACTGGCTGGCCAAGCGGCGTCAACCTTAGCGAGATGGCGAGACAGCGGGCGGCGCGCGCAGCTACTCGCGGATCGTCACGCTGCGGTAGGCCGCGTCGGCCTCGATCTGCGCCTGCGAGAACGGCACGCGCAGCCACTGCCCCGCGCTGTAGGCGCGCGTGTAGTCGGCGTGGTGCGCCGAGGCGGGGTCGTCCGACAGCGAGAAAGTCAGGAAGGTGTGGGCCTCCACACCGCCCTGCGGGAACCGCACGATCTGCATGTAGCTGTTGCCGTTCGGGTTGCCGTCCATGCCGTAGCCGCCCCGGTCGAGGCGGTTTTCCGAACACACGATGGTGAAGTAGCCCTGGTCGTCGCAGCCGCCCGACAGCGGAATCTTCCGGCCGTTGCGCGTCACGAACAGGGTGTCGCCGCGCGGGGCGTCCAGCGCGTAGCCGCTCGCCTGCACGCGCAGCACCGCCGCTCCGAAGGCCTGGCGCAGGTCTTCGGCGGCCGATGCCCGAAGGCCGCGCGGCGTGCCGAGCGGGTCGCTCGCGCTGAAGGGGACGGCGTAGAGCCGGCCCGCGGGCAGCCGCTCGGCGCGCGCCCAGAACTCGTCCCACACGTGGGCGCCGCGCGCCGACGCCGTGCCGGTGTCGTTCCACGCCTTCAGCACCGCGCAGGCGGGGCCGGTGTCGACGCTGCGCGGCGGCGAGAACGCCTCGCCCGTCTGCGGGTCGGCCTTGACCGCGATGCGGCGCACGTTGCACACCATGGCCAGCGCGCGGGCCTTGAACAGCTCGGCGGTGTAGGCGCGGCTGTTCAGCGCAGCCCGCTTCACGCCGTCGACCGTTGCGCCGTTGCCCGCCAGCCCCTGCGCGAGCAGATGGCCCAGCCGCGTGCGGAAGGTCTGCGCATCGCTGCCGGTCGGCCCGAAGATGTCCGGGTAGCCCGTGAGCGGCGCCTTCGGGTTGGCGAGCCAGTGGCTGTCGTTCATGTTCGCGACGTAGTCGTCGCGCAGCAGGCCGGGCATGCGCGACGGGCCGACGGCGCCCTGCTGCACCGAGTCGGCATCGCTTTGCCAGTCGCAGGCGCTGCGCGAGCCGTCGAACACCGGCACGCGCGGCATCGCGGCGCCGAGGGCCTGGCCGGCGGGTGGGGTGCAGTCCTTCACCTGCGCGCCCGGCACGTTGGGCACCGCGCCGATGTCGGCGTACCAGGCCTGAGCGCTGCCGCGGCCCACGGCCACGGTGTTGACCCAGGGAATGGCGGCTTCTTCGCGCTGCACCGAAATCAGCTCGTCGAGCGACTTCGCCTGCCCCCAGCGCAGCCAGGTGCGGAAGGTGCGGTAGTTGTCGGCGTTGATGTCGCGGATGGCAAATGCCGTGGCCGCGTTCCAGGCCAGCGCCGGGTCGATCGCGCCCAGGTTCACCAGCGGTCCGTAGGCCGAGGTGTAGAGCGTGCGCGTCACGGGCTCGACCGCGCCCGAGGGCTGCTTCACCTGCACCGTGATGACGCGGGCCTGCATCTTCACCGGCCGGCCGTCGCGCAGGTAGCGGGTGGCGTCGCCGGGCGCGAGCTGCAACTGGTACAGACCGAAGCGCCGCGCCGCCGACACCGTGTGGCTCCACGCCACGTTCTCGTTGAAGCCGATGAGGATCACCGGCACACCCAGGAAAGACGTGCCGCTCACGTCGATCTGCCCCGGAATGGTGATCTGCGCCTGGTAGAAGCGGTCGGGCCCGCGCCAGTACCAGTGCGGGTTGCCGAACAGCAGCGGGCTCGCGTCGCCGGTGGCCGCGGTGCCGAAGCCGATCATGTTGCTGCCCACGCCGGCGGTGCCGCCGACTTCCATCGCCCACTGCCGCGGCGCCGTGTCGCTCAGGCCGTGCGACGCCACCTGGGCGCCGGGCGGCACCGCGGTCGCGATGTTGGCGACGAAGTTGCTGTAGCCCGCCGCCAGGTTGGTGGCGTACATGCGGCGGTAGATGTCGTGGGGAGTCACGGGCCGCACCCATGCCTCGTTGCGGCAGGCGTCGTGCGCATGGGCATCGGTTGTCAGGTCGCGCAGATAGCGGTTGTAGCCGGCGGCAAAACCTTCGACCAGGCGCTGGATGCTGGCGGGTTGCGCGCGGGCCATGGCATCGACGTGCTCGGCGTCGAGCACGTGCCTGTGGAAGAAATCGGCATCGATGTTCTTCGGCTGGCCGATGGTGCTCCTGGCCGGCACATGGGCCTCGGCGCCGAAGAACCGCGAGCGTTCCCCGCCGTAGCTAAGGAAGGCGTCGGCCAAGGTGCAGAGGTTGTCCTGCGCCTGCGCGTAGCCGTAGCCGTAGCCGGCACCGGCCCAGTCGTCGGCCTTGATGTGCGGCACGCCCATGGCGGTGCGGCGAATCTCGGCCTGGTAGGCGCCATGGGGCGCGGGCGCCGGACGATCCTCGATGCCCGCGCATGCCGCAAGGGCCAGGGCAATGGGCACGAGAGAGAGCGGCCGAAGGCCGCGCGAAAATTTGGCGCGCATGCCTGCTGACGTTCTGGCTGCGCTTTTGTTCAGGGCGACAGCGCCGCGGCCGGCGCCAAGGCCTCAGTGCAACGCGTGCTGACCCCACGCGCGGGAAGCCTGCGCATCCGCCGTCACGCGCACCTGGCTCGCCAGGAAGGACGGCGCCAAGCCGAAGTAGCGCTGGAAGGTCCGGCTCATGTGCGCCGCGTCGGTGAAGCCGCTGACCAGCGCCACGTCGGTCAGCGCGCGCTGCCCGGTGAACTGCTGCACCGTGCGGCGCACCTTGGTCCACAGCGCATAGCGCTTGACCGACACGCCCACCTGCCGGGCGAACAGGTGCGTCAGCCGGTCGGGCGACAGGCAGGCCACGGCCGCCAGCTCGCGCAGCGCGATCTGCCCCGCGTGCGCGCGAATGGCCCGCAGCACCCGTTCGATGCGCGGGTCGACGGGCGCCTCGCACTCGGGCCCTTCGGTGATGGCCTCGACCATCTTCGCGCTGAGCATCTGCAAGCGGTCGTCGGCCAGGGCGCCGCACTGCGCCGGCGCGAAATCGTCGCGCAGGCGGCCGAAGCGCCGCGCGTCCAGCGGCTGGATGCCGTGGCCGCCCATGCGCCTGGCGAGCATGCGGTAGGCGACGGAGGCCGGGTCGAGGTTGAGCGAAAGCAGCCCGCAGCCGTCGACGTCGAGCCGGCGCGACACGTGCGGCGCCACCAGCGCGGCGGTGCAGCGCACGCGCGTGCCGTCGACCGCCTCCAGGGTGAACGGGTGGCCGCTGACCGAGGCCAGCAAGGTGGCCGACGAGCGGGCCGTCAGGCCCGACTGGATCGCCGGCGTGATGTAGAGGAACCGGTCATCCCACAGATGCAGGAAGTTGTGCGTTGCCATGCGGTCTCGCTTCTGTCGTTGCTTTTGTCTTTGTCTCCAGCGGCGGATTCTCACGCATCGGCACCGCCACGGGCTGCACATGCTGGCGCACCGCCTCCAGCAGCAACGTGGCCAGCCGGCTGGCCGGCGCCTCGGCGCGCGCCTGCGCGCGGTACAACACGAGCGAGATCTGCGGCAGCGCCGGCAACGACAGCACCGAGCGGTCGAGCGTGCGCACATGCGAGGGCAGCCCGAACGGCGTGCGCACGGTCAGGCCCAGCCCGGCCGAGGTGGCGGCCCACAGCGCGGCCAGGCTGGCGCTGCCGAAGGCCCGGCGCCAGGGCAGGCCGGCGCGGTCGAGCGCGGCGATGACGATCTCGCGCAGCGGGCACGGGGCGTCGAGCATGACGAGCGGCAGCGGCTCCTTGCTCCGGGGCTGCCGCGCGCCGGGGCCGCGGTGCTCGCGCTCCGTCCACCAGGGGGCGTCGACCCGCTCGGGCGCCGTCGGGCCGATCCACAGGAGCGGCAGCTGCGCCACGCGCTCGGCATGCGGCGACAGCGGCTGGTCGCCCACGTCCCACGCCAGCGCCAGGTCGAGCTGGCCGAGCTCGAGCCGCTCGCGCAGCTCGCCGCTGCGCGCCACGCAGGCCTCGATGCGCACCTTGGGGTGGGCGCGCGCAAAACGGCCGAGCACGGCCGGCAGCAGCGTCTCGCCGAAGTCTTCCTGCAGGCCCAGCCGCACCCAGCCCTGCAGGTCGGCACCGCGCATGGCGGCGCCGGCCTCTTCGTTGAGTTCGAGCATGCGGTGCGCATAGGTCAGCAGCGTCTCGCCGGCATCGGTGAGCGCCAGGCCGCGCCCCTCCTTGCGGAACAGCACGGTGCCCGCCTGCGCCTCCAGCTTCTTCAGCTGCGCGCTCACGGCCGAGGTCGAGCGGCCCAGCCGGTCGGCCGCGCGCGCATAGCTGCCGAGCGCGATGCCGGTGGAGAAGGTGCGCAGCACGTCGAGATCGAACATCACCTGGCTCATGTCGTGTCCTTGGAGGGGCTTGGAGGGGCCCGTTTGATCGTCCTGATTTTCAGGACGATGAGCGCATTATTTTCTGATTTTCAAAAGCTTTGCACCAGCGGACACTGCACCGCAACATGACACATTCGCCCTCTTCCTCATCGCCGTCGCCGCGCCACCGCTGGAAGGTGCTGGCCGCCGGCGTGGCCGCCAACGCAGCGTTTTCCGTGGCCTTCAGCGGCATACCGATGACCGCCGTGCTCATGCGCACCGGCTACCGGCTCGACAACGCCACGCTCGGCCTGGTGCTGGGCCTCATGGGCCTGGGCATCGCGGTGAGCGAACTGCCCTGGGGCCTGCTGACCGACCGTTGGGGCGACCGGCCGGTGCTGCTCATGGGGCTGGGCAGCACGGCGCTGGCGCTGGTGGCGATGGCGCTGTGGGCCGCGCCGGTGGCGGGGCACATTCCGGGCCTGGGCTGGCTGGCCGCGGGGCTGCTGCTGGTGGGCCTGCTGGGCGGCAGCGTGAACGGTGCGAGCGGGCGGGCGGTGATGACGTGGTTCGACGCCAGCGAGCGCGGCCTGGCAATGAGCATCCGCCAGACGGCCGTGCCGATGGGCGGCGGCATCGGCGCGCTGGTGCTGCCCTTCGTGGCACTGCACTTCGGCTTCGCCGCGCTGTACGGCCTGCTGGCGCTGCTGTGCGTGCTGAGCGCGGCCATGAGCTGGGCCTGGGTGCACGAGCCGCCGGTCGCGCCCCGCACCGGCAAGACCGTGGAAGCCGCGGCGTCGAAGAGCGGTCCGCTGCGCGACGCACGCGTGTGGCGCATCGTGGCGGGCATCGGCATTCTCTGTGCGCCGCAGTTCGCGGTGCTGTCCTTCGGCACCGTGTTCCTGCACGACTTCGGCCATGCGGGGCTGGCGACGATCACCGCCACCATGGTCTTCACGCAGGTCGGTGCGATGGTGATGCGCGTGTGGAGCGGCCGCTGGACCGACCGCCGGCGCAACCGCCCCGCCTACCTGCGCGCCTGCAGCGCACTCAGCGTGCTGCTGTTCGCCGGGCTCGCGGTGCTGGTGCTGGCCGCGGGCCATGCGAACGGCAGCGCCGCCGATTCACAGGCGCTGCGCGTCGCGCTGGTCGTGCTTCTGGGGGTGAGCGGCGTGTGCGTGTCGGCCTGGCACGGCGTGGCCTACACCGAGCTGGCGACGCTGGCAGGCGCGGCACGTGCGGGCACCGCGCTGGGCATGGCCAACACCAGCGTGTTCCTGGTGTGCTTCGTCACGCCCTTTTCCATTCCCCACCTGCTGGCGCTGCAGGGCTGGGCGCTGGTGTGGCTCGCGGCGAGCGCGTGCGCGCTGGTGGCGATGCCGCTGCTGGTGCCGCGGCCCGTTGCCACGGACGTCTCTTCGGATCAGAAGCTCGCGAAGACCGCGTTCAGCCGGTCGACGTAAGACCGCTTGGCGGCCTCGTCGATGAAGCTGCCTTCGAAGCTGTTGGCCGCAAGCTGCCAGGCGTGCCGCACGCTCAGGCCGGTGGCAGCGAAGGTCTCGAGAAAATTCTGGTTCATGTAGCCGCCGAAGTAGGCCGGGTCGTCCGAGTTCACTGTGGCGACCAGGCCCGCGTCGAGCAGCGTTCCCAGGTTGTGCTGCGACAGGTCGGGGAACACGCAGAGCTTGAGGTTGGACAGCGGGCACACGGTGAGCGGAATGCGGTCTTGCGCGAGCCGCGCCATCAGCGCCGGGTCTTTTGCGCTCTGCACGCCGTGGTCGACGCGCTCGACCTTGAGCACGTCGAGCGCGCTCCACACGTATTCGGGCGGCCCCTCTTCGCCCGCATGCGCGACGAGGTGCAGGCCCAGCTCGCGGCAGCGCGCGAACACGCGCGCGAACTTTTCGGGCGGGTGGCCCACTTCGCTGGAGTCGAGCCCCACGCCGATGAACTTGGCGCGAAACGGCAGCGCCTGTTCCAGCGTCTCGAAGGCTTCTTCCTCGCTCAGGTGGCGCAGGAAGCACAGGATGAGCGAGGCGCTCACACCCAGCTTGGGCTGCGCATCGACGCAGGCGCGATGCAGGCCGTTGACCACCGTTTCCATCGGCACGCCGCGCGCGGTGTGCGTCTGCGGGTCGAAGAACATCTCGGTGTGCACCACGTGGTCGGCGGCGGCGCGTTCCAGGTAGGCCCAGGCCATGTCGTAGAAGTCCTGCTCCTTCAGCAGCACGCTGGCGCCGGCGTAGTAGATGTCCAGAAAGGTCTGCAGGTTGGTGAAGGCGTAGGCGCGGCGCAGCTCTTCGACGCTGGCATAGGGAATGCTTACACCGTTGCGTTGAGCGAGCGCGAAGATGAGCTCGGGTTCGAGCGAGCCTTCGATGTGCATGTGCAGCTCGGCCTTAGGCATGGCGCACAGCAATTCGGGCAGGCGGTCGGCGGCAATGCGGTCGAAGCGCTCGTCGTAGGCGGGACGGAAATCGGTCATGGTGGGGAACGTTGGAACGGACAGCGTGAGGGTGGCGAACAGCATAAAGGCTGTGGTCCCCTGCGGCATACACGAAACCTTACAGCTTCCATCGATGGCAAACCCGCATTTTCAACAAATCGGACAAAGCTTCTATCCATAATCGGCCGCAGCACCGCCAATCGGGTGCTCCACCACTCCTCATCCCGCCCGCCCTTTCATGCGCGCCGAAAGCAGCCCCGTCCCGACCCAAGGCCCGGCCTTTCAACCGGCTTTCCAGCCCGCGGGTGAACCCGCGCCCAAGGACGGGCTCGGCTGCTCGGCCGGTCACCTGAGCAAGGACAGGGACCTGTCGGCCAACGGCGTGCGCATCTACCGCAAAACGGTGGACACGCAGGAGCGTCAGCACGTGGAGACGGCCGCAAGCGGACGCGGCGTGCTCGTGGGCATTTCGCTGCGCGACGGCCACCGCCGGCGGGTGCTGCACACGCACCACGCCGAGTGCCACGACTTCCGCCAGGGCGACATCTACATCCGCGACTTCTGCGACCGCTACCGCGCGGACATGCACAGCGGCTTCGACTTCGTGCTGCTCGAGATCTCGCATCCGGCGCTGGAGCGCGCCATCGACGACAAGCCGGGCCCGCGCGCGGGCGGCCTCGCGGCGGTCACGGCCGTGCGGGACGAGGTGCTCGCCCACCTCGCGCTCGCGCTGGCGCCCGCGCTCGAACACCCCGCGCAGGCCAGCCTGCTGTTCGTCGACCAGGTCTGCCTCGCCATGACCAGCCACCTGGTCGATGCGCACGGCCACACGGCACCGGCCGCCGAGCCCCGCACCCAGCGGGTGCTGTCGCGCTCGCACGAGGCACGCGCCAAGGAAATGCTGCGCGACAAGATCGACGGCACCATTTCCATCGCCGAGATTGCGGACGCCTGCAACCTGTCGCGCAGCTACTTCATCCACGCCTTCCGCGAAACCACCGGCCAGACGCCGCACCAGTGGCTGATCGCGCAGCGGCTGGAGCGCGCGCAGACACTGCTGATGGACTTCGAGCGCCCGCTCGCGGACGTGGCCGCGGCCTGCGGCTTCGCGGACCAGAGCCACTTCACGCGCGTCTTCTCGCAGTACACGGGCACGCCGCCGGGCACCTGGCGGCGAAAGATGCGGGTCGAGCGGTAGACGGCCTTTCTCCCACCCACTCACTCTTTCACCCTGCGAGGCCTTGATGAGCGCACTGCCCCACGCGAACCCCCTCCTCGTGCCCGACCGGGCCACCGAGCACATCCTCGGGCCTGACGCGGCCCCGGTCACCATCATCGAGTTCGGCGACTTCGAATGCCCCTCGTGCCGGCAGGCGCACCCGGCCGTGCAGCTGCTGCTGTCGCATTTCGCGCACCAGGTGCGCTTCGTGTTCAGGCACTTTCCGCTGCGCGAGGTGCATCCGCACTCGGAGCTGGCGGCCGAAGCCTCCGAGGCGGCCGGTGCGCAAGGCAAGTTCTGGCCGTACGCCGAACTGCTGTTCAACCACCAGAGCCATCTGGACGCCAGCCACCTGGACACCTATGCGAAGCAGCTGGGCCTGGACATGCCGCGCTTCGACAACGAGCTGAAGGACAGCGTGTACCGCCAGCGCGTGCAGGAGCAGATGGAAATCGGGCGCCGGCTGACCGTGCGCGCCACCCCCGCCTTCTATGTGAACGGCACTTTCACGGATGTGTCTTTCGGGCTGCAGCAATTGCGCGACGCCGTCGAGCGCGCGCTGAAGTAGCAACGCTTCAACCGGTGGCCTTCACGGCCTCCACCAGGAAGCGCACGAAGGCCTTGCCCGCATCGGGCAGCGGCCGGCCGGCCATGGTCTCGATCTCGAGGTGGCGCTCGTTCATCTCGCGGTCTTTCAGGGGAATGGCCACCAGCGCCTTGCTCTGCAGCAGCGTGCGCATCGACAGCGCGCCATAGAAGGCGATGCTGCCGCCGCCGGCCGCCGCGAAGCTCAGCAGCGCATTCGCATGGTTGCTGGACATGGCCTGCGCATAGCGCAGCCCCTGCCGGGCGCAGCTGGCGTCGAGCAGGCGCCGTATCGAGCTGTCTTCCTGCGGCAGCCCCAGCGGGTAGGCCACCACCTGGCGCAGCGCCAGCTGCCGCTGCACCGCCAGCGGATGGTCCTTGGCCATCACGGCCAGGATGGCGCTGGGGTGCCGCAGCTCGATCTCGATGCCGGGCTCGGGCGCCGCGCTCAGGGTGATGCCCACGTCGGACTCGCCGTCGCGCACCCGCCTGGAGATGTCACCCGGCGAGCACACCTCCAGGTGGAAGCGGATGCCCTCGTGCTTGCGCCGGAAGCGCGCGATCAGCGTGGGAAGGAAGTCGAACGCGAAGCCCTCGGTGCTCGCCACGCGCACATGCCCGCTGCGCAGCCCGCGCAGGCCGGCGATGTCGTTGGCCACCCGCTCGATGTCGTGCTGCGCCCGCTTGGCGTGCGCGGCCAGCAGCTCGCCCGCGGCATTGGGCACCATGCCGCGCGCGTGGCGGTCGAACAGCAGCGTGTCGAGCTCGCGCTCCAGCCGCGCCACCTGCCGGCTCACGGCCGAGGGCGCGACGTTGAGCCTGAGCGCGGCGTCCTTCACGGAGCCGGTTTTCACGACCTCGAGAAAGTAGCGCACGGCGGTTTCCTGCAAGGCGCGAAGCGGCATGAAGTGTCCTGTGTGCGGGGTCTGGAGCGACCCGTGTCGATTGCCGATTCGGCAACGCAGGATTCTAAACATTGCGCTTGTGGCAGCTGCCTGCGGCTCCTAGGATGGCCTTGCACTTCCCTCGATTCCCAGGAGTTAACCGATGAACCGTCTCCCGCTCGTGGCTGGCATGGCACTGTTGTGCGGCCTTGAACTCGGCGCCGTGCCGCTGACCGCCGCTGCCGCCGAGACGGCCTTTCCCACGCGCCCTATCACGCTGGTCATTCCGTTTCCGCCCGGGGGCGCGACCGACGTCAACGGCCGCGTCATCGCGCAGCGGCTCGGCAAGGAGCTGGGCCAGCCCGTGGTCATCGAGAACCGCGCCGGCGCGGGCACCGTGATCGGCGCGAGCTACGTGTCGAAGGCGGCACCCGACGGCTACACGCTGCTGGTCAGCTCGGGCACCACATTCACCGTGAACCCCGCCATCCGCCCCAACCTGCCGTACGACCCGGTGAAGGGCTTCGACCCGATCGGCATCGCCGGGCGCACCGGCCTCATCCTGCTGGCCAACAGCGACGTGCCGGTCAAGACCGTGCAGCAGTTCGTCGACTACGTGAAGGCCTCGCCCGGCAAGTACTCGTACGGCTCCTTCGGCACCGGCACCACCGCGCAGTTCGCCGGCGAAAGCGTGCTGCATGCCGCCGGCCTGAAGATGACGCACGTGCCCTACAAGGGCAGCGCCCCGGCCATGACCGACCTGATGGGCGGGCAGATTCCGTTCAGCATCGACACCGTGAGCGCGGCGATTCCGCAGCTCAAGAGCGGCAAGATCAAGGCCATTGCGCTCACCACCGCCAAGCGCTCCGCGCTGCTGCCCAACGTGCCCACCATGGCCGAGAGCGGCTACCCCGGCATCGACATGGACACCTGGCTCGCGCTGGTGGCCCCCAAGGGCCTGCCCGCCGACGTGAAGGCAAAGCTCGAGAAGGCGCTGGCCGTGACCATTGCCGACCCCGACACGCGCGCCAAGCTGCTGGCCCAGGGCCTGGAGCCGGCCTACAGCAACGCCGCCGCGACGAGCGAGCTCATCAACCGGGAGCTGCCGGTGATGCGCGCCGTGGCGGCGCGCGCGAACATCACGGCCGACTGATGAACCCGACCGACACATCGCACCACTCCGGCGCAACGGGCACCGAGCTCGTCGAGCAATCCGCCGTCGAGTTGCGCCGCCTGATCGGCACCAAGCAGGTCTCGCCCGTCGAACTGCTGGAGGCCTGCATCGCGCGCATCGAGCGCGTGAACCCCTTCGTCAACGCGGTGACCGCCACCTGCTTCGAGCGTGCGCGCACCGAGGCCGCCGCCGCCGAAAGCGCCGTCATGCGCGGCGACACGCTCGGCCTGCTGCACGGCCTGCCGCTGGGTGTGAAGGACCTGGAACCCACCGAGGGCCTGCTCACGACCTGGGGCTCGGCCATCTACCGCGACCACGTGCCGACTGAGGACATCGAGCTCGTGGCGCGCCTGCGCCGCGCGGGCGCCATCGTGGCGGGCAAGACCAACGTGCCCGAGATGGGCGCCGGCGCCAACTCGCGCAACGAGGTGTGGGGCGCCACCGGCAACCCCTTCGACCCGAATCTCAACGCCGGGGGGTCGTCCGGCGGCTCGGCGGCCGCGCTGGCCTGCGACATGCTGCCGGTGTGCACCGGCTCGGACACCGGCGGGTCGCTGCGCATTCCGGCGGCCAAATGCGGCGTGGTGGGCTTTCGGCCGTCGCCCGGGGTCGTGCCCAGCGTGCGCAAGCCGCTGGGCTGGACGCCCATCTCGGTGGTCGGCCCCATGGGCCGCACCGTGGACGACGCGTGCCTGCAACTGGCCGCCTCCGCCGGCATGCACGCCGGCGACCCGCTCACCTATCCGCTGGACCCGCTGTCCTTCCTGGCGCCGGCGCACGTCGACCTGGCCACCCTGCGCGTGGCATGGACCGAAGACTTCGGCACCTGCGCCGTGGACGACGGCATCCGCGCCGCCTTCCGCCAGAAGATCGAGGCCATGCGGCACCTGTTCCGCCGCTGCGACAAGGTGGACTTCGACCTGGGCGAGGCGCACCGCTGCTTCGACGTGCTGCGCGCCGAGGCCTTCGTGGCCGGCATGCACGCGGCCTACGAGCGCGACCCCGACAGCCTGGGTGCGAACCCGCGCGCCAACTACGAGATGGGCGCGCGCATGAGCCTGCTCGACAGCGCCTGGGCGCAGGCCGAGCAGACGCGCCTGCTCAAGCGCTTCCAGGCCACCTTCGCCGACTACGACCTGGTGCTGTCGCCCACCACGCCGGTCACGCCCTTTCCCTGGACGCAGCCGTACGCCAGCCACATCAACGGCGAGCCGCAGGCCAACTACTACCGCTGGCTGGCGCTGACCTATGTGGTCACGCTGACCACCCACCCCGCCATTTCACTGCCCTGCGGGCTCGACCATGCGGGCATGCCGTTCGGGCTGCAGGTGGTGGGCGGCTTCAGGGCGGACCATCAGGTGCTGGGCGCGGCGCGGGCCATGGAAATGGCTTTCTCGACGCATGCGCAGTTGCGCCGTCCGCGGCCCGACCTGTCGGCGTTGCGCGCGGCCGAGCCCGCGCTGACGTCGATCGTCAGGACACCGCCGATCTACCAGGGCGCGGGCACGGCGGCGGCCGCTGTCTCGGCCGTTTGAACGCCGTCTGAAGGCCGTCTGAAGGCCCGCCATTCAGCGCAGCAGGTGCGCCGCGACGTCCTCGCCCAAGGCCGCATCCACCAGATGGAAGTGCGCCACCTGCCGCCGCTGGATGGTCTCGGGCACGCCGTCCATCGACGCCGCGATGTTGGCGGCCAGCCGCTGCCGCTCGCCGTCGTCCATGCGCCGGTACAGCGCGGCCGCCTGCGCGTAGTCGCCCAGCCCCTGCCGGTCGTCGAAGCGCGCGGCATCGCCGCTCAACGGCAGCGCGGGCTCCGCCAGCCGGCGGTCGGGTCGCGGGCCGCCGAAGGAGTTGGGCTCGTAGTAGGCATCGGTGCGCGCCGGCACGTCCATGCGCATGGCGCCGTCGGCGTGGTAGGTGTGCACCTCGGACCTCGGCCGGTTCACCGGCAGCGCCGCGTGGTGCGTGCCCACGCGGTAGCGCTGCGCGTCGGCATAGGCCAGCAGGCGTCCCTGCAGCAGCTTGTCGGGCGAGATGCAGATGCCCGGCACCAGGTGCGCCGGGTCGAAGGTGGCCTGCTCCACCTGCGCGAAATAGTTGTCGGGGTTGGCGTCCAGCGTGAGCAGGCCGAGCTCGACCAGCGGAAACGCGTCCTGCGGCCACACCTTGGTGGGGTCGAAGGGGTTGAAGGGCAGCCCCGCCGCCTGCGCCTCGCTCATCAGCTGCACATGCAGCGCCCAGCGCGGATGCTCGCCACGCTCGATGGCCTCGAACAGGTCGCGTTGCGCGCTCTCGCGGTCGCCGGCGATGGCTTCGCGCGCCTGCGCGTTGGTCAGGTGGCGAATGCCCTGCTGCGTCTTCAGGTGGAACTTGACCCAGGTGCGCTCGTTGGCCGCGTTGATCAGCCCGAAGGCGTGCGCGCCGTAGCCGTGCATGTGGCGATAGCTCAGCGGCAGGCCGCGGTCGGAGAACAGCATCACGATCTGGTGCATGCTTTCCGGCGAGAGCGACCAGAAGTCCCAGATGGCGGTGGGCGAGCGCAGGTGGCTGACGGGGTGGCGCTTCAGCGCGCGCACCAGGTCGGGAAACTTCTGCGGATCGCGGATGCAGGCCACCGGCAGGTGGCTGCCGACCAAGTCCCAGTTGCCTTCCTGCGTGTAGGCCTTCAGCGCAAAGCCGCGCATGTCGCGCTCCGCATCCGCACTGCCGCGCTCGCCCGTGAGGCCCGAGAAGCGCACCAGCACCGGCGTGTGCTGGCCTGGCTGGAACAC
Source organism: Variovorax sp. 10N412 (assembly GCF_056394985.1). NCBI lineage: Bacteria > Pseudomonadati > Pseudomonadota > Betaproteobacteria > Burkholderiales > Comamonadaceae > Variovorax > Variovorax sp. 10N412. The sequence goes on from NZ_JBFTIO010000013.1 coordinate 65,618, forward strand.
GCTCGCACGGGTGTGGCGCGCAATGTCCCCGGTGATGCGCAGCGTGCCGAAGGCGGCCGCGCCCTTGGCGTGCAGCACCCGCTCGGGAATGCGCTCGCGCGCCAGGTAGGCGAGCTTCTCGGCCATCTGGTAGTCCTGCAGCAGGATCGGCCCGCGCGGCCCCGCGGTGATCGAGTGCTGGCTGTCCGCCACGGGCGCGCCGCCGGTGGTGGTCAGGGTGGGCGGCCTGCTGCTTTCGGGGGGCATGGGATGGGCTTGGGTCGGTGGCTCGGGGCAGATGCCCGTGGCGATGTGTACCGCGGGGCGGCCGGCGCGTCTTGAAGAAGAGTCGCGCGGGTTGAACGCCGTGGCCGGGGCGCTTCTCGGCAAGGCAAGCCATGCGAGCAGCCCCGCGCGCACGCCCATCGCCTGGTCAGCATGCGGTAAGCCTCCGCAAACTAGTTTCGAGCGCGGCAGTCTGCGTCGCAGTGCCACCTTTTGTGCTTTTCGCGGACCGCCATCAAGATCATGAGTCGTCGTTTGCCCAGTACCGGGAAGAATGCAGCCTCGCGCACCCGCCGCGCTGCATCCAACAGGCGAAACGCCGTGGCCGCTGCCTGCGGCACCGTCACCTGGGCCCTGCTTGGACCGGGCATCCTCGCCAGCGCGCCAACGCTCTCCCATGCCATGTCAGCGGAGGAGCTGTTCCAACGCGCGTCACCTTCGATCTGGGTCATCACCACGCTCGATCCCCAAGGCAAGCCTCTCAGCACAGGGACCGGCGTCGTGATCGAAAGAGGAAGGCTGGTCACGAACTGCCATGTACTCGCGAAAGCCGGGGCGATCATGGTGAAACACGAGAACGTGACGTTCCAGGCGCAACTCGAATATCCCGACACGGAACGCGACCTGTGTTCGGTCAAGGTCGACACTTTCACGGCGCCTGCCGTCACGACGGCGTCCGTGGCCACGCTGAGAGTGGGGCAGAAGATCTACACGATCGGCACCCCGCGCTCGCTCGAGCAAACCATGAGTGACGGCCTGGTCTCTGCGCTCCGGCGAAACAGCAGCGGAGCCATCGAGTACATCCAGATCTCCGCACCGATTTCGCCCGGGTCGAGCGGCGGCGGCTTGTTCGATGAACAAGGCCGACTGGTGGGAATCACGACGTCGGGCATCACCGGCACGGCCCAGAACCTCAACTTCGCACGACCGGCCGATTGGATTCTCGACCTGCCCGAGCGGGGCCGCCTCGCCCTGGCGGCGTACAACAAGCCGTCAAGCACGCTCCCGGTGGTGCAGCAAGGCTCGGCACGTCCCGAAGTGCCAGGTACACCCAGGTTGCACCTGGAGATGCCGATGCTGCTCGGCAAGACCTGGACGTATCGACATCCGCGCGATCCAGCGAACTTCGGCACCGTCGAGTTGACGTTTTCAGCCGGCCGCATCTATGCAAGGAACGCCAAGTCGACCGCATGGGGCTACTGGGAGGTGCGAGACGACACCATGTGCGCGACGTTCAACGCGCCCGGCTGGAGCCGTCTGTGCTACTACACCGTGAAGGATGGGGAGGACGTTCAACTGGTCAACGCTGCGAGCGGAGAACGAACGAAGCTGATCGTGCGATAGAGCGGGCCCTTTTCCGTTTGCGCGAGCGCGGCGCCGCAAATGTGCAAAGCGCAAGCCAACACGACAAGACCGCACCGGCGCCATGGCGCACCATTCACACCGCGCGCTGCGAGCTTCCTCGCCGCCCTCACGTGAAGGTCTCCCATGAAACCCACCCTGCCCCAGCTCATGAGCCTCAACGGCGGCTTCGTCGACACCGCGGGCTTCCTGACGCTGCACGGCCTGTTCACCGCGCACGTGACGGGCAACTTCGTGACCATCGGCGCGGCGCTGGTGCACGGCACCTCGGGCACGCTGACCAAGCTGCTGGCGCTGCCGGTGTTCTGCGTGGTGGTGCTGCTCGCGCGCTGGCTGAGCTACGGCCTGCCCGGGTTCGGCCTGCCGGTGCTGCGCACGATGCTGATCCTGAAGGCCGCGCTGCTGCTGGCCGGCGGCATCCTCGCCATCCACTACGGCCCGTTCGCCGACGGCGACAGCGCCACCGCGATGCTCACGGGCCTGGTGCTGGTGTCGGCCATGGCCATCCAGAACGCGGTGCACCGCATCCACCTGGGCAGCGCGCCGCCGACCACCCTGATGACCGGCACCACCACGCAGGTGATGGTCGACCTGGCCGACCTGCTGCGCGGCGGACAGGCGCCCGAAGAAGCCGCCGCCGCACGCACGCGCATGCGGCGCATGGCGCTGGCCGTGGCCTGGTTCGCCGCCGGCTGCGCGGCGGCGGCGCTGATCTACGCGCGATGGAGAGTGTGGTGCTTTGCGGTGCCGCCCGTGCTGGCCGCGCTGTCGGTGGTGCTCCAGCGCAGCACGCACGAGGGCGACCCCACCGCGCCACCGGAGGCGCCGGCACTCAAGGCCTCACCCGGTCACTTGTAGAGCCAGCGCGCCATCAGGCGCGTGTACCTGGGCATGACGACATACACCATCAGCCCGACGATGGCCGCCGAGGCAACAAGGTGCTCCACCCAGTAGTTCGACACCACCGGCACCGGCGCCAGCAGCCGGTGAAACACCGCCGGCACCGCCACGGTCAGCGGGTAGATCACCGACAGCGTCAGCAGGAACTGCTTGTAGCGCCTGGCCGGCGGTTGCCCGGCGGGCGGGTGAAACCAGAACTCGAGGCCGGTGCGGGTTTCGACCTTCTCGTCGGCGTCGAGCAAGGGAGCCACCTCTTCGACCAATTCCCGCCGCGCCCCCGAGGCGAACCAGTCCTGCGCGTGCGCGAGCGAATCGAAGCGGATGGTGATGGTGTACTGCAGGCCGCCCGCCGCCGGGTGGATGACGTTCACGCCGCGGTGCCCCGGAAAGCGTGCGGCGATCGGCACCACCTTCTTCAGCCATTGCTCGTAGGCGGCCACGGCCTCGCGCCTGACGGTCTGCTGGATCACGGCGGTGACGGTTTCGGCGCCGGGCAGCGCGCGCCCGGCAATCTCGTCCAGCGTGGCGGTGCGTAGCTCGGGGTGGCGGTCGTCGGCGGTCATGCGCGCTCCTTGTCAAAGGCCGAGCAGCGTGCGGCCCTCGTCGGCCAGCAGGTCGTGCGTCTCGGGGTGCGCACGCATGTAGGCGGCGAACACCGGGCACTGCGGAATCACGCGCAGCCCGCGCTCGCGCGCCGAGGCCAGGCCCGCGAGCACCAGCTGCTTCGCAATGCCCTGCCCCTGCAGCGCCTCGGGCACCAGGGTGTGGATGAAGGTGATGACGTCGCCGTCCAGCGAATAGATGGCGACCGCGCGTTCGCCCTGCGACGCGTATTCGAAGCGGTGCTTCGCGGGGTTGTCCTGAACCGAAGAGGGCGTGGAAGAAGTGGTCATGAAAGATTCTCTATAGGGGCGCTTCAATGCAGATGCGGCAGTGGCCGCACGGCCTGCGGCGCCGTGGTTCCGGGGTCGCCATTGTTTCCGAACCGGTGCACCAGGTGGGCGCAGATGGCCAGGGCCAGGTGTTGCTGCACAGCCGAGCCTTCGGGCTCGCGCCGCTCGAACAGGGCCAGCACGGCCGCGCCCAGGTTGCACATCACCGGATCGACCAGGCCCGGCGCGCAGGCCAGGCCGCTCACGCGCGCCAGGCCCGCTGCGTCGGCCACGCCGCGCACCAGCGCGCGCGGCACATAGAACTGCAGCGCGTCCAGCGGCGTGCCCAGGTAGCTCGCCACTTCGTCGCGCAGGTCGACGATGCTGATCGCACCGGCCGCATAGCCGCGCACCACCGAAGGCCGCCCGCGCACCCAGAGTTCGTGGTGCGCCGCACCGGCGAGATGCAGCGTGACCGCGAAAGCGTCTTCGGGCGGAATCTCCTGCTTCATGCCCAGCTGGTCGGGCAGGCAGGTGATGCGCGTGGCGACGAACGGCGTCGCGGATGCGGTCGGCAACATGTCGAGCGCGGGCGCGCACGGCACTTCGAAGTACCGTCCCAGCAGGTCGCCGTAAGCGCCTGTCGCGTGCATCGGGGAAGACGGCCGCCTCAGATCTTCTCAGCCCTGGCGCACCGACTCGAACAGGAACCAGGTGCGCCGCTCGGCCTCGTCGATCCAGTTCTCCAGCACGCTGGCGGTGGCCACGTCGCCGTATTCGTCGCACACCGTGTGCGTGGCGCGCATGAAGCCGGCCAGGCGCTGGTTGTCCTCGCGCAGCTCGGCCAGCATGCCGAGGGGCGTCACGAAGTCGGCGTCGTTGTCGGACAGGCGCTGCAGCCGCGCGGCATGGCCGGTGGAGCGCAGCGTGGTGCCGCCCACCTTGCGCACGCGCTCGGCAATGGGGTCGACCGTGGCGAAGATCTGGTCGGCCTGCTCGTCGAGCAGCAGGTGGTAGTCGCGAAACGACGGGCCCGACATGTGCCAGTGGAAGTTCTTGGTCTTGAAGTACAGCGCGAACACGTCGGCCAGCAGCACGTTGAGCGCCGCGGAAATGTCGCGCGTGGCGTCGGCACCGAGGTCGCTGGGCGTGTGCAGCGACGCGGTGCGGCGTGCCTTGGTGCTGCCGGCCAGTGCCTTGACGGACCTGGCTGTCTTGAGGGGTTTGGAGGTGGCCATGAGGTTGTTCCTTGGAGTTCCTGGGGTTTCAGAGAGAAAGAAAGTGGTGCACCACGGGCTTCTCCGGCCCGATGTGGAAGCGCACGGCCTCGCTTTGCAGATCGGCGTCGGCATGCGACACGCGGTGGTGCTGGCGCAGGTGCTCGGCCCACGACTCCACGAGGAACCACTCCATCACGCGCTCGGCGTCGCCGGTGTGCTCGGTCACGCCCCAGGCGTAGGCGCCGTCGCGGCGGCGCTCCAGCGACAGGCGCTTCATGGCGTCGAGGAAGGCCGGGCGGTCTTCCTTGCGGATGCGGTACTCGACCTGCACCATCACCGGGCCGCGGTCGTGCGCGATGGGTTCGGCCACCAGCGGCTCGGGCCAGTGGTTGGAGGCCTGCAGGTCCGACTCGCCCGTGGGCAACCGTGCGCGATGGAACAGCAGCGCCACGATGACGAGGCCGACGGCGCCGGCCACCAGCGTGTAAGGCACGCCGATTTCCTGCGCAACGAGCCCCCAGCCTAGGCTGCCGGCCGCCATGGCGCCGTTGAACACGGTGAGGTACACCGCCAGCCCGCGCCCGCGCACCCAGTTCGGCAGGATGGCCTGCGCCACGCCGTTGAGCGTGGTCAGCGCAATGATCCATCCCAGGCCCAGCAGCAACAGCAGCAGCACGGCCAGCCACTTGGGCGGCGCGAACACCAGCGCGGCCATCACCGCGGCGGTGATCACCGAGGCCAGCAGCACCAGCCCGTCGGCGTCCAGCCGCGCGCGCAGCCGAGGCATGACCAGCGCACCGGCGATGGCGCCCGCGCCCACCGCGCCCAGCAGCACACCGTAGAAACCGGCCGTACCGCCCAGCATCTGGCGCGCCACCAGCGGCAGCAGCGCCCACACCGAACTGGCGAACAGGAAGAACACGGCCGCGCGCAGCATCACGCGGTGCAGTTCCTTGCTGGCGCGCGCGTAGCGCAGGCCGGCGCGGAAGGCGCCCAGGAAGTTCTCCGACAGGCCGCTGTCCACCGCGGCCGGGCGCTTCCACCACAGCAGCGCGGCAATGACGAACACATAGCTCAGCACGTCGGCGCCATAGGTCATGGCCGCGCCGAAGCTCGCCAGGATCAGCCCGCCCGCGGCCGGCCCGATGGAACGCGCGATGTTGATGCCCAGCGAGTTCAGCGCCACGGCGCTCTTCAGGTCGGACCTGGGCACCAGCTCGGGCACGATCGACTGCCAGGTCGGCCCCATCAGCGCCGCGCCGATGCCGCCGACGAAGGTCAGCCCGATCAGGTATTCGACGGTGAGCGAGCCGGTGTGCGACAGCACCAGCAGCGTGCCGCTCACACTGGCCAGCACCAGCTGCACGAAGATCAGGAATCGCCGGCGATCGAGGATGTCCGACAGCACGCCCGCCGGAATGGCGAGCAGAAAGATGGGCAGCGTGGCCGCCGTCTGAATGAGCGCCACCGCCGTGGGGCTGGCCGACAGGTCGGTCACCAGCCACGAACTGGCCACGTCGCGCATGAAGCTGCCGATGTTGCCCAGCACGGTGGCGGCCCACAGCACGGCGAAGACCGGCTGGCGCAGCGGCGCGAAGCTGCCGCCGGCCTTTTCGGACTTTGCGGTGGTGGCCGCCTCAGCCATGCGCGCGCTCCTTCAGGTCGTGCCAGGCCACCAGCACGAAGCCGCCGACCAGGCCGAGGTGCTCGAAGAACGAGTTCGCGGCCATGAAGCGCTCCTGCCCCACAGGCATCTGCCAGAAACGCAGCGCCACGAAGGTGGCGAACAGCGTGAACGCGCCCAGCGCCAGGGCGCCCAGCCAGCGGTGGAAGCCCGTGAGGATGAGCAGCGAGGCGCCCAGCTCCAGCACGATCACCGCCGCCGCCATGGGCGCCGCGGGCGACACGCCGAAGTGGTTCATCTCGGCGATGGCCGAGCCGAAGTCCAGCGCCTTGTTCAGGCCGCCCTGAAGGTAGGCAGCGCACAGCAGCAGCAAGGCGATCCAGCGCAGCGCGGGAGCGGTCACGAAAGAGGGGGTCCAGCGCATGTTCATACCGCCCAGCAGGCGCAACCCAGCGCGCCCCAGAAGCTCTTCAGGTCCGCAATGGGCAGCTTGCTGCTCCAGGCCGTGGCGTGCTGGTGGCCGTGCACGTTGCAGTCGTTCGCGCAGGCGCAGGCCGCTGCCGCGTTGCGCAACACCTTCTGCAGCGGCGCACCTTCCTTCGTGTCGGCCCAGCCGCCGTAGCCGCCGAAGGTGCGCGCGGGCGACCAGTCGGGCATGGCCGCGGGGGGCGTGCCTTCGTCCAGCGGCGCGAACGGGCCGGCGCCATAAACCACCTTGCCGCCGACCATCGTCAGCAGCGCGGTGGTGTCGGCGATGTCCGATTCGGCGCAGCCGAAGAAGTCGCGGTCGGGCACCATCAGATCGGCCAGCTGGCCGGCCTCGATGCGGCCCTTCTTGCCGACCTCGTTGGAGAACCAGGTCACCTTCTCGGTCCACATGCGCAGCGCGGTCTCGCGGTCCACGCAGTTGCGCTGCGGGTACAGCTGCATGCCGCCCACGGTGCGCCCCGTGACCAGCCACGACAGCGACACCCACGGGTTGTACGAGGCCACGCGCGTGGCGTCGGTGCCGGCGGACACGTTCACGCCCTTCTCCAGCATGCGCTTGACAGGCGGCGTGGCCTCGGCCGCACCGGCGCCGTAGCGCTCCACGAAGTACTCGCCCTGGTAGGCCATGCGGTGCTGCACGGCAATGCCGCCGCCCAGCGCCGCGATGCGGTCGATCGACTTCTCGGAGATGGTTTCGCAGTGGTCGAAGAACCAGTTCAGGCCGGCCAGCGGCGTGTCCTGGTTGACCTTCTCGAACACGTCGAGCGCACGCTCGATGGTCTCGTCGTACGTGGCATGCAGGCGCCAGGGCCAGCGGTTCTGCGCCAGCACGCGCACCACCTCTTCGAGCTCGCCTCCCATCTCGGGCGCCATGTCGGGGCGCGGCTGGCGAAAGTCTTCGAAGTCGGCGGCGGAGAACACGAGCATTTCGCCCGCGCCGTTGTGGCGGAAGTAGTCGTCGCCCTGCTTGTACTTGGAGGTCGCCGTCCAGTTCAGGAAGTCCTGCTTTTCCTGCTTGGGCTTCTGCGTGAACAGGTTGTAGGCCAGGCGGATGGTCAGCTGGCCGGCGTCGGCCAGCTGCTGGATCACCTGGTAGTCCTCGGGGTAGTTCTGGAAGCCGCCGCCCGCGTCGATGGCGCCGGTCACGCCCAGGCGGTTCAGGTCGCGCATGAAGTGGCGCGTGGAGTTGACCTGGTAGTCCAGCGGCAGCTTCGGGCCCTTGGCCAGCGTGGCGTAGAGGATGGACGCGTTGGGCTTGGCCAGCAGCAGGCCGGTGGGGTTGCCGGCGCCGTCGCGCACGATCTCGCCGCCGGGCGGCGCGGGCGTGTCGCGGGTGTAGCCCACGGCGCGCAGGGCGGCACCGTTGAGCAGCGCGCGGTCGTACAGGTGCAGGATGAACACCGGCGTGTCGGGCGCCACGGCGTTCAGCTCCTCGATGGTGGGCAGGCGCTTTTCAGCGAACTGATGCTCGGTGAAACCGCCCACCACGCGCACCCACTGCGGCGCGGGCGTGATGGCGACCTGGCGCTTGAGCATGCCCATGGCATCGGCCAGGCTGCGCACGCCGTCCCAGCGCAGCTCGAGGTTGTAGTTCAGCCCGCCGCGAATGATGTGCAGGTGGTTGTCGATCAGGCCCGGCAGCACGGTCTTGCCCTGCAGGTCGACCACGCGGGTGGCGCTGCCGGCCAGCGGCAGCACGTCTTCGCCGCGGCCCACGCGAAGGAAGCGGCCGTCCTTGATGGCCACGGCACTGGCCGTGGGGTTGGCGCGGTCCAGCGTGGTGAAGCGGCCGTTGTGCAGGATGAGGTCGGGATGCGATGCATCAGCCATGGCGGGGTTCCTTCGATTCCTTGGCCGCCGTGGCGGCGGTGCATTGCGGCAACTCGCCGAACACGTGGGGCTTGACCTGGTGCTGCAACCACGAGGTCGCGGTGGCCTGCGGCTTGAGCACGCTCTTGACGAGCGGCGGCAACTGCTCGCCGAGCAGGATGCCCAGAAGCCCCACGAGGGCGATGACCGGCGGGGCCGGCGAACGCACCTGGAACAGTGCGTAGATCACACCGACCAGCAGGCCGAGCGCGAGCGACAGAACATAGGGCTTCATCTTCGTCACCGCCGGGTTCAGCCTTCGTGCGCGCCGAACATGGTCTTGGCGTAGGTCACGCCCAGGCCGTAGGCGCCGCCGAACTTCTTCGCGATGCCGGTGGTCATCTCGTAGGTGTCGGTGCGGGCCCAGTCGCGTTGCAGCTCGAGCAGGTACTGCAGCGAGGTCATGGGTTGCGCGCCGGCCTGCACCATGCGGTCCATCGCGCGGTTGTGCGCCTCGGCCGACACGTCGCCGCAGGCGTCGGCAATCACGAACACCTCGAAGCCCTGGTCGATGGCCGACAGCGCCGGGCCGACGATGCACACGCCGGTCCACAGGCCCGACAGCACGATGCGCGGCTTGCCGATCTCGTTGATGCGGGCGATGACGGCTGCGTCTTCCCAGGTGTTCATGGAGGTGCGGTCGAGCATCTTCTGGCCCGGGAAGGCATCGGTGATCTCGCTGAACATCGGGCCCGAGAAGCTCTTCTCGGCCACGGTGGTGAGCACGGTCGGCACGCCGAAGCCGGCGGCCGCGTTGGCCACGAGCGCGGCGTTGTTGCGCAGCGTGATGGCTTCGATCGAGTGCGTGGCGAAGGCCATCTGCGACTGGAAGTCGATCATGACCAGCGTGTGGTCCTTGGGGGTGAGGAGCTTGGCGCCGGCGGTGGGGGTGGCTTTGATGGACATGGGTTGACTCCGTGACGAGGTTGAGGTGAGAGCGAGAAAAAAAGCGGGGCGTGGCCCCTTGGAAACGGTTGCTGGCCTCTGGCGTGCATCCTCGTTTCAGCGAGGGTGCGTGTCTTGTCGATTAATGAGGCCGTTTGGACATTTGCCGCCGCTCAGAACGCGGGCAGCTCGTTCGGGCGCAGGTCGAACACCAGCACCTCGGCACCTTCGCCGTGTGCCAGTTCGATCTGCTGCGCGTTGCGCACCCGTGCGCCGTCGCCTTCGGACATGCGCTGCCCGTTGACCTCGACGCTGCCGCGCGCCACGTGCACGTAGGCGTTGCGCTCGGGGCCGAAGGCCAGCGAGGCGGTCTCGTCGCCGTCGAACAGGCCGGCGTACACGCGGGCGTCCTGGTGCACCGCGAGCGAGCCGTCGGTGCCGTCCGGCGAAATGATCAGGCGCAGGCGGCCGCGCTTGTCCTCAGGCGCGAAGTGCACCTGCTGGTAGCGCGGTGCCACGCCCTTGGCGCCCGGCACGATCCAGATCTGCAGGAAGTGCAGCGGCTCGGTGGCCGACGAGTTGAACTCGCTGTGGCGCACGCCGGTGCCGGCGCTCATCATCTGCACGTCGCCGGGGCGGATGACCGAGCCCGTGCCCATCGAGTCCTTGTGCTCGAGCGCGCCGTCGAGCACGTACGAGAAGATTTCCATGTCGCGGTGCGGGTGGGTGCCGAAACCGCGGCCGGGCGCGACGCGGTCGTCGTTGATCACCAGCAGGTCGGAGAAGCCTTCCTGCTTCGGGTCGTGGTAGTGGCCGAACGAGAAGGTGTGGCGCGACTTGAGCCAACCGAAGTCTGCGATCCCACGGTCGGCGGCGCTGCGAATGTCCAACATGATTCACTCCTTGGCAGTGTTTGAATTCGATTGAATTCACAATCGGCGTCGGAGGTATTTCCGAGGCATGGGATGAATCTTCGGGCTTCACGCTGGGGCTGTTGGCGAAACCTTTTGCCGTCTATGATCGAATTTTTCGATCATTGATTTGGTCCGGCTTTTTCGAAGGAACCACACGTGCTCAAACTCAGCCTGGAAGCCATCGAGGTGGTCGACGCCATCGACCGCCACGGCTCGTTCGCGGCCGCCGCCGCGCGCCTGAACAAGGTGCCCTCCACCATCTCGTATGCGGTCGGCAAGCTCGAGGAGCAGCTGGGCATGCAGCTGTTCGAGCGCAACGGCCCGCGCGTGACGCTCACCGCCGCCGGCAGCGAAATGCTCAAGGAGGGGCGCTGGCTGCTGAGCGCCGCGAGCGACCTGGAATCGCGCATGCGGCAGATCGCCACCGGCTTCGAGTCGGAGCTGCGGCTGGTGCACGACTCGCTCATTCCCACGCAGGCGCTCATCGACGACGTGCGCGCCTTCGAAGACCTGCGCTGCGGCACGCGGCTGCGCATCGGCTGCGAGGCGCTCACCGGCAGCTGGGAGGCGCTGCGCGAGGGCCGCGCCGACGTGGTCATCGCCGCGGGCGAAGGGCCCGCCGGCGGCGGCTACCAGGCCGTGATGGTGGGCAGCCTCGACTTCGCCTTCTGCGTCGCGCCCACGCATGCGCTGGCCCGGGTGACGCACCCGCTGCAGCGCGGCGACCTGCTGGAGCACAACGCCATCGTGGTGAGCGACAGCGCCCGCACGCTGTCGGACCGCACCGTGGGCTTGCTCGCGGGCCAGCCGCGCATCGCGGTGCCCTCCATGCCCGCGAAGATCGCCTGCCAGGTGGCCGGCCTCGGGCACGGCTTCCTGCCGCGCGCCTGCATCGCGGGCGAGCTGGCGCGCGGCACGCTGGTTGAGCTGCAGACCGAGGAGCCCCGCGCGCCCGAGGCGTTCTGGCTGGGCTGGAAGACCGGCGTCATGGGGCAGGCGCTGAAGTGGTGGGTGAAGCAGTTGAACCGGCAACTGGTGCCGGCGTTGTTGCCGCGCTCGATGTGAATGCGGCGCGCAGGCGGCGTTACTCGCGCCGTGCCGACTTCCTGCGCGCGAGTTCCGCCGCCTGCGCGCCGATCAGCCGGGCCCTCTCGCGCATCTGCGCAACCACGCTCTCGACCCGCGCATCGGGCAGCCGCTCGGTGATGGTGGCGATCGCCAGTCCGGCGACGGTGCGGCCGTCGGCCAGGCAGACCGGCACCGCGACCGCACGCGAACCCGGCACCACGCCGACCGGCGCGTAGGCATAGCCCTGCGCGCGGGTGCGCACCGCGCGTGCCAGCAGGTCAGCCGGGTCCACATGCAGGGCCGCGAGCCGCCGCGCGTTGCGCCGCACCACGTCCGCCGCCTCTTCGGCGGGCAGCGACGCCAGCAGCACGAGGCCGCTCACGCCCACGCCCAGCGGGCGCCGCGCGCCGATCTCGATCGACAGCACCTTCACCGGAAAGCTGCCGGGCCGCCGGTCGATGCACACCGAGTCGGTGCCGTTGCGGATGGTGAGGAAGGCCGTGTCGCCCAGGCTCTCGCTCAGGTGGCGCAGGTGCGGCTCGGCGATGGCCTGGATGGGGAAGCGGCTCGCGCGCGCCAGGCCGAGCAGCGAGACCTCGCCGCCGACCAGGTAGCGGCGGGTGGACGCGTCCTGCTCCACCGCGCCTTCTTCCACCAGCACGCGCAGCAGGCGGTGCACCGTGGGCCGGTTCAGGCCGGTGTGGCTCACCACGTCGGTCAGGCGCACGCCGCGCTCCTGGCCGGTGGCCAGCACGCGCAGCACCGCGAGCGCGCGGCGCACGCTCTGCGCGCCGGCGGTGGCGGCGCAGGTGTCCTTATCCGCCGCTGCGGCCATCCATCACCGCCTTGGGCGTTTGCTGCATGCCGCGCAGCGTGACGATCTCGCCGAGCGTCGCGTAGTTCGGCCCGCCGATGCGGCACACGGGGTCGAGCGCGCGCGTGTCGACCTTGCCCTCGCGCATGAGGCCGTCGCGCAGGTGGAAGGCCGTGACTTCGCCGACGAAGAACTCCGCGCCCGTGTCGCCGAAGGAGATGACGCGCTCCAGCCTGCACTCCATGCTCACCGGCGCGTCCGCCAGGCGCGGCACCCGCACCGTGCTGCAGGGCAAGGTGCCCAGGCCGAGCAGCTCGGTCTCGCTCACGTCGGGGGCGTGCTCGGCGCTGCTTTCGTGGATGGCGACCATCTGCGAGGCGGTGCCGATGTTCACGACGAACTCGCCCAGTGCATGGATGTTGGCGCCCGTGTCCTTGCGAAGGCCCGCCTTGCGCCCGATGTTCACGCCCAGCAGCGGCGGCTTGTTCGATACGAAGGTGAAGCAGGAGAACGGGGCGAGATTGACCACGCCGGCTTCCGACACGGTGGTGATCCAGGCGATCGGGCGCGGCACGACGATGCCGCTCATCAGGCGGTAGGTGGCTTCGGGCGAAAGATCGCCGGCATCGAGAAACATGGGTGGGCCTCGTGGGTTGGCTGGGCCTCGATTGTCGGCAGCGCCGCAGCGGCACCGGGCGCCGACTTTTACAAAACGTCCACCATATGGAACAACCAGAGGATATTGCATTGCAGCATCCGGCGCCGGATTCTTAGAGTGGACGGGTCGCCGATCAAACCGCAGCCAACTTGCGGTGCCGGCGCCGAATTCAGGAGACATGACTTGAAGACACTCATCGCCACCGCCGCCGTGGCCGCATGCACGACCCTTGCCGCACTGCCCGCCATGGCGCAGGCCGATTGGCCCGACAAACCCGTGAAGCTGGTGCTGCCCTACCCCCCGGGCGGCAACGTGGACGGCGCCGCGCGCATCATCAGCGAACAGCTGCAGGCGGTGTTCAAGCAGCCTTTCATCGTGGACAACCGCCCCGGCGCCGGCGGCATGATCGCGGCGGAGTACGCGGCCAAGGCCGCGCCCGACGGCTACACCTTCTTCATGGGCGCGAACGGGCCCATTCTTTTCTCGCCGACCATCTTCAAGCGCAACGCCTACGACTGGAAGAAGGACTTCGCGCCGGTCAGCTCGGTGTCGTTCACGCCGCTGGTGCTGCAGGTGCATCCGTCCACGCCGTACAAGACGGTGGCCGACCTCGTGGCCGAAGGCAAGAAGCCCGGCAACACGCTGACCATGGCCTCGCCCGGCGCGGGTACGCAGAACCACCTGGTGAGCGAGTACCTGCAGCGCGAAAGCGGCGCGCACTGGACCACCGTGCACTACAAGGGCAACGCGCCGGCCACCACCGACCTGCTGGGCGGCCAGGTGCAGTTCAACTTCGACCAGATCTCGGTGGCCGGGCCCTTCATCCAGCAAGGCCGCACGCGCGCGCTCGCGGTCACCTCGCCCAAGCGGCTGCCGCAGCTGCCCGACGTGCCGACGCTGCAGGAGGCGGGCTTCAAGGACTTCAGCACCGAGACCTTCACCGGCATCCTCGCGCCGCGCGCCACGCCCAAGGAAATCGTCACGCGCCTGTCCGAGGCGCTGCAGAAGATCCTTGCCGACAAGGCCGTGCAGGCCCGCTTCCAGACGCTGGGCTCCGAGGCCCGCGGCAGCACGCCCGCGCAATTCACCCAGTTCCTGACCAAGGAAGACGCGCGGTGGATGCCCGTCATCAAGCAAGCCAACATTTCCGCCGAATGAGCACCCCGACCACACCACGCCTCGGGCGCGCCGCGCCCGCCGCGCGCACCAGCGTCTACATCGACGGCTTCGGCCACAAGAACCCCATTCCGGCGGCCTGCCGCATCGGCCCGCTGCTGGAGAGCGGGAGCATCCAGGGCAACGACCCGGCCACGGGCAAGCCGGCCGAGACCATCGAGGCGCAGTGCCGCTTCATGCTCGACAACGTGCGCCGCATCGTGGAAGCCGCGGGCGGCGGCACGCAGGACATCGTGAAGCTCACCGTCTGGATGAAGGACCGCAGCCAGCGCCCCGCGCTCAACGTGCCCTGGCTGGACATGTTCCCCGACGCCGCCTCGCGGCCCGCGCGCCACGCGATCGTCGCGCCCGAGCTCGACATGGGAAAGCTCGTCGAGTGCAGCTTCACCGCCTGGATCGCCTGACCGGCGCCCCGCACGCGCACACACGCACACGCACACACAACCACCCCGACACCATGCCCGACTACCTCCCCTTCGACCCCCATCCGCGCGCGCCCGCGCCGCTGCCGCCGCCGCTGTCGTGCGACAGCCAGTTCCACGTGTTCGGCCCGCGCGAGCAATACCCGGTGCGGCCCAATGCCGCCTATGAAATGCCCAGCGCCACCTGGCAGGTCGCGCAGAAGCTCCACGCCACGCTGGGCATCCAGCGCGGCGTGATCGTGCAGGCCACCACCTACGGCGCCGACCACACGGTGGTGCTCGACGCGCTGGAAGGCCTGAACGCGGGCGGCGGCCCGCGCCGCTACATGGCGTGCGCCAACGCCGCCGTGCTCACCGAGCGCGACGACGCCTACCTGCACAAGCTGCACGACGCCGGCGTGCGCGGCGCACGCTTCACCCGCGGCGGCCTGGGCATCAGCCTGAGCGCGGCAGAACAGGCGCGCGCCTTCGCGCGCGTCAAGGAGCTGGGCTGGTACGTGAAGGTGCAGCCCGAACCCCACGGCATCGCCGAGCAGCTCGCGGCCTTCGAGTCGCTCGACGTGCCGGTGCTGCTGGACCACATGGGCCGCGCCGACCCGTCGCGCGGCGACGCCGACACGAGCCTCGCGCGCATGCTAGCGCTGTTCGAACGCGGCAACTTCTGGGTGATGCTGTCGCTGTCCGAAAAGATCTCCAAGACCGGCGCGCCGTGGGACGACGTGGTGCCGCTGGCGCAGCGGCTGATCGCGGCCGCGCCCGAGCGCTGCGTGTGGGGCAGCGACTGGCCGCACCCCATCTCCGTGAAGCAGCCACCCAACGAGGGCGCGCTGCTCGAACTGCTCTACCGCTTCGCGCCCGACGCCGCCGTGCGCCAGAAGATTCTTGTCGACAACCCCGCCCGCTTCTTTGGATTCGAGACCGCATGAAACTCATCAGCTACCTGCACGGCGGGGCCTCGCACTGGGGCTGCGTCACCGACAACGGCATCGGCGTCGTCGACCTGGGGCGGCGCCTGCCCGCCTTCGCCTCGGTGTCCGCGCTGCTGGAAGGCGGCGAGGCCGCGCTGGCCCAGGCCCGTCAAGCGGCCGAGGGCGCCGCGCCAGACCATGCGCTGGCCGACGTTCGCTTCGAGCTGCCCATCGCGCGGCCGCGGCGCGTGTTCTGCATCGGCGTGAACTACGCGCACCGCAACGCCGAGTACAAGGACGGCAGCGACCTGCCCAAGTACCCGAGCATCTTCATGCGCGTGGCCGAATCGTTCGTCGGGCACGCAGAGCCGCTGCAGCAGCCGCTCGAATCGACGCAGCTCGACTACGAAGGCGAGATCGCCATCGTCATCGGCCGGCGCGCGCGCCGCGTGAAGGGCGACGAGGCGCTCGCCTGCATCGCCGGCCTCACCTGCATGAACGAAGGCACGATCCGCGACTGGGTGCATCACGCCAAGTTCAACGTGACGCAGGGCAAGAACTTCAATGCGTCCGGCGCCATCGGGCCGTGGATCGTCACGGCCGACGAATTTGCACAGGGCTACGGCAATCTGCGCGTGCGCACGCGCGTCAACGGCGAGCCGCGCCAGGACGACACCACCGCGCACCTGATGTTCGACTTTGCGTACCTCATCGGCTACCTGTCGACCTTCACCACGCTGGAGCCCGGCGACATCATCGCCACGGGCACGCCGACCGGCGCGGGCATCCGCTTCGAACCGCCGAAGTTCCTGCAGCCGGGCGACGTGGTCGAGGTCGAGGTGGACGGCGTGGGCGTGCTGCGCAACGTGGTGCGCGCTGAAGAGGCCACCGCATGAGTCTCGACACCAGCATCCTCTCGCAGGCCGCCGAGCGGCTGGAACAGGCGCAGCGCACGCGCGTGGCATGCCGCCAGTTCTCGCTGGACTACCCCGACATGACCATCGACGACGCCTACGCGATCCAGCATGCCTGGATGCAGCTCAAGCTGCGCAACGGCCGCACGGTGAAAGGTCACAAGATCGGCCTCACGTCCAAGGCGATGCAGCGCGCGGTGAACATCGCCGAGCCCGACTACGGCGCGCTGCTGGACGACATGTTCCACCGCGACGGCGCGGTGATTCCGACCGAGCGCTTCCTGCAGCTGAAGATCGAGGCCGAACTGGCCTTCGTGCTGGCCCGGCCGCTGTCGGGACCCGACTGCACCCTGTTCGATGTGCTCGACGCCACGGCCTACGTGACGCCCGCGCTCGAGATCCTCGATGCGCGCATCCAGCGCATCGACCCTGAAACCGGGCGCACGCGCAACGTGTTCGACACCATCTCCGACAACGCGGCCAACGCCGCGCTGGTGCTGGGCGGCCGGCCCTTCAAGCCGGCGCTGATCGACGCGGACATGCGGCGCATCGGCGCCATCGTGAGCCGCAACGGCGAGGTCGAAGAGACTGGCCTGGCCGCCGGCGTGCTCAACCACCCGGGCTACGGCGTGGCGTGGCTGGCCAACCGGCTGCACCGCTTCGGCGTGACGCTGCAGGCCGGGCAGGTCATTCTGGCGGGGTCGTTCATCCGGCCGATCGAGGTCGTCAAGGGCGACACGGTGGTGGCCGACTACGGCAGCTTCGGCACCGTGTCGTGCCATTTCGGGTGAACGCGATGCCGGTGCCACCCAACCATTTCAAGCGCGCGCTCGCGGCCGGCGTGCCGCAGATCGGCCTGTGGTCGACGCTGCCCGACCCGTATGTGTCCGAGATCGTCGCGGGCGCCGGTTTCGACTGGGTGCTGCTGGACACCGAGCACACGCCGACCGACGTGCCGCACATGCTGCACCAGCTGCAGGCGGTGGGCGCCGCGGTGCCGGCCGACACGGCGCGGCGCACGTCGGCCGTGGTGCGGCCCGACTGGAACGACACGGTGCTCATCAAGCGCTACCTGGACATCGGGGCGCAGAGCCTGTTGCTGCCCTTCGTACAGAGCGCGGCCGAGGCGCAGGCCGCGGTGCGCGCCACGCGCTACGCCCCGCAAGGCCTGCGCGGCATGGGTGGGTCGATGCGGGCATCGAACTTCGGGCGCATTCGCGACTACGTGAGCAGCGCGCAAGACGAACTCTGCGTGCTGCTGCAGGTGGAAACGCGCGAAGCGCTCGACCATCTCGACGAGATCCTGGCGGTGGACGGCGTGGACGGCGTGTTCATCGGCCCGGCCGACCTCTCGGCGAGCCTGGGGCATCCGGGCGACCCGGGGCACCCCGAGGTCCGCAGCGCCATCGACGACGCCATCCGCCGCATCCGCGCCAGGGGCAAGGCGCCCGGCATCCTGATGCTGGACGAAGCGCGGGCGCGCGAATGCCTGGACCTGGGCGCGCTCTTCGTGGCGGTGGCGATGGACCTGCAGATACTGGCGCGCGGCGCCGAAGCGGCGGCGGCGCGGTTCCAGGACCGGAACCGGTCCGCGCAGGCCGGCCAGGCCGGCCAGGTCGCCTACTGATCAGCCCGTGTTCAGCCGCCGCCAGCGCGCCGGCGACGTGCCCACGTGCGCCGAGAACACACGCGTCAGGTGGCTCTGGTCCGAAAAGCCGCAGGCCGCGGCGATCTCCGCGATCGGCAGGTCGGCCTGGCCCAGCAGGCGGCGCGCCGCCGCGACGCGCTGCGCCACCAGCCAGGCGTGCGGCGTCTGGCCGGTGCTCTGCTTGAAGGCCTTGCTGAAATGGCTGCGCGACAGCGCGCACTCGCGCGCCACCTCGGCCAGCGACACGTCGCCGGCCAGGTGCGCCAGCAGGAACGCCTTGGCGCGGCGCTCCTGCCACGGCGCGAGGCCGCGCGGCTCTGCAGTCACCGCGCCCGCTGCGCCGCCGTAGGCATGCAGCACGTGGGCCTTCAGCGCCAGCGTGAGGTGGTCGACGAACAAGGTGCTCGCCGCCTCGGGCTGCATCAGCGCCGGCAGCATGGCGCGGCCGAGGCTGGCCACCACCGTGTCGACGGTGCCGGCCTCGCAGCGCAGCGCGCCGACGCGCGGCACGTCCATCTCTTGCGCGAAGGCGTCGATGGTGGCGCGCGGCATGTGGAACAGCATGGAACTGAAGGGGCTGCACACATAGGCCGAGGCGCACTCCGACAGGTCGGTGATGTGGAAGGCCCCCTCCTGCTGCAGGCCGAGCTGCTGCGTGGTGCCGCCCTTGCAGATGCGCCGGCTGCCGCCCGAGGCGATTTCTACGCGCAGCAGAAAGGCGTCTTCGCTCGGCAACGGGGGCAGCACGAACAGATGCGGCTGGTCGTAGTGCATGCGCGCAATGCCGAGCTCCGAGCCCCAGCGCGAGGTGGTGACCAGCGAGGGCACCGCATCGACCCCGTACTGCCTGGCCAGGCGTTGGCCGAAGCGGGTGTCGTGGCAGGTGGTGGGCGGCATGCGGCAGATGTTATGCCCGCACGCCTGCCCTGTGATGACACCGGGGCATCGGCGCCCGTTCGCCCATGAAAAAGGCCGCCTTGCGGCGGCCTCGATGGCGTTACGGTTTTTTCGTGAAACACCGAGGAACCGGCTTCGCCGGGCCTCAGGTGTTGCCCCCGGTAGGGGGAAGGAGAAGCGACACGAAGTGCGCGAAGCCTGGGGGCGAGCCTTACTTCTTGTCGCCGCCTGGTACCTTGCCTTCGACGCCCTTGACGTAGAAGTTGACGCCCGACAGGAACTTGTCGTCGGCCACGGCGTCCTTGGCGACCACTTCCTTGCCGTCCTGGCCCAGGATCGGGCCCTTCCAGATCACGAAGCTGCCGTCCTTCAGGCCCTTCTTCACTTCCTCGACCTTGGCCTTGGTTTCGGCCGGCACGTCCTCGGCGATCGACACGAGGTCGATGGCGCCTTCCTTCACGCCCCACCACGCCTGGCCGGTGGTCCACTTGCCGTCCAGGGCTTCCTGGGTGGCCTTGATGTAGTACGGGGCCCAGTTGATGGTGGCCGAGGCCAGGTGGGCCTTGGGACCGTAGGCGGTCATGTCCGAATCCCAGCCGAAGGCGCGCTTGCCTTTTTCCTGCGCGGTCTTGAGCACGGCCGGCGAGTCGGTGTTCTGGAACAGCACGTCGGCGCCGCCGTTGATGAGGGCGGTGGCGGCTTCGGTTTCCTTGGGCGGGCTGAACCACTCGTTCACCCACACGACCTTGGTCGTGATCTTCGGGTTGACCGACTGCGCGCCCAGCGTGAAGCTGTTGATGTTGCGCAGCACTTCGGGAATCGGCACCGAGCCGACCACGCCCAGCGTGTTGCTCTTGGTCATGGCACCGGCGATGACGCCGGCCATGTACGCGCCTTCGTACGTGCGGCTGTCGTAGGTGCGCATGTTGTCCGAGGTCTTGTAGCCGGTGGCGTGCTCGAATTTCACGTCCTTGCTGTCGGCCGCAACCTTGAGCATGGGCTCCATGTAGCCGAAGGTGGTGCCGAAGATGAGCTTGTTGCCTTGGCCGACCATGTCGCGGAACACGCGCTCGGCGTCGGCGCCTTCGGGCACGCTTTCGACGAAGGTGGTCTTGATCTTGTCGCCGAATTCCTTCTCGAGCGCCTTGCGGGCGTTGTCGTGCGCGAAGGTCCAGCCGCCGTCGCCGACCGGGCCGATGTAGGCGAACGCGATGTTCAGCGGCGCCGCCGGTGCCGGCGCGGCCGCGGCGGGTGCCGGTGCAGGCGCGGGGGCCGCTGCCGGTGCTGCCGCTTCTTCTTTCTTGCCGCAGCCGATCAGGGCGGCCGAAGCAACCGCCGTGAGGGCAGCCAGCTTGAGCAGGGAGCGCTTGTTCAGATCATTCATTGTCGGAAATCCTCAGAAAAGGACGGGTTGGCGGGAAAACGAAAAACGCGATTATGAGCCGGGGTAGAACGGTTTCCCGATGGAAGCCGGCATGTTGACGCGAATGAAAGTCGGGTTGCGCGAGATCAGCGCCAGCACCACGATGGGCGCGATGTACTGCAGCATGCTGAGAAACTGCGCCGGCACGTCGACACCGCTGCTCTGCAGGTGAAAGCCCAGCATCGACACGCCGCCGAACAGGTAGGCGCCCAGCAGCACGCGCATCGGGCGCCAGGTGGCGAAGGTGGTGAGCGCCAGCGCGATCCAGCCGCGCCCGGCCACCATGCCTTCGACCCACAGCGGCGTGTACACAGTCGACAGGTAGGCGCCCGCCAGCCCGCACAGCGCGCCGCCCGCGATCACCGCCATGAAACGGATGCGCCGCACGGGGTAGCCCAGCGCGTGCGCCGACTCGGGCGATTCACCGACCGAGCGCAGCACGAGGCCGGCGCGCGTGCGGTACAGGAACCAAATGAGCGCGAAGGTCAGCACCACCGCGAAGTACACCATCGGGTGGTGGCGGAACAGCGCGGGGCCGAGGAGCGGAATGTCGCCCAGCACGGGAATGGCGTACGACACGCTTTCCGGGAGCTTGGCCTGCACGAAGTTGATGCCGGCAAAGGCAGAGAAACCCACGCCGAACAGGCTCAGCGCGAGCCCGGTGGCGTACTGGTTGGTGTTGAGCCAGATCACCAGCACGCCGAAGAAGGCCGCCAGCAAGGCGCCCGCGGCCATGCCGGCCAGGAAGCCGAGCCAGGGGTTGTGCGTGGTGACCACCGTGGCGAAACCGGCGATGGCGGCGCACAGCATCAGGCCCTCGGCGCCGAGGTTGACGATGCCGGCCTTTTCGTTGATGAGCAGGCCCAGCGCCGCGATGGCGAGCACGGTGCCTGCGCTCAGCGTGGAACCCAGCAGAAGTGCGTAGCTGTCCATGTCAATGGCTCCCTTCGGTGGCGCCTGCGATCGGCGCCGTCAGCGGTGTGCTGGCCTGCAGCGAGCTTGTCGTCAGCGTGGCGGCCTTGGCCGAGGCCTTGCGCCGGATGCGGTAGGCAATGAAGGTGTCGCAGGCCAGCAGCGTGAACAGCAGCAGGCCCTGGAACACGCCGGTGAGCGACTTGGGCAGGCCCAGGCGCGACTGCGCGAGTTCGCCGCCGATGTAGAACATGCTCATCAGGATGGCCGAGAAGATCATGCCCACCGGGTGCAGCCGCCCCACGAACGCCACGATGATGGCCGCGAAGCCGTAGCCCGCGGGCACGTACGGCGTGAGCTGGCCCAGCGGGCCAGCCACTTCGAGCGCACCGGCCAGGCCGGCCGCGCCGCCCGAGGTCAGCAGTGCGATCCAGACCGCGCGCCGCGCCGAGAAACCCGCATAGCGCGAGGCCGCCGGCGCAAGGCCGCCGACCTGCTGCGCGAAGCCCGCCCGCGTCCGGAACAGGAACACCCACAGCGCGCCCGCGCCGACGAGCGCGATCACCAGCCCGATGGTCACGCGCGAGCCCTTGAAGAGCCGCGGAATCTGCGTGACCGCCTCGAAGGTCTTGGACTGCGGAAAGTTGTAGCCGTTCGGGTCTTTCCACGGCCCGAAGACCATGTAGCCCAGCAGCAGCGTGGCCACGTAGACCAGCATCAGGCTCACCAGGATTTCGTTGGCGTTGCACTTGTCGCGCAGGAACGCCACGATGCCCGCCCACACCATGCCGCCCAGCGTACCGGCCAGCAGGATGACCACCACGATCCACTGCCCCGTGGTCTTGTCGGCCAGCAGCGCCACGCCGCCCGCCGCGATGGCGCCGAACACGAACTGCCCTTCGGCGCCGATGTTCCACACGTTCGAACGGAAGCACACGGCCAGCCCCAGCGCGATGATGAGCAGCGGCGTGGCCTTGACCATCAGCTCGCCGATGGCATAGCCGTTCTTGATGGGCTCGTAGAAGAACACCAGCAGGCCCTTCACCGGGTCCTTGCCGAGCGCCGCGAACAGCGCCACGCCGATGAGCACGGTGATCAGCAGCGCCAATATCGGCGAGGCATAGCTCCAGAAGCGCGAGAGCTCCGGGCGGGGTTCGAGCTTAAACATGGGCAGCTTCCTTGGCGGCGGTGGCCGCGGCGGCCGTGGTGTCCCACAGGCCGCTCATCCATTCGCCGATCTGCGGCAACGTGGCCGCGGCGCGGTCGATGGACGGCGACAGCCGGCCCTTGGCGATCACGTGCAGGCGGTCGCAGATGTTGAACAGCTCGTCGAGCTCTTCGCTGATGACCAGCACGGCGCAGCCGGCGTCGCGCAACGCCAGGATCTCGGCATGGATGAGCGCCGCGGCGCCCACGTCCACGCCCCAGGTCGGCTGCGAGACGATGAAGAGCCTGGGGTTGGCGTCGATCTCGCGGCCCACGATGAATTTCTGCAGGTTGCCGCCCGAGAGCGAACGCGCCGCGGCGCGGGGCCCGCCCGCCTTCACCTTGAAGCGCTCGATGATGCCCCGGGCCTGGCGCTCCAGCGCGCCGGTGCGGATCCACCCGCCCCGGCCCACCGCGTCGCTGCGCGTGAGCAGCAGGTTGTGCGCGAGCCCCAGCGTGGGCACTGCCCCCCGGCCCAGCCGCTCCTCGGGCACGAAGTGCAGGCCCAGCGCGCGCCGCGAGCGCGGGCGCAGCCGGCCGGCCGGCTTGTCGAACACCTGGACCATCGACGCCTCGGCGCGCACGTCCTCGCCCGACAGCGTGTAGAGCAGCTCCCGCTGGCCGTTGCCCGAGACGCCGGCGATGCCGACGATTTCGCCCGCGCGCACGTCGAACGAAATGCCGTCGAGGTCCACGCCGAACTGGTCTTCGCGCGCCAGCGTGAGTGCCTTCACGCGCAGGGCCACCGCACCCGCGTGCACCGGCCGGTGCTGCAGCGGCGGCGGCTCGCTGCCGATCATCAGGCGCGACAGCGACTGGGTGCTCTCGTTCTGCGGGTTGCACACGCCCGTGACCTTGCCGCCGCGCAGCACGGTGCAAGCGCTGCACAGCTCCTGGATCTCGTGCAGCTTGTGGCTGATGTAGAGGATGCTGCAGCCCTCGGACGACAGCTTTTTCAGCACGTTGAACAGCTTGACGACGGCCTGCGGCGTCAGCACCGAGGTCGGTTCGTCCAGGATCAGCAGCTTGGGGTTGGTGAGCAGCGCGCGGATGATCTCCACGCGCTGCATCTCGCCCACCGACAGCGTGTGCACCGGGCGCGCCGGGTCGATGTCCAGGCCGTACTCGCTGGCCTTGGCGGTGATGCTGCGCGCCACCTCGGCCAGCTGCAGAGACTTGTCCAGGCCCAGCCACACGTTCTCGGCCACGGTGAGCGTGTCGAACAGGCTGAAGTGCTGGAACACCATGCTGATGCCCAGCGCCCTCGCCTGCTGCGGGTTGCGCTGGTTGACGGCCTGCCCGTCGAAGGTGACGGTGCCTTTGTCGGGCTTGACCGACCCGTAGATGATCTTCATCAGGGTCGACTTGCCGGCCCCGTTCTCGCCGAGCACGGCGTGGATTTCGCCGGGCTGCACGGCCAGGGAGATGTCGCTGTTGGCCACCACCGCGGGATACCGCTTGGTGATGTGCGCGAGCTGGAGTCTGGGGGTTGTCATGCCGGTTCTTCGTGGGTTGTCTCGTTCAACATCGACAAGGCGGTGTACAGCTATAAGTTTAATAGCGTGACCGTCGCCCGCTCACCCCGGCTTTCCCGGTTTTCCCCGGCCGTGGCCCCAGGGGCGGCCACGGTGACGAGCGCCTCAGTGGGCGCCGACGTAGGCGAACTTGAACAGGAACACCGCCGCGATGATCCACACCGACACATGCACTTCCCGTGCCCGTCCGGTGAACAGCTTGAGCACCGCGTACGAGATGAAGCCGAAGGCCAGCCCCGTGGCGATCGAGTAGGTGAACGGCATGGCCAGCGCGGTGAGCGCGGCCGGGATCACCTCGGTGGTGTCGTCCCAGTCGAGCTCGACCAGGTCGCGCAGCATCAGGCAGCCCACGAAGAACAGCGCCGGTGCCGTGGCATAGGCCGGCACCGAGCCCGCCAGCGGCGAGATCATCAGGCAGGCCAGGAACAGCAGCGCCACCACCACCGCCGTGAGGCCGGTGCGCCCGCCCGCCTGCACGCCGGCCGCGCTCTCCACATAGGCCGTGGTGCTCGAGGTGCCGAGCAGCGAGCCCGCGAAGATCGCGCCGCTGTCGGCCAGCAGCGCCTTGTTCATGCGCTCCATCTTGCCGGGCACCAGCAGGCCCGCGCGCTTGGCCACGCCCATCAGCGTGCCGGTGGCGTCGAACATCTCGACCAGGAAGAACACCAGCACCACGTTCAGGATGCCGCCCTTGAGCGCGCCCATCACGTCCAGCTGCATGAAGGTGGGCGCCACCGACGGCGGCGCCGCGAAGACGCCATGGAACTTGTTGTCGGCCACGAAGAACGACAGCACCGTCACCGCCAGGATGCCGATGAGGATGGCGCCGCGCACCTTGAGCCGGTCGAGGACGACGATGACGAAGAAACCCAGCGTGGCCAGGATGACAGGCGGCGTGTGCAGATCGCCCAGCGTGACGAAGGTGGCCGGCGAGGCCGCCACCACGCCCGCGCTCTTGAGCGCCACCAGCGCCAGGAACATGCCGATGCCCACGGTGATCGCCGTTCGCAGCGAATGCGGTATGCCGTCGATGATCAGCTTGCGCAGCCCCGTGACCGTGACCACCAGGAACAGGCAGCCCGAGATGAACACCGCGCCCAGCGCCACCTGCCACGTGTAGCCCATGCCCAGCACCACCACGTAGGAGAAGTAGGCATTCAGCCCCATGCCCGGCGCCATGGCGATCGGGTAGTTGGCGTACAGCCCCATGATCAGCGTGCCCAGCGCCGCGATGATGCAGGTGGCCACGAACACCGCGCCCTTGGGCATGCCCGCGTCGCCGAGGATGCTCGGGTTCACGAAGATGATGTAGGCCATCGTGAGGAAGGTGGTCAGGCCCGCCACCAGCTCGATGCGCACGGTGGTGTTGTGCTCGCTGAGCTTGAACACGCGCTCCAGCAGGCCCGAGCTGCTTGCGCCGCCCACAGCCGCACGCGGACGTGCGGACTCGACATGCCCCGGGATGCGGGGCTCGGCGCCTTTGGGCGCCTGTTCCAACGTACTCATTTCGCTTGTCTCCAGCTGTTGTAGTGGCGGTTGCTTCATCGTTGCCCCCGCTCACGACGCCGGCGCAAGCGGGGATCTCTCAGGGATCGGAAGTCTCAGGATCGGCAGGCGGGCGGCCGGGTGCCACGGGCAGCGGCGACACCGGCGGACGCAGCGACGCCGCCACGTCCTTGATGCATTCGCGCAGCCAGCGCGCGGAGCTCGACGAATGGGTGCGTTCGTGCCAGAGCTGGTAGTACATGAGGCGCGGCAGCGCCACCGGGCAGTCGAGGATCTTCAGCGGCAGCCGCGCGGCGAAGCGCTCGCAGTACTGGCGCCCGGTGGTCAGCACCAGCAGGCTGGAGGCCACCATGTCCGGAATGAGGCCGAAGTGTGCGCAGCGCGCCGTGATGTTGCGCTGCCGCCCCAGCTCGTCGAGCATCTGGTCGATGATGCCGCGCCCGCCCGGGTGCATGGGCGTGGGCGCGATGTGCTCGGCCGCCAGCCAGGTCTCCAGGTCCCAGCCGCGGCGCACCGCCGGATGGTCCTTGTTGACCAGCGACACCACCTCGTCGCCGAACAGGCGCGCCATGTGCAGGTCTTCCGGCGGCTTGAGCCAGTTGCCGATCACCAGGTCGACCTGGCCGAGCGCCAGGTGCCCGTGGTAGTCGGAGTCGGGCGAGAGCGCGTGGATCTCGATCTGGCACAGCGGCGCGTCGCGCTTGACCTGCGCCACCAGCATGGGCAGGAACAGCGGGTCCATGTAGTCGCTGGCGGCAATGCGGAAGGTGGTGGCCGCCGACTGCGGATCGAAGCCACGCGCATCCGAGAACAGCATCTCGGCCGCGCGAAGAATGCTCGCGGCGGGCTCGACCATGCGCAGCCCCGCGTCGGTGGGCACCATGCCCGAGCCCGAGCGCACCAGCAGCGGGTCGCCCGACAGCTCGCGCAGGCGCTTGAGCGCGGCCGAGACGGCCGGCTGGTACATCCCCAGGCGAATGGCGGCGCGCGAGACGCTGCGGTCGGTCAGCACGGTGTGCAACACGCGGATCAGATGCAGGTCGATCTTGTCGAAAAGCGCTTGGTCTCTCATGGCTGTTCACACCTTTCTTGTCTGTGCGAACAGTTATACAGCGCGACATTGGGCAAGACCGGGTGTGAAAAGGAAGCTCGGACCGTGCGAGCACGGCCCGCTGTCATTCGGCCGTTGCGCCCTGCACCGCCGTGATGGCGCGCAGGATCGATTCGCTCGTGGCCGGCGCCTTCAGCGGCGGATCGACCTTGTGGTCGCCGGCCGCGGACACCGCGTCGCGGATCGCGAAGAACACCGAGAACGGCAGCAACAGCGGCGGCTCGCCCACGGCCTTGCTGCGGTGGATGGAGTCCTCGAAGTTCTGGCCCTCGAACAGGCGCACGTTGAACACCGGCGGGCAGTCGTTGGCCGTCGGAATCTTGTAGGTGCTGGGCGCGTGCGTGGTGAGCTTGCCGCTTTGTGGGTGCCACACCAGCTCTTCGGTGGTGAGCCAGCCCATGCCCTGGATGAAGGCGCCTTCCACCTGGCCGATGTCCACGGCAGGGTTCAGCGACTTGCCCGCGTCGTGCAGGATGTCGGCGCGCAGCAGCTTCCATTCGCCGGTGAGCGTGTCCACGATCACCTCGCTCACCGCCGCGCCGTAGGCGTAGTAGTAGAACGGCCGGCCCTGCATCTTGTCCTTGTCCCAGCTCAGGCCCGGCGTGGCGTAGAAGCCGTCGGACCACAGCTGCTTGCGGTCCAGGTAGGCCTCGCCCACCACGGTGCTGAAGGCCAGCGTGCGGCCGTTGACCTCGACCTTGTCGTTCGCGAAGCGCACCTCGCTCGCCTTGCCGCCGTGGCGCTCGGCCGCGCAGTCGGCCAGGCGCTCGCGGATCTGGCGGGCGGCGTCCTGCGCGGCCTTGCCGTTCAGGTCGGCGCCGGTCGAGGCCGCCGTGGCCGAGGTGTTGGCCACCTTGGTGGTGTCGGTGGCGGTGACGCGCACGCGCTCGAAGCTCACGCCCAGCTCGTGCGCCACCACCTGCGCCACCTTGGTGTTCAGGCCCTGGCCCATCTCGGTGCCACCGTGGTTCACCAGGATGGAGCCGTCGGTGTACACGTGCACCAGCGCGCCGGCCTGGTTGAAGTGCTTCACGTTGAACGAAATGCCGAACTTCAGCGGCGCCAGCGCCAGGCCGCGCTTGAGCACGGCGCTCTTGCTGTTGAAGGCCGCGATGTCCTCGCGCCGCGCGCGGTAGTCGCTGGTGGCCTCCAGCTCGGCCACGAGCTCGTGGACGATGTTGTCGGTCACGGTCTGGCGGTAGGGCGTGACGTTGTTCTCGGTCTTGCCGTAGAAGTTGACGCGCCGCACGTCGAGCGGGTCGCGTTTCAATTCGCGCGCCACCGAGTCGAGGATGTTCTCGATGGCGATGGCGCCCTGCGGGCCGCCGAAGCCGCGAAACGCGGTGTTGCTCTGCGTGTTGGTCTTGCCCGAGAAGCCGTGCATGGCCACGTTGGGCAACCAGTAGGCGTTGTCGAAGTGGCACAGCGCGCGCGTCATCACCGGGCCCGACAGGTCGGCCGAGTGGCCGGCGCGCGAGACCATGGTGATCTCCGCACCGAGGATGCGGCCCTCGTCGTCGTAGCCCACGTCGTATTCGTACCAGAAGCAGTGGCGCCGGCCGGTGACCATGAAGTCGTCGTCGCGGTCCAGCCGCAGCTTCACGGGGCGCTGCAGCTGGCGGGCCGCGATGGCGGCCACGCACGCGAAGATGGCCGACTGCGACTCCTTGCCGCCGAAGCCGCCGCCCATGCGCCGGCATTCCACATGCACCTCGTTCGACTGCAGGTGCAGCGCATGCGCCACCAGGTGCTGCATTTCGCTCGGGTGCTGCGTGGAGCAGTGGATGTGCAGCGCGCCGCCTTCCTTGGGAATGGCGTAGCTGATCTGGCCTTCCAGGTAGAACTGCTCCTGCCCGCCCACGTCCAGCGTGGCGGTGTGGCGATGCGGCGCCTGGGCGATGGCGGCGCGCACGGCCGCCTCGTCACCCTCGTTGGCGCCGCCGCCGCTGCGCACGATGTGCATCGGCGGCACCACGTACTGGCCGCGCGCATGGGCGTCCTGGGGTGTGATGACGGGCGGCTGCGCCTCGATGGTCAGCGCGTCCTTCGCCCGCGCGGCAGCGCGTCGGGCCGCGTCGCGCGTCTCGGCGATCACGGCGAACACCGGCTGGCCGAGGTAGCGGATCTGGCCGCCGTCGTTCACGGGCAGCAGGATCGGGTCGTCGTGAATGATCGATCCGCAGTCGTTGGTGCCCGGAATGTCGTCGGCCGTGAGCACCGCGACCACGCCCGGCATGGCGCGGAGGGCGTCCAGCGACAGGGCCGTGACGCGGCCGGCGGCGACCGGCGACAGCCCCAGCGCGCAGTGCAGCGTGCCGGCCAGCTCGGGAATGTCGTCGATGTAGGTGGCCTCGCCGGCCACGTGCAGGTGCGCAGATTCGTGCGGGCGGCTGATGCCCACGCGCATGCCGCGATCGTGCGCCAGCGCCTCGGCGCCCACGTCGATGCGCGCGGCCGTGTTGGTCAGGTAGTCGGCAAAGGCCTCGGCGGGCTGCAGCAGGCGGGCGTCGATGGGTTTGTTCATGGTCAGACTCCTTCGGCAGCCGCTTTGGCCGGGGCATGGGGCATCACGCTCCAGACGCTGGTTTCTTCCAGCGAGAGGGCGTCGTCGGCGCGGGTTTCCAGCCACAGGCGCTGGATGAGGTTCTGCGCCACCAGCAGCCGGTAGTCGGCCGAGGCGCGCATGTCTGACAGCGGCTTGAAGTCTTGTGCCAGCGCCAGCTTGGCGGTCGCCACGCTGGCCTGCGTCCAGGGCTTGCCGAGGATGGCGGCCTCGGCGTTGGCCGCGCGCCGCACCGTGGCGGCCATGCCGCCGAAGGCCAGCCGCACGGCCTTGACCGTGTCGCCGCCGGCTTCGAACTCGATGGCGAAGCCCGCGCACAGCGCCGAGATGTCGCAGTCGAAGCGCTTGCTGATCTTGTAGGCGCGCACCTGGCGCTTCAGCGCCGCATGCGGCACGGCCAGCCCCTGGACGAACTCGCCCGGCTGCAGCTGGTTCTTCATGTAGTCCACGTAGAACTCGCTCAGCGGCATGCGGCGCACCGCGTCGCCGCGGCGCAGTTCGATCTGCGCGTCGAGCGACATCAGCACCGGCGGCGAATCGCCGATGGGCGAGCCGTTGGCCACGTTGCCGCCCATGGTGCCGGCATGGCGGATGGGCGGCGAGGCGAAGCGCAGCCATACGTCGGCCAGGCTGGGCACGCGCGCCACCAGCGTGGCGAAGGCCGATTCGAGCGAGGCACCGGCCCCGATGTAGAGCTCCCCGCCCGCATCGCTCTCGCGGTCTTCGATGGTCTTCATTTCGGCCACGTCGCCCACGTAGATGATGTCGCCCAGGTCGCGGAACTGCTTGTTGACCCACAAGCCCACGTCGGTGGAGCCGGCCAGCAGCTGGGCGCGGGGCTTGCGCTCGCGCAGCGCGGCGAGCTGGGACAGGGTCCTGGGGGCGTGGAAGTGGTCGATGCGGGCGCCCAGGGGAGCGGCATAGTCCAGGCCGTCGTTCTGCAGGGCGGTGAGCGCGGCGACCACGGGCTTCGTTTCGAGGCGCACCGAAGGCAGGTCGAACATGCGCTGGCCGGCGTCCAGGATGGGCCGGTAGCCGGTGCAGCGGCACAGGTTGCCCGACAGGTCGTCGGCCAGCTGCTGGCGCGTGGGCTGGGTGCCTTCGGCCTGGTGGTGCTCGTAGGTGGACCACAGCGACATCACGAAACCGGGGGTGCAGAAGCCGCATTGCGAACCGTGGCAGTCGACCATGGCCTGTTGCACCGGGTGCAGCGTGTGCACGGCGTGGTGCTTCTTGTCGGCGGCGTTTTCGGTGGCCTTGTCGATCTTGCCGGCGGCGCTGGCCTTGAACTGGCCCTTGAGGTCTTCGACCGTGAACAGTGCCTTGCCGTGCAGCGTGGGAAGAAATTGGATGCAGGCGTTGACCGTCTGCAGGTTCAGCCCGCCGACCACGCCCGGCGCGCCCGGGTCGGCGGCCAGCTCGCCGATGACGACGGTGCAGGCGCCGCAGTCGCCCTCGTTGCAGCCTTCCTTGGTGCCGGTGCAGCGGGCGTCTTCGCGCAGCCAGTCGAGCACGGAACGGGTCGGGTGGACGCCGGACACGTCGACGATCTTTCCGCGATGGAAGAAGCGGATCGGCTGGACCGGCGGAAGGGAGGGGCTGCTGCTCTCGGTGCTCATGCTTTTTTGGGGCTCGTGGGCGACCCGTCGTGGGTCAGTCATGGACGTTAGCGGCTTGTTCGGCGTCGTGCATACGGGGTCGCCCATACAGCGTATGTGGGGGCCGGTATGCCACGTACGGAAAAACCCTTGGGCGGTGCTGCAATTCCCGGGCCAAGCCCTGCGGCAGGCGCGGAGGTCAGGCGTGCGCGATGGCAACCCAGGCGGTGGCGGTCAGCGTCGTGCCCGCGGCCGCCAGCAACCCGCCGACCAGCCATTTCAGCGTGCGCGGGCGCAACTTGTTCGGCAGCCGGTGGTGCAGCCGGGTCGCGCCGTAGACGACCGGCATCGCGCACGCGGCGAGCAGCGCCGAATACGCCGAGAAATGCCCCGTCGGCACCACGATCACGAGCCGCACCAGCGAGTTGAACCCGAACATCAGCAGCAGCGCGCGGCGCACGAGTTCGCGCTCCAGCGGCTGGCGGTACATGTGAAAGACGATGGGCGGCCCCGAGCTGGAGAACAACCCGCCCAGCACGCCCGACAACCCGCCGATGACGGCGAAGCTCGCGGGGCTCGACACAGCAGCCAATGGCCGCCCCTGCAGCACCAGCAGCGCCGCGCAAGCCAGGATCGACACGCCCAGCAAGCCCCGCAGCCATTCCACCGCGCCGCCGCTGAGCCAGGTGAGCAGCATCAGGCCGACGATCACGCCCACGGTGCTGCCGTTGAGCGCCGGCTTCATCAGCTGCCAGGGCACCACGCCGGGCCGGGCGCGGAAATAGGTCCAGGCGTTGACGAGGCTCAGCACCGTCGCGGCGTTGGCGGTGTCGCTGACGCTGGCGACGCCGAACACCGACACCAGCCCGAGCAGGATGAGACTGAAGGCAAAACCGGTCAGGTTCTGCGCGTAGGTGGCCAGTGCCACGCAGGCCATGAAGACCCCCACGGGGCCGGCCTGGGAAAGGATCGCTTGCACCGGGAACGTCGTCAGGGGGAGGTAGGGAACGCGGGGCGGCGGCGCAAGGCCGGAAAGAGACGAAAAAAGGGGTGCGAAACGAACATGCGGGGGGATCGGAAGAGCGAAAAGGCGCGGCGCGCCGGCCGCCCAAGAATACCGCGTGGATGCCGCGTGGATACCGCGTGGCCGCCGCGGCTCAGCGCACCAGGTCCCAGCCCATCATCAGCGCCGCGAAACCCATCAGCGCGGTGCCGCCCCAGCCGAGCCAGCGGGTGCGCCGGCCCGAGGTGAACACGCCCATCACCTTCTCGCGCGTGACCAGGATCATCATGGCCGCCATGATCGGCACGGCCACCACGCCGTTGATGACCGCGCTCCAGTAGAGCGCCTTCATGGGATCGATGGGCGTGAAGTCCAGCGCGGTGCCCACCAGCGTGGCCACGGCGATGATTCCGTAGAACTCCTTGGCCTCGCGCCAGTGCCGCTCCAGCCCTTCTTCCCAGCCGAAGGCCTCGGCCACCGCGTAGGCCGCCGAAGACGCCAGCACCGGCACCGCCAGCAGGCCGGTGGCGATGATGCCGCCGGCGAACAGCCAGAACGCGAAGTCGCCGGCCAGCGGTCGCAGCGCCTCGGCGGCCTGCGCGGCGGAGGTCACGTCGTGCACGCCGGCCGTAAACAGCACCGAGGCCCCCACCACCATCACGAAGAAGGCAATGAGGTTGGAGAAGGTCATTCCCACCCAGGTGTCCAGCCGCACGCGCTTCAGGTCGCGCCGCACCTGCACGTCGGTGCCGCGCTGCCCGCCCTTCAGGCGAAGCTCTTCCACCTCTTGCGAGGCCTGCCAGAAGAACAGGTAGGGCGAGATGGTGGTGCCCAGCAGCGCCACGATCATCATCCAGTAGTCCCCGCTCCACTGCAGCCTGGGCACCACCAGGTCGTGCAGCACATGCGCCCACTCGACCTGCACCGCGAACACCGCCGCCACGTAGGCAAAGAGCGTGAGCGTGAGCCACTTGAGGATGTGGGCCAGCTTGCGGTAGGGCACGAACACCTGCAGCAGCACCGTGACCACGCCGAACACCAGCGAATGAAAGTG
Organism: Variovorax sp. 10N412; assembly: GCF_056394985.1. Taxonomy (NCBI): domain Bacteria; kingdom Pseudomonadati; phylum Pseudomonadota; class Betaproteobacteria; order Burkholderiales; family Comamonadaceae; genus Variovorax; species Variovorax sp. 10N412. The sequence continues at coordinate 98,433 of NZ_JBFTIO010000013.1, forward strand.
CGCCCCGCCGCCCACCACCAGTTGCAGCGCCTCGCCCATGGCCGCGATGTCCGCCGCGATGTTGATGGTGTTGGCCACCACCAGCAACGCCACCAGCACGATCAGGAAGCTGCGCGGCATGTGCTCGCGCAGGTTGGCCGCCACGCCCTTGCCCGTGACCCGGCCGATGCGCGCCGACACCAGCTGGATGGCCACCATGAAAGGCAGCGACAAAAACACCGTCCACAGCAGCCCGGTGCCGAACTGCGCGCCCGCCTGCGTGTAGGTGGCAATGCCGGACGGGTCGTCGTCGGCCGCGCCGGTGACGACGCCAGGGCCGACGTGGCGCAGGAAGGAGGGAATGCGTTTTTTCATGTTCGCCCCGATGGTTGCATGGCCAGCCTGACCTGCACATGAACCGCGCGCAGGTTCATGCCTTTGCCTTGTCCGAAAACAAGGCCGCAATGACCTGCCGCAGCCACCGGTTGCCCGGGTCGGCCTCGAAGCGCTTGCTCCAGTGCAGCGACACCGTGAAGTCGCGCAGCGGAAACGGCGGCTCCACGATGGCGTAGTGGCCGTCCTCGGCAAAGCCGCGCGCGATGTTGCGCGGCATCACCACCGCCAGGTCGGTGGCGCGAACGATGGCCGGCAGCACCATGAAATGCTCGGTCGTCAGGCGCAGCCGGTCTTCCAGGTTCAGCAACTGCAGGATGCGCAGGGTGTCTGCGTGCGTGCGCACGGCCACGTAGTCGAGCTCCTGCAGCGCCTCGAGCAGCGCCTGCCCGCTGCGCCGGCGCTTCACGAAGGGATGGTCGCGGCGCAGCAGCACGATGTATCGGTCGCGCAGCAGCTGGGTGCGCTGGGTGTCCTTCACGCGGGGCAGGAAGCCGAAGGCGAAGTCGACCTTGCCGCTGTCCAGCGCAGTGGCGATGTCGCCCGTGGCCAGCGGCATGGTCTCCACGCGCACGCCCGGCGCCAGCTCGCGCAGCCGCGCCATCAGCGCCGGCAGGAAGCGCCCCTCGCCGATGTCGCTCATGTGGATGCGAAACAGCTTGCGCGAGGCCGCGGGGTCGAAGCGCTCGGGCTCGCTCAGCGCCTGCTGCAGCGTGGCGAGCGCCGATTGCACCGGCACCGCCAGCCGCTCGGCGCGCGGCGTGGGCGCCACGCCGCCGGGGCTGCGGGTGAACAGCGCATCGCCCAGCAGCAGGCGCAGCCGCGTGAGCCCGTGGCTGGCCGCCGGCTGCGTGAGGCCGAGCGCCTCGGCCGCGCGGCTCACGTTGCGGGTGCGATAGACCGCATCGAACAGCCGCAGCAGGTTGAGGTCGACCGCATCGATATGCACGGATTTCATATTGGATAGCCGAGTTATTTTATTGAAGTATGGCGCGTGCGTGACCACACTCCCCTGTCCCCGCTCCCTCCCTGGAGCCCAACAACAACGAGACACGATGGAAGTTTCATTCAGCAAGGAAGTGGAAATGCTGCGCCTGGGCGCCGGCGACACCTTCCATGGCGAGGGCATCCTCGCGATCACCAAGGGCCTGCTGCAGTCGGGCGTGGCCTACGTCGGCGGCTACCAGGGCGCGCCCGTGTCGCACCTGCTGGACGTGATGGTCCAGGGCAAGGCCTACATGGACGAGCTGGGCGTGCACGTGGAAGCCTGCGCCAACGAGGCCTCGGCCGCGGCGATGCTGGGCGCGTCCATCCACTACCCGCTGCGCGGCGCGGTCACCTGGAAGTCCATCGTCGGCACCAACGTGGCGGCCGATGCGCTGTCGAACCTGTCGTCGCCCGGCGTCACCGGCGGCGTGCTGGTGGTGGTGGGCGAGGACTACGGCGAAGGCGCCAGCGTGATCCAGGAGCGCACGCATGCCTATGCGCTCAAGTCGAGCATGTGCCTGCTCGACCCGCGGCCCGACCTGGGCGTGATGGTGCGCATGGTCGAGGAAGGGTTTCGCCTGTCGGAAGCCTCCAACATGCCCTGCCTGATGGAGCTGCGCATCCGCACCTGCCATGTGCGCGGCAGCTTCGAATGCAAGGACAACATCGCGCCCGCGGTGTCGACCCGCGCACCGATGACGGAGCCGGCCGGCTTCGACTACATGCGCCTGGCGCACCCGCCGGTCACCTTCCGCCACGAGAAGCTCAAGGGCGACGAGCGCATTCCGGCGGCGCGGCGCTACATCGTGGAGAACGGGCTGAACGAACTGATGCCGGGCAGACGCCACCCGGAACTGGGCATCGTGGTGCAGGGCGGCCTGTACAACGCACTGGTCCGCAGCCTGCAGCAGCAAGGCCTGGCGGACGCCTTCGGCGACACCGACATTTCAATCCTCGTGCTCAACGCCACCTACCCGCTGGTGCCCGAGCAGGTCGCCGACTTCTGCGTGGGCAAGCGCGCGGTGCTGGTGGTGGAGGAAGGCCAGCCCGAGTACATCGAGCAGGACATCGCCACGCTGCTGCGCCGGCGCGACATCCAGACGCCGCTGCACGGCAAGGACCTGCTGCCGGCGGCGGGCGAGTACGGCGTGGAGATGCTGTCGGGCGGCATCGGCGCCTTTGCCGCGAAGTACATCGTGGCCGGCGATGCGTCGGCGTCCGCGCAGGCCTGGCTGGCCGGCAACCGCGAGCGCCGCGAGGCGGTGGCCCGCCAGCTGAGCGCGCCGCTGCCCAACCGGCCGCCGAGCTTTTGCATCGGCTGCCCGGAGCGGCCCGTCTTCTCGGCGCTGAAGCTGGCGCAGCAGGAAACGGGCCCCGTGCACATCGCGGCCGACATCGGCTGCCATGCCTTCGGCACCTTCGAGCCCTTCTCGATGGGGCACTCGATCCTCGGCTACGGCATGAGCCTGGCGAGCCGCGCGGGCGTGGCGCCCATGATGAACCGGCGCACGCTGTCGATCATGGGCGACGGCGGCTTCTGGCACAACGGGCTGCTCACCGGCGTGCAGAGCGCCCTCTTCAACGGCGACGACGCGGTGCTGCTGATCTTCAAGAACGGCTACACCTCGGCCACCGGCACGCAGGACATCATCTCCACGCCCGACGACGAAACGAAGGAGCGTGCCGTCGACAAGCAGCAGAGCCTGGTCGACAAGAACCAGACCATCGAGGACACCCTGAAAGGCCTGGGCGTGAAATGGCTGCGCACAGTGACCACCTACGACGTGGAGCGCATGCGCAAGACACTGACCGAGGCGCTCACCAGCGACTTCAACGGCCTGAAGGTGGTGATCGCCGAGGGCGAATGCCAGCTCGAGCGGCAGCGCCGCATCAAGCCCTGGATTGCCGGGCTGCTGAAGAAGGGCGAGCGCGTGGTGCGCGTGAAATACGGCGTGGACGAGGACGTGTGCAACGGCGACCACGCCTGCATCCGCCTGTCGGGCTGCCCCACGCTCACGCTCAAGGACAACCCCGATCCTCTGAAGGTGGACCCGGTGGCGACCGTGATCGACGGCTGCGTCGGTTGCGGCCTGTGCGGCGAGAACGCACATGCGGCCACGCTGTGCCCGAGCTTCTACCGGGCCGAGGTGGTGCAGAACCCGAAGTGGCACGAGCGATTGCTGCATGGTGTGCGCGGTGCGGTCGTGCGTGCACTGCAACCGGCGTGAAGGGCCAAGGCATGGAACACGACAGACCCCTCACCCTGCTAGTCTGCGCCCTCGGCGGCGAAGGCGGCGGCGTGCTCACCGAATGGCTGGTCGACATCGCGCGGCATGCCGGCTACGCGGCGCAGAGCACCTCCATTCCCGGCGTGGCGCAGCGCACCGGTGCCACCACGTACTACATCGAGGTGTTTCCGGTGCCGCTCGCGCAACTCGGCGGACGCCGCCCGGTGTTCAGCCTGAGCCCGGTGCCCGGCACGCTCGACGCGATCGTGTCGTCGGAACTGCTGGAAACTGCGCGCCAGGTCGGCAACGGCATGAGCGCGCCGCTGCGCACGCTGGTCATCAGCTCGTCGGCGCGCATCTTCACGACGGCCGAGCGCATGCAGCCCGGCGACGGCCGCGCCGACGCGCAGCGCCTGCTCGACGTGGTGAAGGCCTTCAGCCGCGAGCACCATGTGTTCGACATGAACGCGATGGCGCGCGACGCCGGCACGGTGGTCAGCGCGGTGATGCTGGGCGCCGTCGCGGGCAGCGGGTTGTTTCCGTTCCCGCGCGAGGCCTACGAGCATGTGGTGCGCGGCGGCGACACCAGCGCGCCCGAGAAGCTGAGCAAGATGGCCGCGGCGAGCCTGCGCGGTTTTGCGGCCGCCTTCGACGCGGTGAGCGCGCCGCGTGCGCAGGCCGCCTTCGTCAGCAGCGTGCTGGCCGGTGACACGAACGACGCGCCGCCGCCGGCGAGCGCCCTGCCTCCCGAGCTGGCGCGGCGCTTTCCGCCCGCGGTGCACGACATGCTCTCGCTGGGCCATGCGCGCGTGCTCGACTACCAGGACGCCGCCTACGCCGCGCTCTACGCCGAGCGGCTGGGCCGCGTGCTCGACGCCGAGCGCGCCGCCGACCCGGCCGGCGCGCAGGGCTTCGCCATCACCCGCGAGGCCGCACGCTGGCTCGCGCTGTGGATGGCCTTCGACGACATCGTGCGCGTGGCCGCCCTCAAGGGTCGCGCGAGCCGCGCACAGCGCGTGCGGCAGGAAGTGCGCGCGGGCGACGAAGACATCGTGAAGGTCTACGACCACTTCAAGCCCGGCGCCGCCGAGTTCGCAGCGCTGCTGCCGCCCGGCCTCTCGCGCCGCGTGACGGCGTGGGACCGCGGCCGCCAGGCGCGCGGCCTGGCCCCGTGGGCGCTGCCGCTGAAGGTGGGCAGCCATTCGGTAGTCGGCATGGCGTCGCTGCGCATGCTGGCCTCGCTGCGCTGGCTGCGCCGGCGCGGCAGCCGCTTCGCCGAGGAGCAGGCGCTGATCGAACGCTGGCTTGCGGCGGTGGAAGCAGGCACCCGCGATGCCTGGGCGCTGGGGCATGAGCTGGCACTGTGCGGCCGGCTTATCAAGGGCTACGGCAGCACCAACGAGCGCGGCAAGGAAAACCTGCTGCACATGACCGACCACCTCGCCGCCCGGCCCGGCGTGGCGCCCGCCGAGCGCGCGCAGGCCGTGGCCGCGGCGCGCACCGCCGCGCTGGCCGACGATGCCGGCCGCGCGCTCGACGCCGCGCTGGTCGAACACGGCGCGCCCGCCCGCCCCGTCAAGGCCCAGCCCATCCGATGGATGAAGCGCAAGCCCACCGGCGGCGCCTGACACGGAGCGCCCCGCGATGACGCCACTGCTCAACGTCGAGGACTACCGGCACCGCGCGCGGCAGGTGCTGCCGCGCCTGGTGTTCGACTACGTCGACGGCGGCGCGGAGGACGAGCGCTGCCTGCGGCGCAACCGCGACGCGCTGGAGGCGCTGCCGCTGGTGCCGGAATGCCTGCGCGACACCAGCGCGATGGACATCGGCATCGAACTCTTCGGGCGCCGCTGGAACGCGCCCTTCGCCGTCGCGCCCATCGGCCTGGCGGGCCTGGTGCGTCCGGGTGCCGATGCCTTGATGGCCAGCGCCGCGCAGGCCGCGCGGGTGCCTTTCATTCTCTCGACCGCGTCGAACACCCGCATCGAGGACGTGCGCACCGCCGCGCCCGATGCCACGCTGTGGATGCAGCTGTACGTGATGGGCGAGCGCGCCATCGCCGAGCGCATCGTGCGGCGCGCGCGTGCCGCCGGTTTCGAGGCGCTGGTGCTCACGGTGGACGTGCCGGTCAGCGGCCTGCGCGAGCGCGACCTGCGCCATGGTTTTCGCGTGCCGATGCGGCTCACGCCGGGCACCGTGCTCGACATGGCGCGGCATCCCGCCTGGTTGCTGCGGCTGGCCCGCGGCGGCATGCCGCAGTTCGCGAACCTGCTGCCCGATGACGACGACAGTGCGCCCGTCTCCGCGCAAACCCAGGCCGCCCTGCTCTCGCGCACCATGGACCGCACGCTGACCTGGGACAGCCTGGGCTGGCTGCGCAGGCTGTGGGACGGGCCGTTGCTGGTCAAGGGCCTGCTGGGCGCGCAAGACGCGAAGCGCGCCGTGCGCCATGGCGCGGACGGCATCGTGGTCTCCAACCACGGCGGCCGGCAGCTCGATGCGGCACCGGCCAGCATCGCCGCGCTGCCGCGCATCGTCGATGCGGTCGACGGCCGCATTCCGGTGCTGATGGACGGCGGCATCCGGCGCGGCAGCGACGTCGTGAAGGCCCTGGCGCTCGGCGCGCGCGCCGCGCTGGTGGGCCGCCCACCGGTCTACGGCCTGGCCTGCGACGGCCGGCAAGGCGTGCTCTCGGTGCTGCAGCTGCTGGCGCAGGAGACCGAACGCACGATGACCTTGCTGGGCGCGGCGCACGTCGACGAACTTGGGGGCCGCCACGTCGACCGGCCCGAATTGCGTTCGCCTTCCGAACAAGCCGCTGCTGCCACCGGCCTCAAGGAAAACACGCACGGGAAACCCTCCATATACCCGAAGCACGCGACTGCCTAGATTGCGCAACCAGTTCAAACACATAACGAAGGAGACCATGAAAACCGCCCACCACCCTCGCCGTACCCGGTTCCCCGCACTGGCCCTTGTCGCGGCCAGCACCGCGCTTGCGCTCGGCATGCCCGCCGCGCAGGCGCAGGACAAGCCCGTGCAGCTCAAGCTGTCGAGCTGGGTGCCCGCGCAGCACCCGCTCAACCCCGCGCTGCAGGCATGGGCCGACGACATCAAGAAGGAATCGGGCGGGACGATCACTGCCATCCTGTTTCCGTCGGAGCAGCTCGGCAAGGCCTTCGACCACTACGACATGGCGCGCGACGGCATCGCCGACTTCGCCTACATCAACCCGGGCTACCAGCCGGGCCGCTTCCCGGTGATGGCGGGCGCGTCGCTGCCCTTCCTGTTCGCCAACGGCAAGGAGGGCTCGGCCGCCATTGACGCCTGGTACCGCAACTACGCGGCCAAGGAAATGAAGGACGTGAAGTACTGCTTCGCGTTCGTGCACGACCCCGGCACCTTCCATGCGCGCAAGAAGATCACCTTGCCCACCGACATCAAGGGCATGAAGGTGCGCCCGGCCACCAGCACCGTGGGCCAGCTCATCACCTCGCTGGGCGGCACCAACGTGCAAGCCTCGGCGCCCGAGTCGCGCGACATGCTGGAGCGCGGCGTGGCCGACGCCATCACCTTCCCGTGGGGCTCCATCGGCCTGTTCGGCATCGACAAGGTGGTGAAGTACCACATGGACGCGCCGCTGTACGTCACGCCCTTCGTGTGGGCGATGAACAAGGGCAAGTACGACGCCATGTCCGTCGCGCAGAAGAAGGTCATCGACGACCACTGCACCAGCGAATGGGCGCAGAAGGTGGCCGGGCCGTGGGCCGACTTCGAGTTCGCGGGGCACGCCAAGATGGCCGCGCTGTCGGGCCACGAGATCTACAAGCTCACACCGGAACAGCTCGACGCATGGCGCAAGGCGGCCGCACCGTCGGAAGCGCAATGGGCCGACAGCGTGAAGAAGGTCGGCGAAGACCCGAAGGCCGTGATGGACGCGCTGAAGGCCAGCCTCGTCAAGTACAAGTCTGCGCTGTGACCCGGAGTCCGTATTGCCAGGGGGCCGCCGCGCACGGCCGCCCGAAGCGGCCGGCCCGCCCCCCGGCAGGGGGGAAGAAGAAGCGACACGAAGTGCGCGAAGCCTGGGGGGCGAGCCAATGAAGCGAAGCGTCATGGACCGTGCGATCAACACGATCGAATGGCTTGCCGCCATCTTCGTGGGCATCGTCGCGCTCAACATCTTCGCAGCCGTGGTGCTGCGCAAGTTCTTCGACGCCTCCATCCCCGACGCCTACGACTTCGGCCGCATGCTGCTGGGCATCCTGATCTTCTGGGGCATCGCGGCCACCAGCTACCGCGGCGGCCACATCACCGTCGACCTCGTGTGGACCGCGGCGGGGCCGCGCATGAAGCGCGTCATCGATGTCTTCGCCACGCTGGTGCTGCTGTTCGTCGTGGCGGTGCAGACCGCCATGCTGTTCGACAAGGTGCGCGGCACCTACGTCGACAACGTGCAGACCTACGACCTGAACATTCCGACCTGGCCCTTCTATGCCGTGGCCTGGGCCGGCGACGTGTGCGCGGTGCTGCTCATCGCCATTCGCACGTACCGGCTGATCTTTCATCCCGAACAACTCGAAGAAGTTCACGCAGAACAGAAGGCGGACGAATGAGCCCGGATGCAGTGGCAGTGCTGGGCTTTGTCGCCCTGTTCGTATTGATGTTGTTGCGCGTGCCCGTGGGCATGGCCATGGGCCTGGTGGGCGTGGTCGGCTACAGCTACCTCGTCGGGCCCGGGCCCGCGCTGAAGCTGGTGGGCCAGACCTCCATGCGCACCGTGACCGACTACACCTTCGGCGTGATTCCGATGTTCATGCTCATGGGGGCGCTGGTGTCGGTGTCGGGCGTGAGCCGCGAACTCTTCAAGGCCGCCAACTCCATGATCGGCCACCTGCGCGGTGGCCTGGGCGTGGCCACGGTCATCGCGTGCGGCGGTTTCGCCGCCATCTGCGGCTCGTCGGTGGCCACGGCCGCGACCTTCTCGGCCGTGGCGTACCCGGAGATGCGGCGCTTCAACTATCCGCAGTCGTTCTCCACCGGCGTGATTGCCGCGGGCGGCACGCTGGGCGCCATCCTTCCGCCCTCGACCGTGCTCGCGGTCTACGCCATCCTCACGCAGCAGGACATCGGCAAGCTCTTCATGGCGGGCATCGTCCCCGGCATCCTGGCCATGGCGATGTACGTGCTGACGATCGCAATCATCGTCAAGCTGCGGCCCGACTGGCTGCCCGGCGGCGAGGTCAAGCCGTGGTCGGAACGCATCAAGGACCTGAAGAACGTGTGGGCGCCGCTGGTGCTTTTCGTGTTCGTCATCGGCGGCCTGTACGGCGGCTTCTTCACGCCGACCGAGGCGGGCGGCGTGGGCGCGAGCGGCGCGTTCATCCTCGGGCTGGTGCGGCGCAAGCTCGACGGGCCGAAGATCCGCGAGGCGCTGCTGTCGGCCACGCGCACGGCGGCGGCGGTGTTCACGGTGCTGATCGGCGCGCTGCTGTTCGGCTACTTCCTCACCATCACGCAAAGCCCGCAGAAGCTGACCGAGATACTCACCGGCCTGGGCATCGGCCGCTACGGCGTGCTGGCGCTCATCATGCTCATGTACCTGGTGCTGGGCTGCCTGATGGACGCGATGGCGATGATCATCCTCACGGTGCCCATCATCTACCCGGTGATCGTGCACCTGGGCTTCGACCCCATCTGGTTCGGCGTGATCATTGTGATGACGGTGGAGCTGGGGCTCATCCATCCACCGGTGGGCATGAACGTGTTCGTCATCAAGAGCGTGGTGAAGGACGTGAGCTTCACCACCATCTTCAAGGGCGTGCTGCCGTTCATCGTGACCGACATCGTGCGCCTGGTGATCCTGATCGCCTTCCCCATCATTGCCTTATGGCTGCCGACGAAAATGGGCTGATGAGCAGCATCAAAGAAATCACCTACACCGCGCGCGTCGAGTTCGGCGACTGCGACCCCGCCGGCATCGTCTGGTTTCCCAACTTCTTCCGCTGGATCGATGCGGCCTCCCGGCACTTCTTTGCCGAGTGCGGCGTGCCGCGCTGGGAAGAAACGAACGAGACGCTGGGCGTGATCGGCACGCCGCTGGTGGACACGCACACGCGCTTCGTGAAGACGGCGAGCTACGGCGACACGCTGCAGATTGCGGTGCGCATCACCGAGTGGCGCGACAAGAGCTTCGTGCAGGCCTACCGGGTGACGCGGGGCGAGGACCTGATCCTCGAATGCGAAGAGGTGCGCATCTTCGCGGCGAAGCGCGAAGGGGGCGGAATTCGGGCGGTGGCGATTCCGCCTTCGATCCGCGCGCTCTGCGAATAGGGGCCGGTCAGCGCGTTTCGGCCTGCAACCTGGCGAGCAGGCCGTCGACGCCCAGGTCGATCAGGTCGAAGACTTCGACGAAGTCTTTCTGGCCGCCGTACCAGGGGTCGGGCACATCGCCCTCGACGCCTTGCGCGAACTCGGTGAACAGATGGATTTTGTGCTCCGTTCCCGCCGGCGCGAGCCTGCGCAACGCGGCGCAGTGCTGGGCCGTCATGCCGATGATCAGGTCGAAATGCTGGAAGTCGGCCTTGCGCACCTGGCGCGCGGCGTGGGCATGCATCGCGATGCCGCGGCGCCTGGCCTCGGCCACCGAGCGCCGGTCCGGCGGGTTGCCGCGCTCTTCGTCGGAGATGGCGGCGCTGTCGACTTCGATGGCGAAGCCTGCGGCTCGGGCCTTGTGCATGAGCAGGGTGTGGGCTGTGGGGGAACGGCAGATGTTGCCGGTGCAGACGAACAAAACTGCCATTTTTTATGTGCGAAGAAGACTTGGATGATTTTCAACAGGGGTCTGGAGCAAGCTGAAACGAAGCACCGCGCTCCACCAAAATCCATCGCTTGCGCATGCGTTCCTGCTGCGCTGAATGATGCCTGAGCACTTGGATGGACAGCGGCCCTGCGCGCAGGCCACAGCACATCGCGACGCTACGATGGCCCCATGCCCCTTCATCAAGCTCGACACATCACCGCCATGCTCTGTGCCACCGTCCTGCTGGCGGCCTGCGCCACGCCTTCCGATGGCGACAAGACTGCGGCGCAGCCGCCGACGCGCGTTGCAGATCGCGACGCCAATCGACCTGGGCGCACACCTGAAAACCTGGCGTCCACCCTCTCGCCGGCCCAGGCATTGGCATCCGGGACGCAGGGCGCGCGCGTGCGCTGGAGCGGTGGCATCAATGCCATCGATGCACAAGAAGGCGGGCGCCAGTGCTTCACCCTGCTGCACGCCACTTTCGATGCGCTGGGCGTGCTGCAGTGGCCCGCGGACGCGCAGCAGTTCATCGCCTGCGGCGCGGGGCCCTACGACCGGGCGCTCGTGACCCAGTTCAGTCTGGTGACCTTCGACGGCCGCGTGGCCGGGCAACAAGTTCTGGCGGGCAAGCCGGTCCCCGTGATCGAGATCGATGCGCTGTTCAGGCACTCGGACTGTGTGCAGGGCAGCGAGAAAAGCCCAGAGTGCTACGCGGGCTACCTCCAACCGCTGAAGCACTGACGGCTCGACGCTCGATCTCCCGCGCCGACAGCCAGAGCCGGTGCTATTGACCGGTGCTATTCTTCGCGCCGACCTCACTCCAGGTACTCCAGATGCGGCTTCTTCCCCTGGTCATGACGGTGCTGGTGATGTCGAGCGCGGTGTCCGCGGCCGAAGAATCCGCCACGGCAACGACGCTCTACAAATCCACCGGCCCCGATGGAAGGACGATCTACAGCGACGTCCCGCCGCCGCATGCGCGCGACGCCAAGACCTTGACGTTCAAGAACCTGCCGGCCAGCGCCTTGTCCGCTGAAACCCTCGCGTATGTCGAGCAATTGCGCAAGTCGGCGAACGCACGGGCCTTTGCCCCACCGCCCCGCGACACCGTGCTTTTTTCCGCCAAGTGGTGCGGCTACTGCCGCCAGGCAAAGTCGTACCTGGCCACCAAGCAGATCGGCTATCGGGAGATCGACATCGACACGGCCGATGGAAAACTGGCTTATGCCCAACTGGGAGGCAACAGCGGCGTGCCGCAGTTGTTCGTGAATGGTCGAGGCGTCACTGGCTTCACCGCTGCCGCCTACGACGCCGTCTTCCAGGCGCGCAGGTAGAGAAAGAGGACGGAACGGTTGGCAGGGCGGGCGACGCCAACGCCCCTCTCCACATCGCGGGAAACGATCTCAAGAGTTGACTCGCCACGTGCCGCAGTGCAACAATTGGCGATCTTCATTTCGGAGCCTCGTGCGTGGACAGTGCCAGTTGGATCAGTGACAAGACGCGTGCCTCGGCAGGCGTGACACCCCAGGCTCTCTAGCGCAGGCTTCCCCGCGCTGTGTGGCCTTGGTGCACGCAGCGTGACCCTCTTGCCCTTCGCGGCAAGAGGTTCTCCCCTTCCGAATTCCGTCGTTCTCGTCACTGACTTTTTCAGTCAGCTTGCGTGCGTCCGTGCGCGAGGTTCCTTCAATGCGAAGGAGCCTTGCCATGCGTCACTTTTATCTTCGTCGTCAGCCTCGCGAACAACTCGTTCGCGCCTCGGCACACGTGCCGAACGGTGCGCCCGCGGCTGCGGCAGAGGCACCGGCCGTCGATGCCTCGCTGGACCAGGCCGCTGCGTTGTGGACCACGCGTCGCATCCGCAACTTCCTGGTTCTCCAACCCGCCCACGGCACGCGCCGCTGAGCCTGTTCGCGCGCCTCTCTTTCCCGATCCGCACAGCACAGGAGCACACCGTGGACCCCGCCTCTCATTGGCGCCGTAGCGCGCCCCCTTCGCTTCGATCGATTGCAACCACGCGGCCCGCCGCCGTGCTTCGCAAGGGGTTGACCACCGCGCGTTGACGCCCGGAGGTTCTCCCCGGGCGGGCGGCGGCCGCCCCGAAGGAGAACCCCATGAAAAAGAATGTCCTGAAGTCTTTCTTCGAAAGCTTCCTGCGCAGCCGCCACATGCTGCATCACTTCGAGCGCTGGCAATCGCTGCTGGGCTCGAAACCCGTCGCCGGTGGCTCGCTGCAGATGCCGCCGGACATCGCGAAGGCATTGAACACCGCCTCTCGCACCGACGCCGGTGAAATGCTGGTCCGCCTCGACAGCTCGCCGCGCGGCCTCAGCGAAGGCCACGCCCAGGTGCTGCGCAAGCGCCTCGGCAGCAACGAGGTGCGCCACGAGCAGCCGCTGCCCTGGTGGCAGCACCTGTGGCAGTGCTACCGCAACCCGTTCAACCTGCTGTTGACGGTGCTGGCACTGGTTTCGTACGTCACCGAGGACATAAAGGCCACGCTCGTGATCGGCAGCATGGTGGTGCTGTCGACCGTGCTGCGCTTCCTGCAGGAGTCGCGCTCCAACAAGGCGGCCGACCGGCTCAAGGCGATGGTGAGCAACACCTCCACGGTGCTGCGGCCCGCGCCCGGCCAGAAGCCCGGTGCCGCAGGCGACGAGGGCTTCGACACCACGCACACCGGCACGGTGCGCGTCGAGGTGCCGATGCGCGACCTGGTGCCGGGCGACGTCATCGCGCTGTCGGCCGGCGACATGATCCCGGCCGACTGCCGCCTGCTCACCGCCAAGGACCTGTTCATCAGCCAGTCGGCGCTGACGGGCGAGGCCATGCCGGTCGAGAAGTTCGTGGCGGACCGCGGCGAACACGACGCCGGCGTGCTCGAGCGCGAGAACCTGCTCTTCATGGGCACCAACGTGATCAGCGGCACGGCCAGCGCGCTCATCGTGCACACGGGAGACCGCACCTTCTTCGGTGCGCTGGCCCAGCGCGTGACGGCCACCGACCGCGGCACCAGCGCCTTCCAGGCGGGCATCAACCGCGTGAGCTGGGTGCTGATCCGCTTCATGCTGGTGATGGCGCCGCTGGTGCTGGTGATCAACGGCGTGGCCAAGGGCGACTGGTGGGAGGCGGCGCTGTTCGCGCTGTCGATCGCGGTCGGCCTCACGCCCGAGATGCTGCCGATGATCGTGACGGCCACGCTGGCCAAGGGCGCGGTCGTGCTGTCGCGCCAGAAGGTGATCGTGAAGCGGCTGGAGGCGATTCACAACTTCGGCGCGATGGACGTGCTGTGCACCGACAAGACCGGCACGCTGACGCAGGACCGCATCGTGCTCGAACGCCACACCAACGCCTGGGGCGAAGACTCCGACCACGTGCTGCAGTTCGCCTACCTCAACAGCTTTCACCAGACAGGGCTGAAGAACCTGCTCGACAAGGCGGTGCTGAGCCATGCCGAGATGCAGCTCGAGACGCGCCTGCAGACAGCCTACCGCAAGATCGACGAGGTGCCCTTCGACTTCTCGCGCCGCCGCATGTCGGTGGTGGTCGCGAACGGCGGCAGCGAGCACCTGCTGATCTGCAAGGGCGCACTGGAGGAGATCCTGTCGGTGTGCACATCGGTCGAGCGCGGCGCCGAGGTGCTGGCGCTCGATGCCGAAGTGCTCGCGCGCATCCACCGCGTGGCGTCGGAACTCAACGCGATGGGCCTGCGCGTGGTGGCCGTGGCCAGCCGCGCGCTGAAGACCGAGGCGCAAAAGCCCGCCTACGGCGTGGCCGACGAGTCGGGACTCACGCTGCTGGGCTACGTGGCCTTTCTCGACCCGCCGAAGGAGTCGACCGCGCCCGCGTTGCGCGCGCTGGCCGAGCACGGCGTGGCGGTGAAGGTGCTGACGGGCGACAACGAACTGGTCACGCGCAAGGTGTGCGCCGACGTGGGCCTGGAGGTGGGGCGCATCGTGCTCGGGCGCGAGATCGAGGACATGGCCGACGCCGACCTGGCGCTGGTGGTCGAAGCGCACCAGGTGTTCGCCAAGCTCACGCCCGCGCACAAGGAGCGCATCGTGCACGCGCTGCATGCCAACGGCCATGTGGTGGGCTTCATGGGCGACGGCATCAACGACGCACCGGCGCTGCGCGCGGCGGACATCGGCATCTCGGTGGACGGCGCGGTGGACGTGGCGAAGGAGTCGGCGGACATCATCCTGCTGGAGAAGAGCCTGATGGTGCTGGAGCAAGGCGTGATCCAGGGGCGGCGCACCTTCGCGAACATGCTCAAGTACATCAAGCTCACGGCGAGCTCCAACTTCGGCAATGTGTTCTCGGTGCTGGTGGCCAGCGCGTTCCTTCCGTTCCTGCCAATGCTGCCGCTGCACCTGCTGGTGCAGAACCTGCTGTACGACGTGTCGCAGATCGCGATTCCGTTCGACAACGTGGACGACGAGTTCCTCAAGTCGCCGCAGCGCTGGAACCCAGCGGACCTGGGGCGCTTCATGGTGTTCTTCGGGCCGCTGAGCTCTGTGTTCGACATCCTCACATTCGCGGTGATGTGGCACGTGTTCGCGGCCAACACGGTCGGCCACCAGACGCTGTTCCAGTCGGGCTGGTTCGTCGAGGGACTGCTGTCGCAAACGCTCGTCGTGCACCTGATCCGCACGCGCAAGATCCCGTTCCTGCAAAGCCGCGCGGCATGGCCGCTGCTGATCATGGGCGGGGCCATTGCGGCCGTGGGCATCTGGCTGCCGATGGGGCCGCTGGCGCACTATTTCAAGCTGGAGGCGCTGCCGCTGATGTACTTCCCCTGGTTGATCGCCATGCTCGTTGGCTATGCGCTGCTGACCCAGGCTGTGAAGGGGTGGTATGCGCGGCGGTACGGGTGGCAGTGACGATGTGACGCTCTTTGTTCAGGGCGGTCCTGTGACACGCACATGACACCCAAGCCTCGCAAACTGACGGGCACCCGATACCGGACGAACCGCCGACGGCCGACCGCCGTCGCACATCGAAGACACAAGAACAAGCAAGGAAGCCATCGATGCAAGCCATCCAGAACATCAACCTGCTCTCGCTGCTGGACACCTTCGTGAGCGTGTCTGCCGCCTTCATCCTCGGCTCGCTGATCGGCCTGGAGCGCCAGGTCCGCCAGCGCACCGCGGGCCTGCGCACCAACACCCTGGTGGCCGTGGGCGCCGCGGTGTTCGTCGACATGGCCAACCGGCTCGACGGCAGCGGCGGCGCGGTGCGCGTGGTGGCCTACGTGGTGTCGGGCATCGGCTTCCTGGGCGCGGGCGCGATCATGAAGGAAGGCGCCAACGTCACGGGGCTGAACACGGCGGCCACGCTGTGGGGGTCGGCGGCGGTGGGCGCCTGCGCGGGCGCGGACCTGCTCGGCGAAGCATTGATTGCGGCGCTGTTCGTGCTGGCCAGCAACACGCTGCTGCGGCCCGTGGTGAACCGCATCAACCGCCAGCCGATCAGCGAGGAAGCGAGCGAAGCCACGTACGTGGTGCGCGTGATCTGTTCACGCGCGGCCCGGCCCGAGGTGATGGACCAGTTGCTGCTGTTGCTGGAGGCCGCGAACTACCCGGTGCGCGATGTCGACCAGCACCCGTTCGGGCCGGCCGACACCGAGATCGGTGCGACGCTCTATGCGACAGCGGTCGAGCCCGCGGAGCTCGACCGTGTCATTGAAGATCTCGAAAGCCTCGACGGCGTGCAGCAGGCGTTCTGGAATGCCACCGCCGAGGAGTGAGTGAACCCGAACCCAGCGTGAGCCGGTTCAGACACCCATGATCGACACGGCCTTGGTGTTCAGGTACGCCTCGAGCGCTTCCGGGCCGCCTTCCGAGCCGTAGCCCGAATCCTTCACGCCGCCGAAAGGCATTTCCGGCGAAGGCGTGGCGGGCTGGTTGATCCACAGCATGCCCAGCTCGAGCTTCTGGCTCAGCAGGTGCGCGTTCTTGATCGACTTGGTGAAGGCGTAGCCGGCCAGGCCGAACGGCAGGCGGTTGGCTTCGGCAATCGCTTCTTCGAGGGTGTCGAAACCGCGAATGGCGGCGATGGGGCCGAAGGGTTCGTTGTTGAAAACGTCGGCGTCCAGCGGCACGTCGGTCAGCACGGTGGGGGCGAAGAAGTTGCCGGTATCGCCAATGCGTTCGCCGCCGGCCACCACGGTGGCGCCCTTCTTGCGCGCGTCGTCCAGCACATGGGCCATGGCCGTCAGGCGGCGGGCGTTGGCCAGCGGGCCGATGGTCGTGCCTTCGGCCAGGCCGTCGCCGAGCTTCAGGCCTTCGGTGTACTTCACCAGCGTGCGAGCGAATTCCTCGCGCAGGCTGTTGTGTACCAGGAAGCGGGTCGGCGAGATGCAGACCTGGCCCGCGTTGCGGAACTTGGCGGCGCCGGCGGCCTTGACGGCCAGCGCCACGTCGGCGTCCTCGGCCACGATCACCGGTGCGTGGCCGCCCAGTTCCATCGTCACGCGCTTCATGTGGGAGCCGGCCAGTGCGGCCAGTTGCTTGCCGACCGGGGTCGAGCCGGTGAAGGTGACCTTGCGGATGATCGGGTGGGCGATCAGGTAGTTCGAGATTTCAGCCGGGTTGCCGAACACCAGGCCCACGGTGCCGGGCGGGATGCCGGCGTCGACGAAGGCCTGCAGCAGCGCGGCGGGCGAAGCCGGGGTTTCCTCGGGCGCCTTCACAAGGAACGAGCAGCCGGTGGCCAGTGCGGCGCCGAGCTTGCGCACGATCTGGTTGATCGGGAAGTTCCACGGCGTGAACGCGGCGACGGGGCCCAGCGGCTCCTTCAGCACGAGTTGCTGCGCGGCCAGGTTGCGCGAGGGCACGATGCGGCCGTAGACGCGGCGGCCTTCGTCGGCGAACCATTCGATGATGTCGGCGGCAGCCAGGGTTTCGCCCTTGGCTTCGGCCAGCGGCTTGCCTTGCTCTTGCGTCAGCAGCTTGGCAATGTCGCCGGCGCGTTCGCGGATCAGGCCAGCGGCGCGGCGCATGACGGCGGCGCGCTCGTTGGCGGGGGTGTTGCGCCACTTGTCGAAGCCGCGCTGTGCGGCGGCCAGGGCACGGTCGAGGTCGGCGATGCTGGCATGCGCCACCTTGCCGATGACCTTGCCGGTGGCGGGGTTCACGACGTCCAGCGTCTTGCCCCCGGTGGAGTCGACCCACTCGTTGTCGATCAGCAGGCGGGTGTCGGAGTAGGAGGCGGTCATGCGAATTTTTCCTTCGAGGACTGGGGGATGAAAAAAGGGGAATCTGGGTCTGCGGTGCGGCACCCGGCAGGGCGCGCTGGCGACAACGGCGGCAAAGACGGCCCCGGGGCCGCCGGGTGCATAGATTAACCCGAGTTCACGACGCCCGCCCGGCAGGGGCCAAGCCCCCCTGTCGCCTACAGGATCAGCAACGCGCGGAAGTCGTTGACGTTGGTGTGCGTCGGCCCGGTCACGAAAAGGTCGCCCACGGCGTCGAAATAGCCGTACGCGTCATTGCGGTCGAGGTGGTCCGACAGCTTGCGGCCCGCCGCGGTGGCGCGTACCAGCGTGTCGGGCGTGACGAAGGCGCCGGCGTTGTCTTCCACGCCGTCGATGCCGTCGGTGTCTGCCGCCAATGCCCACACCTGCGGCTCGCCCATGAGGGCCCCCGCCAGCCCCATGCAGAACTCGCCGGCCCGCCCACCCCGGCCCTTGGCCTGGCCGGGCTCGCGCGGACGAATGGTGACCGTGGTCTCGCCGCCCGAAAGAATCACGCAGGGGCGCGCGAAGGGCGCGCCGCGGTGCGCCACGGCGCGCGCCAGCGCGGCATGCACCTTGCCGACTTCGCGCGACTCGCCTTCGATCTCGTCGCTGAGGATGTGCGCCTCGACACCGGCTTCGCGCGCGGCCTTTGCGGCCGCTTCCAGCGACTGCCGGGGCGTGGCGATCATGTGCGTTTGATGGCCTTCGAACACCGCGTCGCCCGGCTTGGGCGTTTCGAGTTCGCCGCTTGCCAGTCGGGCGCGCACCGGCGCGGGCACCTCGATGGCGTAGCGGTCGAGAATGGCGAGCGCATCGGCGCAGGTGGTGGCGTCGGGCACCGTCGGGCCGCTGGCGATGACAGCGGCGTCGTCGCCCGGCACGTCGCTGATGGTCAGCGTCACCACGCGCGCCGGCGCGCAGGCCGCGGCCAGCCGGCCGCCCTTGATGCGCGACAGGTGCTTGCGCACGCAGTTCATCTCGCCGATGCCGGCGCCGCTGTCGAGCAGCTGCTTGTTGATGCGCTGCTTGTCGGCCAGCGTCAGGCCTTCGGCCGGCAGCACCAGCAGCGACGAGCCGCCGCCCGAAATCAGGCACAGCACGAGGTCGTCGGCCGTCAGGCCCTGCGTGAGCGCCAGCATGCGTTCGGCGGCCTGCTGCCCCGCCGCGTCTGGCACCGGGTGCGCGGCCTCGACGATCTCGATGCGCTGCGGCACCCCTTCTGGGCGCGGCGGAATGTGTTCGTAGCGCGTGACGACGAGCCCCGACAGCGGCGCATCGGCCGGCCACAGCGCTTCGAGCGCCTGCACCATCGAACCGCCCGCCTTGCCCGCGCCCAGCACCAGCGTGCGGCCTTTGCGCGGGTCCGGCGGCGGCGGCAGGTGGGCGCCCAGGGTGGACAGCGGCAGCGCGCGGTCCACCGCCACGCGGTAGAGATGTTCGAGAAAAGCGCGCGGGGCTTCGCGCGGATCGGGGGCGGTGCCGAAGGATGGTGTCGGTGCGGTCATCTGCTTTGTCTCCAGTCCGACGATTGTGCTGCGGACCGTGACCCGCCCCCGCCGGTCTGCTTGTGTCGTGTCTAGTTGGTCTTTGCGCCGGCCTGGAACCAGCGGCTGATGAGCGCGCGCTCTTCGTCGGTGATGCCCGTGGCGTTGTTCATCGGCATGATCTTGGTGACCACCACCTGCTGGTAGATCGCCTGCGCATGCGCGGCCACCTGCTCGGGCGAATCGACGCGCACGTTCTTCATCTGCACGGCCGGGCCGTGGCACATGAAGCAGCGCTGCTCGAGCACCTTCTGCACCTGCGAGAACGGCACCGCGGGTGCCGCGGCAGATGCCACCGGCGCCGCCACGGGCTCGGGCTTCATCCACACGATGGTCAGGCCCAGCACCACGATGCCGACCAGCGCATAAGGCAGCGGGTTGCCGGCATTGCCCAGCTTGAAGCGGTGGCGCACCACGAAGAACTGGCGAATGGCCGCACCGCCGAGCATGATCAGCAGCAGCACGATCCAGTTGTACTTGTGCGTGTAGGTGAAGCTGTAATGGTTGCTCAGCATCGCGAACAGCACCGGCAGCGTGAAGTAGGTGTTGTGCACGCTGCGTTGCTTGCCGCGCTGGCCGTGCACCGGGTCGACCGGGCGGCCTTCGCGCAGCGCCTGTACGTTCTTGCGCTGGCCGGGAATGATCCAGAAGAACACGTTGCCGCTCATGGTGGTGGCCATCATGGCGCCCACCAGCAGGAAGGCCGCGCGGCCCGCGAACCACTGGCAGGCCAGCCAGGTCGCGAAGACGATGAACAGGGCGATCAGCACGCCGACGATGGTGTCGCCGTTCTTGCGGCGCCCGAACACCTGGCAGATGCCGTCGTACACCATCCAGAACACCACGAAGAAGGCCAGCGCCACGGCAATGGCGGCGCCGGGTTGCCAGTCCATCTTGGACTTGTCGATCAGGTAGGTGCTCGCGTTCCACAGGTACGACATGGTGAACAGCGAGAACCCGGTGATCCAGGTGCTGTAGCTTTCCCAGTACGACCAGTGCAGGTGGTCCGGCAGCTTCTTGGGCGCCAGCGCGTACTTCTGCATGTTGTAGAAGCCGCCGCCGTGCACGGCCCATTGCTCGCCGCCCACGCCCTTGTCGAGCGATTCGGGGTCCTGCGGCTTCTCGAGGCTGTTGTCCAGCATCACGAAGTAGAAGGAGGCGCCGATCCATGCGATGGCGGTGATGACGTGGACCCAGCGCAGCAGCAGGTTCGCCCAGTCGAGGTAGTAGCTTTCCATGTGCTCTCTCTCAACCCAGCCGGCGCGTGGGGGCGCCGGGAAGGGGTTTCAGCCTGCTCACCACCGCGGGCACTGTAAGCAGAGAAAGTGCCGCGAACGCAGGCTCCATGAAATGGGCCTCGCTCCGCTGCGGCTTGTTGTGGACCGAAAGTGTATACAGTTTTGGCAAGGGACGGAGTGGTTTTTTTGAGCGTATCCGCCGGGGAAACCCTGTTCAACCGAGCGATTGCAACAACTGTGCCGCCACCGCCACGGCGATCACCTCGGGCTCCTTGCCGGTGATCCCGGGCACGCCGATCGGGCAGGTGACGCGGGCGAGCTCTTCGGCCGTGAACCCACGCGCCTCGAGCCGGTGGCTGAAGGTGGCCCACTTCGTCTTGCTGCCGATCAGGCCGATGTACGGCAGGTCGTTGCGCTCGCGCAGGCGCTTCAGGCAGGCGATGACGATGTCGAGGTCTTCGGCATGGCTGAAGCTCATGATCAGCACGCGGCTGCCCGGTGCCAGCGCGGCGACGGCGTCCTGCACGGGCTCCGAATGCTCGGTGTCGATCTGCGCGGGGAGTTCGTCGGGGAACACGCCGTCGCGGCTGTCGATCCAGCGCACCGCGAACGGCAGCGCGGCCAGCAGGCGCGCCAGCGCGGCACCCACGTGGCCGCCGCCGAACAGCGCCACGGGCCGGAGCTGCGCGACCAGCTCGCGCTGCAGCGCCGGCGCATCGGATGCGGTGATGCGCTGGTAAGAAAGGAACATCACGCCGCCGCAGCACTGCCCCAGACTCGGGCCGAGGGGGTAGCGCTGGATGCCGTCGAACGGTGCGCGCGTGCCGGCCAGCAGGTCGCGCGCTTCCTTCGTGGCCTGGAACTCGAGCTGCCCGCCACCGATGGTGGCCGTGAGGCCGTCGGCCCACACCGCCATCCAGGTCCCGGCCTCGCGCGGCGCCGAGCCCTGGGTTGACTCGACGCGCACCAGCACCGCGTCTTCATGGCGAAGACGCGCGAGCAACTGGTCGACTGCGCCACTCATGAGCGATACCTTCGGTTGCCCGGGCCATGAAGACTCACGGTATAAACCCGGCGATGAATCGCCAGCTTACCCCCCGCCGCCTTGCACTTGCTGCTTCCGTTCTTTCCGCGTTGTGGCTCGCCGGCTGCGGCAGCACCGGCCCGGGGGCCGTTCCCGGCCAGCTGAGCAGTGCGTCCGCGCCGGGCGCAGCCGCCTCCGGCCGCGTGCCGCGCGCTTCGAGCGCCGCCACCGCGCGCGAGTACCGCCGCGATGCGGCACGCCACATCTACGACATCAACCGCTCGCGCATCTACGGCGGCCAGCTGCCGCCCATTCTTTATGCGGTCGGCACATTGCAGGTGAACCTGGACGCGGGCGGCAAGGTGGTGTCGATGCACTGGCTGCGCGCGCCGCAGCATGCGCCCGAGGTCATTGCCGAAATCGAGCGCGCCGTGCTGCAGGCCGCGCCCTTCCCCGCCGCCACCCGCCTCGGCGCGGTCACGTGGACCGACACCTGGCTGTGGGACAAGAGCGGACGCTTCCAGCTCGACACCCTGACCGAAGGGCAGCAGCAAGGCGACTGACCTCAGGAGCCCCGGTAGGTGGAGTAGCTCCACGGGCTGACCAGCAAGGGCACATGGTAGTGCTGGTCGGTGTGCGCCACGCCGAAGTCCAGCGACACCTTGTTCAGGAAGTTCGGCTCCGGCAGCGTCACGTTGCGGGCCTTGAAGTAGCTCGCCACGTCGAACACCAGGCGGTAGGTGCCGGCCTTCAGCGAGTGGTTGTCATACAGCGGCCCGTCGCTGCGGCCGTCCGCATTCAGCGTGAAGCGCTTCACCAGCGTCGCGGCGTCGCCGTCGGTGGTGTACAGCGCCACCTCCATGCCCGCGGCGGGGCCGCCGTGCATCGTGTCCAGTACGTGGGTGCTCAGGCCCATGAGGCGCTCCTTGAAAGTACGAAAGTCTGTTCGGTGGATGCGGGATATTCCGGTGGACAAAAGTGTATACAGTTCCCGCCTTTGGGTCTATCATGAAAAACATGGAGTCCTCCACCACACGTTCGATCGTCGACGCGCTGACCAAGGCCATCGTCGAGCACCGGCTTCAGCCCGGCACCAAGCTGGCCGAGCAGAAGCTGGCCGACCACTTCGGTGTGTCGCGCACGCTGGTGCGCCAAGCCCTGTTCCAGCTGTCGCAGAACAAGCTCATTCGCCTGGAGCCCGCGCGCGGCGCCTTCGTGGCGGCGCCCGCGGTCGACGAGGCCAAGCAGGTGTTCAAGGTGCGCCGCATGCTCGAGGCCGAGATGACACGCGAGTTCGTGCGCACCGTCACGCCGGCCAAGATCAAGGCGCTGAAGGAACACGTGGCGCTCGAAAAATCCGCCGTGTCGGGCGAGGACATCTCGGGCCGCACCGAGCTGCTCGGCGACTTTCACGTGCGCATGGCCGAGCTCATGGGCAACACGGTGCTGGCGCAGATCTTGGGCGAGCTCATTTCGCGCTGCGCCCTCATCACGCTGATGTACCAGAGCACCAGCGCGGCCGAGCACTCCAACGACGAGCACGCCGACATCGTGAAGGCGCTGGCCGCCCGCGACGAAGAGCGCGCGGTGCGCCTCATGACCGAACACCTGGAACACGTCGAGGCCAACCTCACGTTCGACCGCAAGGTTCCCACCAACGACATCTCGCTCGCGCTGGCCTGACCCGCAACGACCCCATGACTGCCTACGACACCACCCTGCCCTACCCCCGCGACCTCGTCGGCTACGGCCGCAACCCGCCCCATGCGCAGTGGCCGGGCGGCGCGCGCATTGCGGTGCAGTTCGTGCTGAACTACGAGGAAGGCGGCGAAAACGCCACGCTGCATGGCGACGCGGGCTCCGAGCAGTTTCTCTCCGAGATGTTCAACCCGGCCAGCTACCCCGACCGGCACATCAGCATGGAAGGCATCTACGAGTACGGCTCGCGCGCCGGCGTGTGGCGCATCCTGCGCGAGTTCGAAAAGCGCGGCCTGCCGCTCACCGTGTTCGGCGTGGGCATGGCGCTGCAGCGCTACCCCGAGCTGACCGCCGCGTTCAAGGAGCTGGGCCACGAGATCGCCTGCCACGGCTGGCGCTGGATCCACTACCAGAACCTGGACGAAGCCACCGAGCGCGAGCACATGCGCCTGGGCATGGAAGCCATCGAGCAGCTCACGGGCGAGCGCGCCCTGGGCTGGTATACCGGGCGCGACAGCCCGCGCACGCGCCGCCTCGTGGCCGACTACGGCGGCTTCGAATACGACAGCGACTACTACGGCGACGACCTGCCCTTCTGGATGAAGGTGCGCAAGACCGACGGCACGGTGGTGCCGCAGCTCATCGTGCCCTACACGCTCGACGTGAACGACATGCGCTTCGCGCTGCCGCAGGGCTACTCGCACGCCGACCCGTTCTTCCAGTACATGAAGGACACCTTCGACGCGCTCTACGCCGAAGGCGATGCGAACGGTGACGACAGCCCGAAGATGATGAGCATCGGCATGCACTGCCGCCTGCTCGGACGGCCCGGGCGCATCACCGCGCTGCAGCGCTTTCTCGATCACATCGCGCAGCACGACCGTGTGTGGGTCTGCCGGCGCCTGGACATCGCGCGCCACTGGAAGCAGGCGCACCCCTTCGAAGCCGGAGCCGCATCATGAGCCTGACCCCTCTCACCATTGCCCAACTCAACGCCGCCGTGCCCGCCGCGGCCGTCGCGCTGCTCGACGGCATCTACGAGCATTCGCCGTGGATCGCCCAGCGCGCGCTGGCCGCGCGGCCCTTCCGCTCGCTCGTGCACCTCAAGCATGCGATGGTGCGGGCATTGGCGGCGGCGTCCAACGAAGAGCAGATCGGCCTGATCCGCGCCCACCCCGAGCTCGCCGGCAAGGCCATGGTCAGCAAGACGCTCACGGCCGAGTCGACCAACGAACAAAGCAAGGCCGGCCTGACCGACTGCACGCCCGAGGAGTTCGCGCAGATCCAGCAGCTCAACGCCGACTACAACGCGAAGTTCGGTTTTCCGTTCATCCTGGCGGTGCGCGGCCCGCGCGGCACGGGCCTGGCCAAGCGCGAGATCATCGACACCTTCGCGCGGCGGCTGCATCACCACCCGGCCTTCGAGCTGGGCGAGGCGCTGCGCAACATCCATCGCATTGCCGAGATTCGCCTGGACGACAAGTTCGGCGCCGACCTCACGCTGGGCAACGACGTGTGGGACTGGCAGGAACAGCTCTCGGTGCACACCGACCCGGGCTATGCCGAGAAGGGCCAGCTCACCGTCACGTACCTGACGGACGCGCACCGCGCCTGCGCCGCGCAGATCAGCGCGCTGATGCGCGAGTGCGGCTTCGACTCGGTGCACATCGACGCGGTCGGCAACGTGGTCGGCCGCTACGAGGCCACGCAACCGGGCGCGCGCACGCTGCTCACCGGCTCGCACTACGACACCGTGCGCAACGGCGGCAAGTACGACGGGCGCCTGGGCATCTTCGTGCCGATGGCCTGCGTGCGCGAACTAGCGCGCCAGGGCCGGCGCCTGCCCTTCGCCTTCGAGGTGGTGGGCTTCGCAGAAGAAGAAGGCCAGCGCTACAAGGCCACCTTCCTGGGCTCGGGCGCGCTCATCGGCCACTTCGACGCACGCTGGCTCGAGCAGAAGGACGCCGACGGCGTCACCATGCGCGAGGCCATGCAGCATGCGGGCCTGAAGGAAGAAGACATTCCGAAGATCCAGCGCGACCCGTCGCGCTACCTCGGCTTCGTCGAGGTGCACATCGAGCAGGGCCCGGTGCTCACCGAGCTCGACCTGCCGCTGGGCATCGTCACCTCCATCAACGGCAGCGTGCGCTACGTGGGCGAGGTCATCGGCATGGCCAGCCACGCCGGCACCACGCCCATGGACCGCCGCCGCGACGCGGCCGCCGCCGTGGCCGAACTCATTCTGTACACCGAGCAGCGCGCAGCCAAGGACGGCGACTCGGTCGGCACCGTCGGCATGCTCGAAGTGCCCAGCGGCTCCATCAACGTGGTGCCGGGCCGCTGCAAGTTCAGCCTGGACCTGCGCGCGCCCAACAACGCGCAGCGCGACGCGCTGGCCACCGACGTGGTCAACGCGCTGAAGGACATCTGCGAGCGCCGCGGCGTGCGCCACGAGCTCGAGGAGACCATGCGCGCCGCCGCTGCGCCGAGCGCGCCCGCCTGGCAGCAGCGCTGGGAAAAGGCCGTCGACGCGCTGGGCATTCCGCTGTTCCGCATGCCCAGCGGCGCCGGCCACGACGCCATGAAGCTGCACGAAGTGATGCCCCAGGCCATGCTGTTCGTGCGCGGCATCAACTCGGGCATCAGCCACAACCCGCTCGAATCGAGCACCAACGACGACATCCAATTGGCGGTGCAGGCCTTCCAGCTCCTGCTCGACAACCTCGCCGCCGAACACGCCCACTGAACGATTGACCGACAGAAGAACAACCATGACCGACTACACCAAGCTCGACGCCTGGATCGACGCCCACTTCGACGAGGAAGTGCAATTTCTGCAGCAGCTGGTGCGCGTGCCCACCGACACCCCGCCCGGCAACAACGCTCCGCATGCCGAGCGCACCGCCGAGCTGCTGAAAGACTTCGGCCTCGACGCCGAGAAGCACGCCGTGCCCGCGCAGGACGTGAAGGACTACGGCCTGGAGTCGATCACCAACCTGATCGTGCGCCGCAAGTACGGCAGCGGCGGCATCACCGTGGCGCTCAACGCCCACGGCGACGTGGTACCCCCGGGCGAAGGCTGGACGCACGACCCCTACGGCGGCGAAATCGCCGACGGCAGCCTGTACGGCCGCGCCACCGCGGTGAGCAAGAGCGACTTCGCGAGCTTCACCTTCGCGTTGCGCGCCCTCGAGGCCGTGGCCAAGCCGACCAAGGGCAGTGTCGAGCTGCACTTCACGTACGACGAAGAGTTCGGCGGCATCCTGGGCCCGGGCTGGCTGCTGAAGAACGGGCTGACCAGGCCCGACCTGATGATCGCGGCCGGCTTCAGCTACGAAGTGGTCACCGCGCACAACGGCTGCCTGCAGATGGAGGTGACGGTGCACGGCAAGATGGCGCACGCCGCCATTCCCACCACCGGCATCGACGCGCTGCAGGGCGCGGTGAAGATCCTGAATGCGCTCTACGCGCAGAACACGCTCTACCAGCAGGTGACGTCGAAGGTCGAGGGCATCACGCACCCGTACCTGAACGTGGGCCGCATCGAAGGTGGCACCAACACCAACGTGGTTCCGGGCAAGGTGGTGTTCAAGCTGGACCGCCGCATGATCCCGGAAGAAAACCCGGTCGAGGTCGAAGCGAACATCCGCCAGGTGATTGCCGATGCCGCGGCCGAAAGCGCGGGCATCACGGTGGACATCAAGCGCCTGCTGCTGGCCAACTCGATGAAGCCGCTGGCCGGCAACAAGCCGCTGGTCGACGCCATTCAAAAGCACGGCCAGGACGTGTTCGGCGAGCCCATCAAGGCCATGGGCACGCCGCTGTACACCGACGTGCGCCTGTACGGCGAAGCCGGCATTCCGGGCGTGATCTACGGTGCCGGGCCGCGCACCGTGCTCGAGTCGCACGCCAAGCGCAGCGACGAGCGCGTGGTGCTCGAAGACCTGCGACGCGCGACCCAGGTGATTGCGCGCACGCTGAGCGACCTGCTGGCCTGATCGCCGCGCCTGGCCTGGGCCTGACCTGCGTGCAGGTCGGCGCCAGGCTCAGGCCGCGTCTGCGCTGGCGCCGGCGGACACCAGCGGCGCCCGCGCGGCGTCCCACGCCATCACATCGACCAGCGGGGCCGGGCGCGCCAGGTGGTAGCCCTGCACCAGCTTGCAGCCCAGGGCGCGCAGGGCATCGAGCTCGTCCTGCGTTTCCACACCCTCGGCCACGACCTGGATGTTCAGCGACCGGCCGAGCTGCACGATGGCATCGACCAGCACCACGTTGCCCGGCGACGACGACAGCCCCAGGATGAAGCTGCGGTCGATCTTGACCTGGCGCACGTACTCGCTGCGCAGCGACGCCAGCGACGAATAGCCCACGCCGAAGTCGTCCACCACGATGGCCACGCCCGCGGCCGACAGCGCGCTGAGCCGGCTGCGCGTGGCGTGCGTGTCGAGCGCCACTTCCTCGGTGATCTCGATCTGCAGCCGGCGCGGCGCGATGCCGCGCGACTTCAGCAGGCCCAGCACGATGTCGTCCACCGCCAGCTGCGCCATTTCGCGCGGCGACACGTTGATGGCAATCGGCACGCCGGCCAGGCTGGAGGCCCCGGCCTCCAGCTGGCGCATGCCGCGGCACACCTCGTCCACCAGGTGGCGCAGCAGCGGCTCGGCCAGGCCGGTGTTGGCGGCCGCGAAGATGACTTCCTCGGGCGCGATCTGGCCATGGCGCGGGTGATGCCAGCGCATCAGCGCTTCCAGGCTGTGCACTTCGCGGACGTCGCTGCTCATGATCGGCTGGTACCACACGCCGATGGCGCGCGCCTCGATGGCGTGCAGCAGGTCGCGCTCGACGTCCCGCCGCGTGGCCAGCCGCTGGTTGAGCGCCGTGTCGAACACCTGGAAGCGGTTGCGCCCGGTGCGCTTGGCTTCGTACAGCGCCTCGTCGGCAAAACTGATCATGTCGGCGATGTCGGCATCGTCCGTCACCGCAATGCCGATGCTCACGCCCAGGTGGCCGCCGTAGTGCGCCGTGGCGAAAGAAATCGAGCGAATGAGCGCCTGGGCGATGGCCGTGGGCGTCTCCCGCTCCCCCTTCAGCGTGTAGAGCACCGCGAACTCGTCACCGCCCCAACGCCCGAGGATGGCCTCCATGTCGGCGGTTTCGCGCCGCAGCCAGCCGGCCACGTCCTGCAGCACGCGGTCGCCGGCCTTGTGGCCGAAGGCATCGTTCACCGCCTTGAAGCCGTCCAGGTCGAGCAGCAGCAGGCCGTGCTGGCGGCCGTCCGGCGCGGCGATGTGCAGCGTGGCGGCCTCGGTGAAACCTTCGCGGTTGAGCAGCCCGGTGAGCGTGTCATGCGAGGCGCGGAAGGCCAACTGCTGCGTGGCGTCGAGCGACAGCGCATGCACCTGGCGCAATTGCGCGGCCAGGACGGTCGCTTCGTTCCTCAGGCGGCTGCCTTCGCGGAACGCCTTCTCGCTCTGCAGCGCGCCGCGCGCCAGCGCAGCGAGGTACAGCATCACCATGGCGGCCAGGGCCAGGTTGTCGAAGCCGCCCGCATAGGCCAGGCAACCCACCACCGACAACAGCGCGGGCGTGATGAAGCTGATGGGCACGAGCGCGTAGGCGCTGCCGTAGGTGACCGCGCCCGCGCTGATGCCGCACACCACGGTCAGATAGAACACGGCCTGCGGCGACGAGTAGCCGCTGCACAGCAACGGAATGAGCGCCCAGACGAGGCCCGACACCGCGGCCATGACCGCCGCCAGCCGCAGGTGCCACTCGACCGGGCGGCCGGTTGCCGAGACCGCGACGCCGTTCTCGACCACCACGCCCGGCGAGGGCGCGAAAGCCCAGCGGCAGATGTAGCTGCGCACGCCGTTTGCCACGAGCGCCAGCAGCAGCCAGCTCAACCCCTCGAAGGCGCGGTTCGAATTGAGGGCCACCAGCGTCGCGGTGAAGCTGAGCACCACGTTGATCGGAATGGCCGACAGCACGCTGCGGCGCACCGCCACGAGTTGATCGGTGCGCACCATGCGGGACAGCACGCCGCCGTCGACGGAAGCAGGAAGAGAAGGAGTGGGCGCGCTGGAATTCATGGAGGAGCCACAGTTTATAGAGAGCGCACCGGCACACGGCTCGTTTCGGGCCTTTGGCGACCAAATATAGAAGGCCCCGGCAGCTGACTTTCGTTTCGCTTTCATCTGGGCGTCACGACGCAAATCCAGACTCGGCGGCTTCGCTGGACGCGTGCATTTCACGCACGTGTCATCGTTTTCAAACTCCATGTCTCATCTTTCAAGCGCTCTCTCCCTCCCTGCCGCCCTGCCGTTTCGCCGCACGCTCTTTTCCACCCTGGCCTTCGGCACGCTGCTGCTGGCCGGCTGCGGCGGTGGCAGCTCCAACGGCGCCGCCTTCATCCCCTTGACGCCAGCCACGCCCACCGCCGCGGCACCCGCCACGCCCGCACCGCCGGTCGACCCCACCCCTGCGACCCCACCCGGCCGCTGGACGGTGGGCGACCTGCACGTCCACACCATGCAGTCGGACGACACGCAGCAGATCTCCACGCTCGACCAGGTGCTGGCCAAGGCCTTCGACCAGTTCGGCCTCGACTGGATCGCGCTGTCCGACCACCTGCGAACCTCCAAGTACGACAACAACGGCGTGCTGCTGCCCGCGCCGATTCCGTTTTCGCAGGGCATGGCCACCTACCAGGTGCCGCGCATCAAGGCACTGCAGGCCGGGGGCAAGTACGCCGACAAGACGATCTTCACGTCCTTCGAGTGGGACATGCCCGCGCACGACCACGGCAACGTGGGCATCCTGACCGACGCGCCCATGTCGGCGGCCGCGCTGAAGGCGGCCAGCCAGTTCGAGTACCTGTTCACCAACCGCGACCCCGCCCTGTTCCCGGCCGGCGACGTCACCGCCTGGGGCCCGAAGGCCGGCACCACCTACACCACCCACGCCGAGACGCTCGCGGCCATCGCCTGGCTCAAGGCGAACTACCCCGAGAGCAGCTA
This sequence comes from Variovorax sp. 10N412, assembly GCF_056394985.1. Classification (NCBI taxonomy): domain Bacteria; kingdom Pseudomonadati; phylum Pseudomonadota; class Betaproteobacteria; order Burkholderiales; family Comamonadaceae; genus Variovorax; species Variovorax sp. 10N412. Next base: position 128,579 of record NZ_JBFTIO010000013.1, read on the forward strand.
CCTGCAGATCAACCACCCCTCGCGCAACCCGGGCAAGTACACGGCCGCGCAGCTGCGCGAAATGAACGACCTGGCGCCGAACATCGTGTTCTCGCTCGAAGGCATGGTCGGCAACCAGATGGAGCCCGACCGCGGCGGCTACGTCAGCCCCTACATCCCCGCCAACCTGCCCTCGCGCACCTACGGCGGCGTCGACTACCTGGTGGCCAGGCTGGGCGGCACCTGGGACGCGCTGCTGTCCGAAGGCCGCCATATCTGGAACGTGGCCGACTCCGACTACCACTTCACCACATCCCTCGGCGTGAACAGCAGCGGCTACGCGCCCGGCGAGTACGCCAGGAACCACCTGTGGGGCGACATCAAGGAGCCGAAGTCGCTGCTCGCGGCCATGCGCTCGGGCAAGCTCTTCGCGGTGAACGGCGGCCTGATCGACGCGCTCGACTTCAAGGTGCAAAGCGCCAAGGGCGCGGGCGAGATGGGGTCGGACGTGGCGGCCAAGGCGGGCGAAGACTTGAAGATCACCATCCGCTTCAAGAGCCCCGAGCGCAACAACTTCGAGTACCAGCTCGGCAGCGGCGTGTATGCCAACGTGAAGCCGGTGGTCGACCACATCGACCTGATCGCCGGCGACGTCACCGGCCTGGAAGCGCCGGGCACGCCGGGCTACGCCCGCGACACCAATCCGTCGACCCGGGTGGTCAAGCGCTTCACGCGCAGCGACTGGAAGCTGGACGCCGACGGCTACTTCGCGCTCACCTACACGGTGAAGGCCGGCGGCAATCAGTACTTCCGCCTGCGGGGCACCAACCTGGGCACCGACGTGCCCAACGAAACCGCCGCCGGCGAACCGCTGCCCGACGCGCAGACCACCGGCACCGACAACGTGGCGCGCTTCAATGCCATCAATGCGCGCAACTACGCCGACCTGTGGTTCTATTCGAATCCGGTGTTCGTGAAGGTCGCGGCGCTGTAGATCTCGACGCACGCGCTCATTCGCCGGTTGGCGGCGACTTCGCCGGTGAAGCAACGGCCGATGCGAGCATCCCGTGCTTCAGTTTCCATATGCAGGCGGCCAGGCGCAGCAACTTCTCGACCTCGGCGTCGTGGAGGTCGCTCCGCGGGTCCGCCTCGCCGATCATGGCCGCGATGCAGTCGAGCGCGTCGGCCGGCGTGAAGCCCAGGCCCGCGCGCGCCATGTCGATCGTTGTCGCCAGTATTTCTGTCCGGTTCATCTTGCACATCTGGTTGAAAACAAAGGCCCGTCCCGCAGGGCAACCCGTCGACTAGACCATGGCTGGCCCCGCATCCGCAAGCCTGAACAGGCTCACCGACTGCACCAGGCTGGCGGCCTGCTCCTGCATCGACCGGGCGGCATTGGCCGCTTCTTCCACCAGCGCCGCGTTCTGCTGCGTCACCTGATCCATCTGGCCGATGGCGTGGCTGATCTGCTCGATGCCCGTGGTCTGCTCGTGGCTGGCGGCCGAGATCTCGCCCATGATGTCCGTCACGCGCCGCACACTGCCCACGATCTCCTGCATCGTCCGGCCGGCTTCGCCGACCAGCTCGCTGCCCTCGCCCACCTTCTGCACGGACTCGTCGATCAGGCCCTTGATCTCCTTGGCCGCCGCCGCCGAGCGCTGCGCCAGGTTGCGCACCTCGGCCGCCACCACCGCGAAGCCCCGGCCCTGGTCGCCCGCCCGCGCCGCCTCGACCGCCGCGTTCAGCGCCAGGATGTTCGTCTGGAACGCAATGCCGTCGATCACGCCGATGATGTTCGCCACCTTGCGCGACGACGCATGGATCGAGTCCATGGTCTGCACCACCTGGCCGACCACCGAGCCGCCCCTGACGGCCACCTCGGACGCCAGCACCGCCAGCTGATTGGCCTGGCGCGCGTTGTCGGCATTCTGTTTGACCGTGCCGGTGAGTTCTTCCATCGCCGCGGCCGTCTGTTCCAGCGAACTGGCCTGCTCTTCCGTGCGCGACGACAGGTCCTGGTTGCCCGCCGCGATCTGGCTGGACGCCATGGCGATCGTGTCCGTGCTGCTTCGCACACCGCCCACCACGTGGGACAAGCTCTCGTTCATGGTCTTGAGCGCGCGCATCAGCTGGCCGGTCTGGTCGTCGCTGCGCACGTCGATGCGCGAAGTCAGGTCGCCCGCGGCCACCGTCTGGGCGACCCGCACCGCTTCGCCAACCGGGCGCGTGATCGAGCGGGTCAACAGCACCGCGATCACACCCGCCAGCATCGAGGCCAATGCGCCGATGCCCAGCATCAGCACCGTGGCGCCACGGGCGATGTCGGCCGCCTCGGCGGTGAACTGCTCCATGCCTTGCACCTGGGTCCGGGAGAACGCCTCGATGGCCGACAGGTAGGCTGTTTGCGGCGCGAGCATCTCCTTGACCAGGTAGTCGCGTCCCTCGTCGATCCGGCCCGCCTGGATATGCGCGACCAGGCGCGCTTCATGCGTGCGGAAATTGCTGCGTGCCTCCAGCAGCGCACGCAGTGCTTCCTTGCCGGCTTCGGTGTGAATGACGAGCTTCAGGCGCTCGGTGGCCGCGGCGATCTGCGGCGCGGATTCCTCGATCTTGGCGAGTTCGCCTTTCACCGCCTCCGGATCCCGCGCGATCAGCGCCGTGCGCAAGGCCCGGGCCTGCCTGTTCACCTCGTTCTCGATGGTCTGGGCCAGCGCCACCTTGGCATAGCGGTCGTGCGCAATCACCTCGGTGTTGTGGTCCACGGCACGAATGCGGCTGATGCCGACCGCGACCATGGCCATCAGCAGCACGATGACGGCTGCGAACCCTGCCCCCATGCGGGTGCCGATCCTGAAATCCTTGAACTGCTTCATTGCGTTCTCCATGAAAAAGAAAGGCGGGCTGAAAAGCGGGGGTTCGAACGGCGTGGCGCTTCAAGGCTTTCTGGGATATCGACAGGGAGAAGCAATTGTTTAGTACAAAAGAATGAAATTTTTCAAGCTGTCCGGTCGGATAGAGTCCGGAGTTCATTTGCCCGGCAAGGCGCAGCGCGAGCCGGACGCTGCCCGCCACGGGCGACGGCAGGAAGTCATGAGAACAAGTTCGTCCGAGGGATTGCGCCCATGAAGCGCGATGTTCGCCTTGCCAGGTTTCTGCTGCTGGCTGTCCTGACCTCGGTGCTGTCGGCCACCGTGTGGCAGGTGTGGGAAACGCGCAAGCGCACGCTGAGCGAAATCGACACCAACAACCTCAACCTGGCGCAGGCATTGAACATCTATGCCGAGGGCATCTTTGCCCAGAGCGCCATGCTGCTGCTGGGCGTGGTCGAACGGCTGGAAACCGAGGGCCGCGGGCCCGAGAACCTGCGGCGCATGCAATTGCTGGTCGGCCGCCAGGAGCAGTTGCTGGACCAGCTGAACGGCCTGTCCATCCTCGACGCCCAAGGCGACTGGGTGATGCAATCCAGGGTGGGCCTGCTGACGGGAACCGACAGCCTCGAGCGTGCCTACTTCACCCACCACCGCAGCAACCCGTCGCGCGACATCTTCATCGGCTCGCCGATCCGCAGCCGCGCCACCGGTGAATGGGTGATCACGGTCAGCCGGCGCCTGGAGGACGGCGACGGCAAGTTCACCGGCGTGGTCGTCGTGACGCTGGGCATCGAGAACTTCCTGCGCCCGTTCGGAGCGATCGACCTCGGCAGCAGCGGCGCCATCAGCCTGGCCACCACCGGCGGGCAGTTGCTGGTGCGCTACCCCTACCGCGAGCAGGACATGGGCCGCGACTTCTCCAGGTCGCCCAACTTCCTGCGCCACTTCATCGACACCGGCACGGCGGGCACGGCGTCCTTTCGCTCCGAGCTGGACGGCACGCAGCGGCTCTATGCTTTTCGCAAGAGCGACCGCTACCCGGTGGTGACCACGGTGGCGCTCGGCAGGGACGAGGCGCTGCTGGCCTGGCGGCACCAGGCACTGCTGACGCTGGCCGTGGTGGGTGCCTTGCTGGCGGCCGTGGCGGCGGTTGGCCGGCGTCTGATCATCAACATCCAGCGACGCGTCAGTGCGGAAGCTTCCCTGATGTCCACCCGCGAGGCCCTTCTGAAGGCCAACCGCCGGCTGGAAGTGCTGGCGACCCGGGACGAGCTCACCGGCCTGGCCAACCGCCGCAGTTTCGACGAGGCGCTGAGCGTCGAGGCCCGACGGGCGGCAAGGGAAGGGACCGCCCTGTCGCTGCTGCTCTTCGATCTGGACTACTTCAAGCGCTTCAACGACACGTACGGCCATGTGGCCGGCGACCGGTGCCTGAAGGCTGTCTCCGAGGCGCTTCAGCATCGCGCCAGGCGCCCCGGCGACCTGGTGGCGCGGTACGGCGGCGAGGAACTGGCGATCATCCTGCCCAACACCGACCTGCAGGGCGCACGCAACGTCGCCGACCTGCTGATCGAGCGCATCCATGCGCTGAACATCCCGCATCGCGCCAGCCCGCACGGACGCGTCACCTCCAGCGTCGGTGCCGCGACGCTGCAGGGCGCGCAGGCGCACGGATGGGAACTGCAGCTGATCGAGGCCGCCGATCGCGCGCTCTACAGGGCCAAGGAAAGCGGGCGCAATCGCTCGATGGTCTGAGCCGTCTCAGCGGCCCGGCGCCCGCTGCGCCGCATGCCTGCCTTCGAGCGCGAGTGACTTGGCCTTCGTGGAGGCAGGGGAAAGTCGGGCGCTTGCCATCAAAGGGCGTGGCGTTGCAGGCGAATGGTGAAAACACAGCCCGTGCCCGGCACGTCTCGAACCGTCAACGTGCCAAGGTCGGCCTCGACGCTTTGGCGCGCGATGGAGAGCCCCAGGCCCAGACCGGATTTGTCATGGCTGTGCTGATTGAAGGGGGCGAACATCGTGGCGGCGCTTCCCGATGGCAGCCCGCCACAGCGATCTTCGACTTCGATCATCACGTGCTCGTCGAGCACGTAGGCCTTCAAGACGACCGCTGTGCGAGGGCGAGTGAACTTGAACGCGTTTTGCAGGAGATTCGCCAAGGCGGCGAGCAGCAGCTCGCGATTTCCACGCACGCCCAGCAAGGCTTCGACCGGGGCCACCTCGAAGGGACAGCCCGCGGCGCTCGCCACGAGCTGGGCCGCGGTTTCAGCGTCCTTGATGAATGAGGCGACGGAAAATGTCTGCCGCTGTTCGGCCGTGCCGCTGCGCACCTCGGCGAGCGCTCGGCTGATCAGGGTGCCCATTGCCGACAGGCTGCGTTTCAGCACGGCTCCGGTGGCCCCTCCCACCGGCATGCTGCCGAGCTCGAGGGCGTGGATGGCAAGCGTGGCCGTCCCCAGGGAATTGCGCAGCTCGTGAACGAGGAAGCCGAGGCGCGCGTTGGCGTCGAAGTCCTGCTGGCGCGCAATTTTTGCGTCGCGCTGGTAGCTGAACTCAGTGACGGCATCGGCAATGGCGTTGTCCAGGCATCGGTTCAGCGTGCGGAACTCGCCGACAGCGAAGGGGGCGTCGCGCTCGAAGGCCATGTCCGTGATGGCCTGGCAAAGGTCGCCGTAGTCGTGGACGACCTGGTCGACGGTGTATTCCAGCGTGAGCAGTTCCTTGCCATGGGCGGTGGCCGTCACGCCCATTTCCGACAAGGCCTGCGAATCTCCGCCCGAGGGCCCCGAGATCCTGATGCTTTCCGCCGGCTTGTCGTCTTCTTCCGCGGCGAATGTTCTGATCAGCTGGTCGAGAAACAACGGAATGCCGTTGGCCAGCTGTTGTTCGGTTGCGGCGCGTCGAGGCCTGAGCGCAACCTTTGCCTTGCACCGTGAAATCAGCTCATCCCGGTTGTGGGTCAAAAAATTGCGCATGCTCGAACCTCGATGGCTTTCGCCGTTTCATCCAGTGAACACCGCCGCCTGTACTCCAGTAGTGCATTGCGCCATCGTCACCCGTGCAGGCGGGCCCCGTCTGTACGGCAACGGACAGACCAGGCACTGATTTGCCCGCGCATCTTGCACGGTCCACACGGCCAGGTGACACGCGACAGTTCGCGCAGGCTTTGCTCAGTACTTGACCAGGTTCTGCAGAATCAGCGGGCCGCCCATGCCGAGCAGCGCTCCGCCTTCGGCGATCTTTCCCAACACCACGGCAGCAAAGCCGAGGTCGTCCACCAGCTTTGCGATGGCTCCCGAGGCGGCTTGCGAGTCGCCGGCAACGAACATGACTCGCCGGCCGCCCTGGGCGGCCGGGTTCATCGCGAGCAGCTTGGCCGGCAGCTGATTGAAGGTCTTGACGACATCCGCGCCCGCGAATGCGGCTGCGACGACATGGCTGGATGCCTGGCCTTTCAGTTCCTCCGGCGAAATGCCATAGGTGTTCATGGCATCGACGACGACCTTGCCGGACCAGTCCGGCAATGCGGCCGCAACGCTGGCATGCGCGCGAAACGGCACCGCAAGAATGACGACCTCCGCTTTCAGCGCGTCCTCCAGCGCCACGGGTGTGACGTGGCTGCCCAGTTCGTTGGCAAGCTCTGCCAGCGAGTCGATGCCGCGGGTGTTCGCGATGTTCACGGCAATGCCGCTGCGGGCGAACTGGCGTGCGAGGGCCGTGCCGACATTGCCGGCGCCGATGATGGAATAGGTCATGGTGATTTCCTTTTGATGGTTGAAGGTGTGCGTGTCACGCGGAGATGGCGCCGATGTCGTCCAGCGCGCGTTGCATGGCGGCGTCCCTGGCTTGCGCACTGATGGCAAGGCCCTCCGCGCGCACGACGGTGACGTCGGTCACGCCCAGGAAGCCGAGGAGGCCGATGAGGTAGCTTTCCTGGTGCTCGAGTGCAGCCGCGGGGCTGCCCGCCGAATACACCCCGCCGCGGGAGGACGCGATGAACGCCTTCTTGTTCTTGAGCAGGCCTTCAGGTCCGGTCGCGGTGTAGCGAAACGTCTTGCCCGCTACGGCGATGCGGTCGATCCAGGCCTTCAGGGGCGTGGGAACCGAGAGGTTGTACATGGGCGCGCCGATCACCAGCACGTCGGCAGCGAAGAGCTCTTCCATGTAGGTGTTGCCCTTGAGCAGGTCGGCGTTCAGGGTGGCGTCGTCGCTCGCCATGCCTTGCCACGCAGCCATGTGCGTGCCGGACAGATGCAACGCAGGATCGGCGGCCAGGTCCCGGTACGCCACCTGCGCCGTGGGGCGAAGCGCGCGATGGCGCTCGACGATGCGGGCTGAAAGAAGCCGGCTCGCCGAGGCGGGGCCTAGAACGCTGGAGTCGAGATGAAGGATCTGCATGGGGTTCTCCATGGGGGTGGATGAAATGGGAGGGATGCCGGCGCGGGACCGCGGTGAACCCACGCGCGCTGCCGCGGCGCGCAGAAGGTCGGAGATGGATGAGGGCACGATGTATCTTTCACGGAGATGTTTGGATGGCAGGAATGATGCTTTTCCTACATCGATCTGAATAGACGATTTATTGAGATGCAAAGCATCTGCATTTGAGATACTCTGCGCGCCATGCTCGACGGCGTCTCACTCGATCAACTCAGAACCTTCATCGCAGCGGTCGACGAAGGCAGCTTTTCCGCAGCGGCAAGAAAGCTCAACCGCGTGCAGTCAGCGGTGAGCGGCTGGATCGCGTCGCTCGAAGACCAGGTAGGAGTGGTGCTCTTCGACCGGTCCGGGCGTTTCCCCAGGCTCACACCCGAGGGCGTGCTGCTGCTGGCCGACGCGCGCAACGTGGTCGCGGGCGTCGATACCCTGAAGGCCAGGGCAAGACTCATGTCCTCGGGGCTGGAAGCGGAACTGTCCGTCGTCGTGGACGTGTTCTTCCCCACCGCCGTCATCAGCGAAGCAATCAAGGCGTTCGCCGGCCGGTTTCCGTTCACGCCCCTGAGGCTTTTTGTCGAGGCGCTGGGCGCGGCCTACCAACCCATACTCGACGGGCGCTGCAACATGGGCGTCCTGGGTGCGCTCCCCATGGAGTTCCCCTCGTTGCTCAGGGAGCGCCTCTGCGACATCTCCCTGGTGATGGTGGCTGCGGCCGAGCATCCGCTCGCGAGCTTCGATCGCCGAATTCCCCGGAGCGAACTCGGCAAGCACGTGCAGCTGGTGCTCACGGACCGCTCCGAGCTGATGACGGGGCGCGACTACGGCGTGGTGTCGCCCACGACCTGGCGCCTGGGCGATCTGTCGACCAAATACGCATTCCTGAAGGACGGCATGGGCTACGGCAGCATGCCAAGGCACATGGTGGACAGAGACATCGCGCGAGGCTCGCTCGTCGTGCTCGATGTCGACGACATCCCGCCCGGCGGCTTTCCGCTGACGACTTCCGCCGTCTATCCCGCCGCCCAGCCGCCAGGCCCCGCTGGCAGATGGCTCATCGACCATCTGAAGCGGCAGTGTGCCGAGGTGTCTTCGGCACCGGCCAACCTCAAGCCGACGTATTGATGACGCTTCCGCTGGTGAGATTCGCCCCCCGTGACGGCAGTCCTGCGGAAACAGCCTGCACCTGCTTCATCGCTCCCTTGATCCCCTCGATCTGTGGGTCTACAGGCATCTGCAGCCGCATCATCTGCTCCTGGATCGTCTGGATTTGCATCTGCAGCGCCTGAAGCTGCTGCTGGATCATCCGGCGCGCATCGCGGTCCGTCGTGTTCTGCAGTTGATCCGTCAGCGAGCGCATCTGCTTTTGCAGCGACACAAGTTGCGTCTGGAGCTTGGCTATCGCCGAATCATTTCCGCCCTTTGAAGCTGCGGGCGTACTCACTTCGATCTTCATCGTTGTCCTGTTTCAATCGGTTTGACCAGGATCTATCGGCAAGGAAAGCAAAAACTTCAGCGTCGCGCGCGAGACGCCTGCACAGCCGATGCATCCAAGGTCTTCGCGTCGACCTCGCGAAGCAGTTCTATGAAGGCGCGCAGCCCTGCCGGCACGTGGCGGTGGCCAGGGTAGTACAGGGCCAGCCGTCCCATGGAGGGCGTCCAGTTCTGCAGCACCTGCACCAGGCGCCGCGAGCGGATGTGTTTTCGGGCCGACCATTCGTTCATGTAGACCAGGCCGATGCCGGCCAGGGCCGCCTCCAGGCGTGCGACGTTGTTGTCCAGTGTCAGCGGCCCTGCAACATCGAGCGAGATGGCTTCATCCTGCCTGCGGAACTCCCAGCGCCAGATGCTCCCGCTCGACAGCCGATTGCGCACGCAGGCATGTGCACCGAGGTCATGGGGGGTTGTGGGTACGGTTCTGCCCTTGGTCTTGAAATAGGCTGGCGCACCGACCACCACGAAGCGCTGTTCCGGCCCGAACAGCGCGGCGATCATGTCGCGTGGCACGGCGTCGGCCAGCCGAATCCCGGCATCGAATCCGTCCGCCACCACATCGACCAGCTTGCCCTCCGTGACCAGGTCGACCTGCATGTCCGGATAACGCCTGAGGTACTCGGGCACGTAGGCCGCCAGCGCCTGTTGCGCCGCTGCCTCCGACGTGTTGATGCGCAGTGTTCCGGCAGGGCGCGGGCTCGAAGCGCTGGCCGCGTCGATCGCGCCCTCGATCTCCCGCAGCGCCGGTGCAACGCGCGCCAGGAATTCCCGGCCCGCCTCGGAGAGCGCAACGCTGCGCGTGGTCCGATGAAAGAGGCGCACGCCCATTCGCTCTTCAAGGGCGGAGACAGCGTGGCTGACTGCTGAAGCAGAAAGCCCCAGGTAGGCCGCCGCGCTTCTGAAGTTGCTGTGCGATGCGACCGCGGCGACTGCTTGCAAACCTGAGAGTTCGGTGCGCTTCATGGGCCGGGGTCCGTCATGGGGCTGCGCTTTATTGATGAATTCGATGCACTTCTTCGTGCGGCATTGTGCTACTTATCAGATGAGTGCGCGCTGCCTAAGCTCGACCCAGTTCCACTTCCTATTGGTGTTTGCTCATGTCTCCCCTCACAACCCCCTTCGGCTTCCAGTCGACTGCCAGCGATGTGCTGCGCAACGTGGACCTTTCAGGAAAACGAGCCATCGTCACCGGTGGCGCGTCAGGCATCGGCCTGGAAACCTCCCGCGCGCTGGTCGACGCGGGCGCCGAGGTGACGCTCGCCGTCAGGCGACCCGAGGCCGCCCAGGACATCGCTGAAGAGCTCAGGGCTTCTGGCCGAGGCGCTGTTCACGTTGCAGCGCTCGACCTGGCAGACCTCGACTCGGTACGCCGGTTTGCCGCCGGCTGGACCGGCGCGCTTCACATGCTCGTGAACAACGCCGGCGTGATGGCCATTCCTGAGCTGCAGACCACGGCTCAAGGATATGAAATGCAGTTCGCGACCAACTTCCTGGGACACTTTGCGCTGGTCAACGGCTTGCACGACGCGCTCAAGGCGGCACAAGGCGCCCGCATCGTGGCCCTGAGCTCCAGCGCACAGTTGCTCGGGCCCGTCGTGTTCGACGACCTGCATTTCCGGTTTCGCGCCTACGAGCCCATCGCGGCCTATGCGCAGGCCAAGACAGCGTGCGTGCTCCTGGCCGTCGAGGCAACGCGCCGATGGCAGCACGAGGGCATCCATGCCAACGCTGTTCATCCGGGCGCCATCGCCACCAATCTGCAGAAGCACACCGGCGGTCTCAAGACGCCTGCAGAGCGCCGAAAGAATCCCGAGCAAGGCGCTGCCACATCGGTGCTGCTGGCGGCTTCGCCGTTGCTGGAGGGCATTGGCGGCCGCTACTTCGAGGATTGCAACGAGGCGCCGGTTGTAGACCGCCGTTCGGCAGACTTTACGGGGGTCGCGCCCTACGCCGTGGACGCGCAGAACGCCCGCCGGCTGTGGGAGATCGCAAGCCAGCTCATCAGCGCGCAGGCTTGAATTGCCGTGCGGTGATGCGCGTGGTTTTCATCGGGCCGGGAGACCTGGGCGGTCCCATGGCATGCGCGGTCTCAGGCTGGCTGCCACGGCGAATTTCGAAAGTCACCGGCAACCTGGGCCCTTCGCTGGCACTCACGACGCGGACGGGGAAAGAGGCACGCCGAAACGCGCCATCAGATGCCGTGGCAGGCGGACCGTTCCGCACAACGTAAGGATCCAGCAGGGTCCTTAATTGATCGCAGGTGGCTGCGCCGGTAACTTCGGATCCCAGAACGGCGCCTTTCTCACCCATCTGTCCTGGGCGCTGTCACCGAAAGCGAAACTCATGACCACCTACCGCCTGCCGCCGCCGGCCTTCGACGCCGGAACCTGCCGCAACGACCGCTCGGGCCATTCGACGCCGCGCGAAGAAAGGGCTTCCCAATGACAACCTGGGACACCGCCCAACGCGCACGAAACGCACGGCTGCAAGCCGGCGCGCCTTATGCCAAAGGCAAGCACGTCGCGGCCAGCGACGCGACGGCGTTGCTGGAGGCCGTGCTCCAGCCGGGCGACCGCGTCTGCCTGGAAGGCGACAACCAGAAGCAGGCCGAGCTGCTGGCGGCCGCGCTGGCCGCCGTCGACAGCGCCAAGGTCCACGACCTGCACATGGTTCAGTCCGGCGTGGTGCTGCCCGAGCACCTGGACGTGTTCGAGCGCGGCATCGCCAAGCGGCTGGACTACGCCTACTCGGGCCCGCAGTCGCAGCGCATCGCCAGGATGCTGTTCGGCGGAAAGATCCAGCTCGGCGCGGTGCACACCTACCTGGAGCTGTTTGCGCGCTACTTCATCGACCTCACGCCGCAGGTGGCGCTGATCGCCGCCGTGAGCGCCGACCGCGAAGGCAACCTCTACACCGGCCCCAACACCGAAGACACGCCCACCGTGGTGGAAGCGACGGCGTTCAAGGACGGCGTGGTCATCGCGCAGGTCAACGAGATCGTCGACAAGCTGCCCCGCATCGACATTCCGGCCGACTGGGTGCACTTCGTGGTCGAGAGCGGCAAGCCCTTCTACGTGGAGCCGCTGTTCACGCGCGACCCGGCCGCCATCACCGAGACGCAGATCCTCACCGCCATGCTGGCGATCAAGGGCATCTACGCGCCCTACGGCGTCAAGCGCCTGAACCACGGCATCGGCTTCAACACGGCGGCCATCGAGCTTTTGCTGCCGACCTACGGCGAGCGCCTGGGCCTGAAAGGCAAGGTGGCCAGCCACTGGGCGCTCAACCCGCATCCGACCATGATCCCGGCCATCGAGTCGGGCTGGGTCGAGCAGATCCACAGCTTCGGCTCCGAAGTGGGCATGGACGACTACATCCGCGCGCGCCCCGACATCTACTTCACCGGCCCCGACGGCTCGCTGCGCTCGAACCGCGCGTTCTGCCAGACGGCAGGCCTCTACGCCTGCGACATGTTCATCGGCTCCACCTTGCAGATCGACCTGCAGGGCAACTCCTCGACCGTGACCACCGACCGCGTGGCCGGCTTCGGCGGCGCGCCCAACATGGGCAGCGACGCGCGCGGCCGGCGCCACCCCAGCGCCCCCTGGCTGCAGGCCGGCAAGGAGGCCGACCCCGACAGCCCGCCCGCGCTGCGGCGCGGCCGCAAGCTGGTGGTGCAGATAGGCGAGACCTTCGGCGACAAGAACGTACCGCTCTTCGTGGAGCACCTCGACGCGCTGCGCCTGGCCGAGAAGCTCGACCTGGACCTGGCGCCGGTGATGGTCTACAGCGACGACGTGACGCACATCGTGACCGAGGAAGGCATCGCCAACCTGCTGCTGTGCCGCGACCGCGACGAGCGCGAGCAGGCCATCCGCGGGGTCGCCGGCTACACCGAGATCGGCCGCCGGCGCGACGCGACGATGGTCCAGCGCCTGCGCGAGCGCGGCGTGATCCGCCGCCCGGAGGACCTGGGCATCGACCCGATGGACGCCGACCGCCGCATGCTCGCCGCGCGCTCCATCAAGGATCTTGTGAAGTGGTCCGGCGGCCTCTATGCGCCCCCCTCCAAGTTCAGAAACTGGTAAGGAAACACACCGATGGAACAACTCAATTTTCGGCACGCGGCGCGCCAGCGCGCGGCGGGGTCCAGGCCCCAGGCCATCGTGGGCGTGGTCGCCTCCGGCAACCTGGAAGTGCTGGTGGAGCGGCTGCTGCCCGACAGCGAATGCGAAGTCGACATCCGCACCGCAGCCGAAGGCTTCGGCGAGGTCTGGCAGGCCGTGGTCCAGGACTTCGTCGAACGCCGTTCGCCGGGAGGGCTGAAGCTGTCCGTGAACGATGGCGGTGCCCGCCCCGACACCGTCGCGCTTCGGCTGGCACAGGCGGTGCGCGCCGTGGAAGGAGACCCGTCATGAACACCCTCGTGCACCACGACGACCAGCGGCTTGCGGCCAGCTGGTACGAAGCGTCCGCGCGACAGCGTGTGGACGGCCTGCTCGACGCGGGCAGCTTCGAGGAATTCCTCGGCCCGGAACTGCGTGAGACCAGCCCGCACCTGCCGTTGTTCGACCTGCCGCAGCAGTTCGACGACGGCATGGTCGTGGGCCGTGGCCGACTCGACGGTGCGCCGGTGCTGGTGGCCGCACAGGAGGGCCGCTTCATGGGCGGCGCCTTCGGCGAGGTGCATGGCGCCAAGCTCGCGGGCCTGCTGCGCGCCGCGCGCGACATCGGCACGGTGCCGGTGCTGATCCTGTTCGACACCGGCGGCGTACGCCTGCAGGAGGCCAACGCAGGCGAACTCGCGATCGCGGAGATCATCCGGGCCCTGCTGGACGCGCGCCTGGCCGGCGTGCCGGTGGTGGGCCTGATCGGCGGGCGCGCCGGCTGCTATGGCGGCGGCGGCCTGATCGCGGGGTGCTGCTCCGCGCTGGCCGTCTCCGAACAGGGCCGCATCAGCGTGTCCGGGCCGGAGGTCATCGAGACCAACCGCGGCGTGGAAGAGTTCGATGCCAGGGACCGCGCGCTGGTGTGGCGCACCATGGGCGGCAAGCACAGGCGGCTGATCGGTGGCGCCGAGCGGTTCGTGGACGACACCATGGACAGCTTTCGCACGGCGGCGGGCGAGCTGGTCCGGCTCGCCTCGACACCCGACGAGGCCACCCTCGAGGCCGAGCAGGCCCGCCTGGAGCGGCGCATCGAACGCTTCGGCGAATGCCATGACGCATTGGACGTCTGGCAGGCGCTGGGCGCCGATGACCCCGCCGCCATTCCCGGCATGCCCTTCGAGGCATTCGTCGCCCTGGCCAACCGACTGCAGGAGCCGCGCCATGACGCTCGCTGAAATTCTCGCTTCGCTCTTTCCGAAAGGCCATCAGGTGGTGCGCGAGGACGGCCTGCTGTCGGGCAAGGGCCCGCGTGCCGACGGCACGGACATCGCCGTCATCGGCGTCGACGGCCGCAAGGCCATCGGCATCGACGAGGCGGCCTGGCTCGCGCGCAAGGTGCTGGACACGCTCAAAGCGGGGGGCACGACACCGATCCTGGTGCTGATCGACAGCGACAGCCAGCGCATGAGCAAGCGCGACGAGATGCTGGGGCTCAGCGAGTACCTTGCGCACCTCGCCAAGTGCCTGAACCTCGCCGACGCGCGCGGCCACGCGACCGTCGGCCTGCTCTACGGCCATACCGCCGCGGGCGCCTTCATCGCCACCGCGCTGTCGACCCGGACGCTGTTGGCACTGCCAGGGGCGGAGCCGATGGTGATGGACCTGCCGTCCATGTCGCGCGTGACCAAGCTGCCCATCGAGGTGCTGCAGGAGAAAGCCAGGTCCACCCCGGTCTTCGCGCCCGGCCTGGACAACCTGATGCAGACCGGTGCGGTGGCGTCCGTGCTGGACCCCGGGCGCCCGCTCGACCGCCAGCTCGACGACGTGCTGAAAGCCCTGCCCCCGCAAGGCGCGCAATCACCGGACCTGCGCGACCAGCTTGGCAAGGCACGCAATGGCCGCCCGAAGGCCGTCGACATTGCAAGGCGTGTGCATGAACTGGCCCACCCTGCCCTCTGAGGTGCGCCTGCCGCGGCACCATCTGGTGCGGGTTGCCCCGCCCGCCTGGGCCGCGCTGGTGGCATCGCGCAACGACCTGGCCAACGAGCCCCTGCTCGACAGCTGGGCACACCGTGGCTGGCCGCTCATCGTGCGGCGTCGCTCACCGGGCGAACGCGGCGACGCATCGTGGGTGCCGCTGGGCCTGCCCCTGCCGCCGAGCGCCGGCAAGCGGCGCATCGCGGTGCAGGTGCAGGCCTGCCAGATCGCCTCGGCCTCGGCGCTGCCGCAGCTGTGCGAAGTCGTCACGTCGGCCCCGCAGACGTGGCACCCTGCCCTGCAGCAGCTCCTGGCCGTCGGTGATCATTTCGGCGTGCAGACCCGGGTGTTCGGCAGCCTTGCCTGGCAATGGCTGACCGGGCTGGACTATCTGAACCAGGGTTCGGACATCGACCTGACCTGGACGCTGCCCCGCAGCAAGCGCATCGAGGAATTTCTGGGCGCAGTGGCCGACATCGACGCCACAGCACCGATGCGGGTGGACGGCGAACTGGTCCGGGCCGACGGAACGGGCGTCAACTGGCGCGAACTTCGTGCGCGCAGCGCCGAGGTGATGCTCAAGACCGCGACCGACCCTCTGCTGTGCCCCCGTTCGCAGTTCCTGGAGGCCCTCGCATGAACGCGGCAGCGACGGGATCGGCCGCGCTTGGCCACGGCGCAGCACGCGCCTACGCGGAACATCTAGGTGCAGTGGCCGAGCGCAGCCTTCAACTGGAGGTGCGCACCTGGCCGAAGCCGGGGCTGGTCAGCCATGTCGACGCGGGCAGCCACACGGACATGGACGCAGGGACCTTTCACCGCAGCGCCGCGGCACTTCGCCCATTCTTCACGGAGCTGGCCGAGGCCGGCCTGCAGGACCAGGGCATGACCGTGCTGAGGAAGATCGGCCTGCGCGCAGAGTGTGCGATGACGGCCGCGACCGGTGGGGTGAACACACATCGCGGGGCCATCTTCGGGCTGGGCCTGCTGTGCGCCGCAGCGGGCCTGCGGGCTCGCCGCGGCATGGCGGGTGACGCCCAGCACTCCCTGGGCGACACCGTGGCGCGCCGCTGGGGCCCGGACATTCTTGCCGGGCCGCGGCCCGGCGACAGCCATGGCGAAGCTGTGAAGCGCCGCTACGGCGCAGGCGGCGCCCGGCAGGAAGCTGCACTGGGCTTTCCGGGCGTCTACAACGTCGGCATGCCCGCCCTGCGCCACGCCGCGCAACTGGCACCGCACGATGCACAGGCCGCACGGGTGCAGGCATGCTTTGCGCTGATTGCCGGGTTGGAGGACACCAACCTGTTGCACCGCGGCGGTGCCGCCGGCCTGCGCTTCGCCCAGCGAAGCGCGCTCGCCTTCCTGGCCGCCGGCGGCGTCGGGCGCCCCGGCTGGCGCCAGGCCGCGGAGAAGATTCACCGCGCTTTCGTGGCACGCCGACTCAGCCCAGGCGGCGCAGCGGACCTGCTGGCGATGAGCCTTTTTGCAATGGCGATCGAACATGAGCCCGCGCCGTGATCGCGATCATCCTGCTCGCACTGGTGCCGATCTACTTCGTGCTCCTGCTGGGCTACACCGCCGGCAAACGGGGTGTGATCAACAACACGCACGTCGGAGAGCTCAACACCGTCGTCATGAGCTATGCGCTGCCTGCCTCGCTGTTCGCCGCCACCGCCGCCACGCCGCGCGACACCCTGCTGTCGCAGTGGCCGCTGCTGGTCATCCTGGGGGGCGCAATGATGCTGGTCTATCCGCTGTGGTACTTGCTGCAGCGCCGGTTGCTGCGGCGCAGCGCCAGCGAGGCCGCGCTGCAGTCGCTCACCGTGGCGCTGCCGAACTATGCGGCGGCGGGCCTGCCCATCGTCGTGGCGCTGCTGGGGCCGACGCACACGGTGCCCGTGGCCGTCGCCATTGCGGCGGGCTCGCTGCTGCCCTCGCCCGTGACCCTGGCGCTGCTGGAGCTCTCCGCGGCGCGGCCAGGCGAAGCGGCAACGGCCCGCGCCAAGGCCGCGCGGTTTGCGCGTGCCATGGGGCATGCGCTGGTGAAACCCATCGTGCTCGCTCCGATCGCCGGCACGGCAATCGCCCTGCTCCAATGGAAGCTGCCGACCATCGCCGCTGCGTCGCTGGGGCAGATCGGCCAGGCCGCGGGCGGCATGGCGCTGTTCGTGACCGGCTTGATCCTTTCGGCGCAGCGTTTCCGCTTGAGCTGGAACACCACGCTGGCGACCATCACGGTCACCGTCGCCCAGCCACTGCTGGCACTCGGCATCGCCAAGGCCATGGGCGCGCCCGCGGACATCACGCGGATCGCGGTGCTGATGGCGGCACTGCCTTCGGGTTTCTTCGGCGTGCTCTTCGGCGCCAACGCGGGCGTGAAGTCGGAGGAGTCAGGCTCCACCGTGATCGCCAGCACACTGACCGCCATGCTCACCGTGGCCCTGACCATCGCATGGCTCTATGGGCCAGGCAGCGCGCCATGACGCTCGCCATCCTGTGCCCCGGGCAAGGCAGCCAGAACGCAGGCATGTTCTCGTTGACGGGCGCGGCCGCCGAAGCGCAAGGGCTTTTCACCCACGCGGCCGACCTGCTCGGGCACGACCCGCGCACCTGGGTGCGCGAAGCCACCACCGACGCATTGCACGAGAACCGCTCGGCGCAGTTGCTCTGCACGCTGCAGGCCCTCTGCGCCTGGGCCGCGCTGGCGGACGCGTTTCCACAACGCTGCTGCATCGCGGGCTACAGCGTGGGCGAAATGGCGGCGTGGCACATCGCAGGCTTGACGACCGCGACCGACACGCTCGAGCTCGTCGCCGCGCGCGCCGACGCCATGGACGCCGCACAGCGGGCCAGACAAGGCGAACAAGGTCTTCTGTTCGTGCGCGGCCTCCAACGGGCCGACATCGACCGGCTGTGCGCGCACCGTGAAGCCGCCGTGGCCATCGTCAACCCCGGCAACGCATGGGTGCTGGGCGGCGTGCACGATGCGCTCGCGGACATCGCTGCGCAGGCTCTGGCCCAAGGTGCGGCACGGGTCGTGCCGGTCGATGTGAAGGTGGCCTCGCACACATTCCTGATGGGTGAGGCCACGGCCTCTTTCAGGAGCACCCTCGCCGGCACCGCCATGGCACGCTCCCCGCGCCCGGGCGCGCGCCTGTTCAGCGGCATCGACGGCGAAGTGGTGCTGGGCGCCGCGCAAGGCGCAAAAAAGCTGGCACTGCAGATCTCCCAGACCGTGCAATGGGCCTCGTGCCTGGAAGCCTGCGTCGAAGCTGGCGCCACGGCCTTCTTCGAACTCGGTCCGGGCCGCGCACTCAGCGAGATGGTTTCCGGTGCGTACGCGGGCGTCGATGCGCGCAGCCTCGACGATTTCAAGACCCTGCAGGGCGCGCGAGACTGGCTTTCGCGCACGCAGTTACGCACCTAGAAGAGGTGCTCCAGGCGGCCGCTACATGTCGACGGCCTACCCCTTTGCGATGATGAGCAGCCCGACAACCATCATGGTGCCGCCGACGATCTTCGCCGTGGACAGTGTTTCGCCGAGCAACAGCCAGGCCAGCAGCAAGGCCACGACCACACTGCCCTTGTCGATCAAGGCAACCGTCGAGACTTCGCCGAGCTTGATCGCCTTGTAGTAGAAGATCCATGACCCGGCGGTCGTCACTCCCGACAGCCCCAGCCACATCGCGTTGCGCCAGGTCAGGGCCCGTAGCTGGTCCAGCGGCACGACGACGCCGGCAAACACCAGAACGAACGCGAACACGAAGCACGTTCGCACAGCCAGCCCCAGGTCACCGGAAATCCCCGAGAGGCCGAGTTTGGCAATCACCGACGTGAAGCCGGCGAAAGCCATCGAGATCAGGGCGTACAGGATCCACTTTTCCATCGGTTTCCCTTGGTTCGGAGCCTGCGCATGGGGTCAGGACAGCTCGGCCTTCGCGCCGCGGCACACCGCCAGCAGCGCCAGCAGGTTGGGGTCGCGCTCCCGCGTGCGCAGGAAGCTGACCGCCAGCGTCTGGCGCATCAGGTACTTGGGCTGCACCGGAATCAGCTGCACGTTCTGCGAGAACACATCGCGTACGCGCCCCGGCAATAGCGTGCAGCCGATGCCGCCGCTCACCAGGTTCATCAGCGAGAAGATGTCGCCGGTCTGCATCACCACGTTCGGCGTGAAGCCGGCCACGCGGAACGCCTCCACGAAGCCGTTGTACGTGGCGAAGCCTTCCTTCAGGCTGACGAACTTCTCTTCGGCGCAGGTGCTCAGGTCCACGCGCTTGTGGCGCGCATAGCGCGAGCCCACGGGGGCGGCGAAATGGATTTCGTCGTCGAACAGCGGCTCCGACACCAGGTCGGCCTCGCCTTCGGGGAGCGCCATCAGGGCCGCGTCGATGGCGCCGTCGCGCAGCTTCTGCAGCAGGTCGGCGTTGGAGCCGAGCACGAGTTCGGTCTCCAGGGCAGGCTTGCGCACCTTCATGTGGATGAGCACCGTCGGCACCGTGCGGATGGTGAGCGAATAGAGCGACCCGATGCGGATGCGGTCGGCCGAATAGCCGGCCACCTCGCGCGTGGCCCGCACGCCCTGCGCCAGCGTCTGCAGCACCTCGCGTGCCACCTCGGCCAGCGTTTGCGCGGCCTCGGTCGGATGCAGGTTTCGGCCCTCGTGCCGGAACAGCGCACAGCGCACCCCCGACTCCAGCGAGTGCAGGGCACGATGCACGCTCACGGGGCTCACGTCCAGCAGCTCGGCGGCGCGCGCCAGGTTGCCGGTTTCCATGAACGCGATCAGCGTTTCGAGCTTGCGGAAGGTGATTTCTTCATCGATGCGAGGTTGCATGCTGGGCCCGGGAGTGAATGGCGCATCGTAGCGATTCGAGGTGTTTCCTGAGGTGTCGAAGGCCAAGCCCCATCGGCTGCCGGCGCGCCCGGCGGTTCGCGCACTCGCTCAAGGCAAATGCCTCACCGATCCGGCCTGCCAGCCTTGCGTCGACCCGCGGGCGAAGTCCGCCCAGATCTGGCGCATGCCCCTGCCGAGTGCTTCGATGTCTGTCCAGCGGGCCTTGCCAAGTTCCGGTGCCGCCGACCAGGCTTGCGCGCTGCCGAGCAGGAAGGGCAGATCGATGCAATGGCAGGCCCCGAATCCGGTCTCCGGCGATTGCCAGTCGAAGCGAAACAGGTAGGCATTGCGGCCGCTTGCGGCGACCTCCTGAACCAGGCTGCGCGCGCCTCCTTCGAACAGCACGTTCATCCGGGTCGTCTCGGCCGCGTAGCGCACTTCGGTCCCGGGTGCCGCGGCGACGTGCTTGTTCAGAAGAACGAAAGGCAGCGCGTCGTCCTTGCACCATCCAGCGATGGTGTCGACGGCAGACCCCGAAGGCGTGTCGGGTGAGACAGGGGCCCAGACGATCAGCTGGTTCAACGTTGCAGCGAGCCGGCCCTGGGCGGCAATGAGGTCGTCGACGCCCGCGGCGCGAGGGTCCTGCCCGAGTTCGGCGAGGAACATCGCCGACACCCGGTCTGCTTCTTCCCGCGTGCGGGCAGCGCCGTTGGCTCCGCTGTGCAGGATGGCACGCTGAAACAAGCTGCCACCGTGGCCCCAGGCCAGCATCGCCACGATCGAGAACCCGCCTGCCGACTGCCCGAACACCGTCACGTTGTCCGGATCGCCACCGAATTGCGAGATGTGCGTCTTGACCCATTGCAGCGCCGCTACCTGGTCCGCCATGGCGGGGCTGGGTCCGGTGCTCGACGGGAACTGCAGGTAACCGAACACGCCGAGGCGGTAGGTCACCGACACCACGACGACGTCCTGCTCCGCGGCCAGTTTGTCCCCGTCATGCCACGGCAACTCGCCGCCGCCTGTGACGAAGCCCCCGCCATGGATGAACACCATCACCGGGCGCCGGCCCACGGCGCCCGGCGTGAACACCGACAGCACCTGGCAGTGCTCGTCGACGTCCATGGGTGCAAGCGGTCCTTGCACGACTTCCAGGCGCGAAGGCGACTGCGGGCAGATCGGACCGCGTTCGGTGTGACGCCTGCCGTCCCAGGCCAGGACTTCGGGCTGCTCGAATCGCTCGGCATGCGCATATCGGATGTTGCGAAAAATTTCGACTTCGGTGGTCATTGCTCGTCCTTCACGATCATTGAGGTTTGGGAAACGCCGGCAACGCGGCTCAGTTGGCTTTTCCTGAACACGATCGTGCCGGCCCGGCGCGATGCCATCAATATCGGTTCCGGCCGGATAGTTAGCTTGAGAGAAACGGTTCGGGCGTTCGCGAAGCGCCGCCCGTGCGCGCGCACTCAGCGGGTCGCAGCCCTCATGCTGCGACACACGGCGAGCAAGGCCAGCAGATTGGGATCGCGCTCCCTTGTGCGCAGGAAGCCGAGAACGACACGCTGACGCAGCAGGTCCCTGGGCTGCAGGGGGATCAACTTCACCCTTTGCGGAACGCTACACGGCAGCTGGCCCCGAGGGACTGCTACAGCAAAATTCGCCCGCCGGAATCAACACGCTGCAGCGGCGAGTCCAAACGGGATGCGCAGCACCGTCTGCGACGTTCGGCAACTCGATTCAGTTGTACGGGATGAAAGAAAACGCCATGGGCGCATCGAATTCGAAATCAAGCGGGAGCCCCACGATGCGCGGAGGCTGGGTCTTCCCGTGGACGCCCATCACGTTGGGAACGTAGGAATCCGGATTGGCAATCGGCGTATTGCTGGCGAAGTACTTGCTCTGGATGAAAAAGTAGCCGAGTTCCTCTGTAGAGACCAAGTTCCAGAGTTGCCGATCCTTGATGGCCTCCGCGGCGGACTCCATCGTGATCTTCGGCTCGGCCAGTGCATCGCTTGCCTGTGCGTCACTGGCCTGGATGGTCATGACGAGGCCCGAGCCCATGGTGGTCTGGAGGTACCACCACCCGGAGTCTTCGAGCGAGGGAATGAACTCCCAGAGCTGGTTGTGCACGCCGGGATCCCCCAATTCTTTTTTGGCGTAGAGGATAACGTCCGCGCCGGGTTTGCTGCTGGCAGCGTCGACGTCGAGCACCTGGTTGTCTCCACCCTTGTGCTGGATGAAGAACTGCTGCCCATGACCGGGAGTCGGTTTGGGTTTCACATCGCTCTCAGGAGCGGATGGCGTTCTGGCCGTCGGCGCGGGGGTACCTGCAACCGACCTGGTCACAGGCTTCGGCGTCTGGCTGTCGATGTTCCAGTACGTCCCGATCAACGCAACCGCATCGTCGATGTTCACTTCCTTGCCGTGGCGCTGCAGCAGGGCGATCGCCTGGGCGTTGGTCGAATTCTCGGGAATGAAACAGGGCAGCCGCGGGTTGATGTTGACGTAGCGTTCGCCCAGCAGCATCTTGGCGAGGTTCGGCATGACCTCCGCCGATGTGCCGTTGAGGCTGAGGTCCAGAACCGGCGAAGAGACGCTCTGGTTCATGAGAAAAGGCGTCACGTTGTCGAACGGGTTGCCATCGCCCTGCATCCACTGCCTGGCGCCCCAGTCGTGCGTGTCGCTTTGCAACCAATAGGGCATGAGTCCGGTGCCGATCGTGATGGCGACGATGTTCTCGAGCGGATGGCCGTTGCGTACTGCCAGGCAGATCGCGGCGACCGTCGGATCGTGGTTGAAGAACGCCCCATCCACGTTGCCGTCCATCGATCCGAGTTGACCTGGCATCGCGCCGCTCGACGTTGCCGCCTTCGCAATCGTCGTGTCGCTGTTCCCGAACAGGCCGTCAAGCTTGTCGCGCTCGGTTCCGAGCATGTTCGTGAACATCATCGGACCCCAGGGCGTGGGCATCATCTTGTTGTCGATGTCGGTCGTGACCTTGCCGACGTTGAACGACACCAGAAGTACATCCCGCTCGAGCTCGGCAACTGTCGGAACCTTGCGACCCAGTTTCAGGTAGGCGTCTTCCTGGGAGGCAAGAACCTTGTCGATGGAGTAAGCGGGGGTACTCGGATCGGGATTCATGGCGTCGTAGAAGCCAAGTTCCCCGCCAGTGAACAGGTCGACCAGGTCCTTCGGCGACTTGCCAGCAAGCAGCTCGCTCGTGATGATCGCGCCCGTCGAGCATCCGGCCAGCATCTGGGTCCGGTTCAGAACGCCGTTGTGCACGGCATCGAGCCGCTCCAGGATGGTGGCCGACATCAGGCCACGAATGCCTCCGCCGACGAACGACAGAATGGTATAGACGGGTTTCGATGGGTCCACGAGCACTCCTTCAGCGGGGTCAACCCCAAGACGGGGAGCGAAGTGTCCGGCAACGTGCTTCACGTCGATACGCTCGGAATCCCGCTGAAGAAGAGTGTCGTAATTCCAGCAGATGCGATATGCACTGCGCGAGGCGGGCAGAGCCACCTCCATGGCGATGGTGGATCGGCACCACGCCCACCAATCTTTGCCGCCACCAGCAACTCGCTGTTGCCGTGCAGTGTCTTGCGCATGTTCAACATCGCGAAGCCGAGGTCGCAGCGGCCACTTCGAACCCTGTCGATCACGGTGGCAGTGCTGTGCGTGTGCATGGAGGCGAGCGGCTCCGGGTGCTCACTCGTGAAGCTCGCGATGGTGTGAGGCAGGAAGGAAGCGCCATGGCAGGCGCAGCTGCGAGCTGTACTGCGGGGGCGGACAACAGCCGTCATCGATTCTTCGACCCGACCGATCGTGGCGTCGATAACCTGCTTGCGACACTCGCCTCCCCCACCGCTACCAGCGCACCCGCACGCCCACCGACGCGTTGACCGAGCTCTTCACGCGCGCCGCACCGCCCGAGGCCCACAGCTTGCCGAGCTCGCCGTAGATCGCGGTGCGCTCGCCGAGCGCGAGCGTTACGCCGCCGGCCACTTCGGTGCTGGTCGATCCGGTCTCGCTGCGGATGGCCGTGCTGCCGCCCAGGCTCAGGAACTGCGCCACGTCTGCACCGCCCGACGCGTGCAGCACGTTGATGCGGCCGTAGGGCTGAAGGGTGCCGGCGCCGGTAGTGATCTCGCCCTTCACGCGCACCCCGGCGCGCACGATGAGGCCGTCGTTCGAGTCCTGCGTGACCAGCGCACCCGCGATGCCCGCATCGTCCATGCGCAGGCTCTGGTGAACGAGCTGCAGCTGCGGCTCTACGGTCCAGCCGCCGCCGATGCCTAAGGCCTTGCCCACCTCCAGCGAGGCCAGCAGGCTCCTGCCATTGCCCGAACTGCCGAAGCTCGCGATCGGCTGCACGCTGTAGCGGTGCTCGCCAGCCTGCAGCACGGCGTCAGCGTGCCAGCCGCTGTCGCCGCTCCATGTGGCGTACGCGCCGATGTAGCGGCTGCGCAGGTCGTTGGTGCCCACGTCCAGCCCCTGGATGCCACGCG
The DNA here is from genome assembly GCF_056394985.1 of Variovorax sp. 10N412. NCBI lineage: Bacteria > Pseudomonadati > Pseudomonadota > Betaproteobacteria > Burkholderiales > Comamonadaceae > Variovorax > Variovorax sp. 10N412. Next base: position 152,790 of record NZ_JBFTIO010000013.1, read on the forward strand.
CAAAGCCGCTCACGCGGATATTGCCCTGAAGCTGGCCGACGTAGACGCCAGCGCGCCAGTCCGCATCGGCCCACAGGTCGGTGCCGGCCTGGAAGCCGTTCAGGCGTCCATCGCTGCGCGCGTTCGCGGTGCCGCGCTGGCTCACGTCGATGTCGGTGCTGATCACGCGGCCCCAGGCGCGGCGGCCGCGCGGGGCGGTGCCTTCGAGGCGGTCGGCGGCGTCGCTCGCAACGCTTCGCGCATCCTCTCCGCCGCGCAGGTGCAGGTTGCCCAGCATCGCGAGATTGCCCCCGCGCAGCTGCTGCGCGAGGGCGGCGTACATCGGCACTTCGATGCGGTAGGTGGGCAGGCCGCCGGGAACGCCCGGGCCACCGGGGTTGCCGGGGCCGCCCGGTGTGCCGCCGCTGGCGGTGGTGGAGCGCAGGTACCAGTTCTCGCCGGCGCCGCTGGCGTCCGCGGCGTGCAGCCGGTATTCGTAGGCGCCTGCATCGACGTGCCCGCCGGCGAGCGCAAAGGCGTCCTTGGTGGTCTGCGCAGTGGTGGTCGCGCCGTTGAGTGCGCTGATCACCTCGATGCCGTTGCCGCTCGTGAGCGCGCCCAGGCCGCCCAAGTTGACGATCTGCACCGTGGTGCGGCCGCTCGCCGTGGCGCCGGCGCCGTCGAGCACCAGCCGGTCCGAAGGGCCCGCGGCATTGAGCACCGTGGCCAGCCGCAGGACGCCGTTGTTGCCGCTGTACGGCCCGTTGACGGTGAGCGTGGTGCCCGGTGCCGCGCCCGCCAGCGAGACGGTGCCGCTGTTGGCCAGCGAGGCCACCGTCTGGTTGAAGCCGCCCAGGTCGAGCGTGGCGCCGGCCGCCACGCTGTGCGCCGAGGCCGCGCTCAGTGCGTTGGCCGTGCCCGCGCTCAACGTGCCCGCGTTCACCTGCGTCGCGCCCGCATAGGTGTTGGCGCCCGTCAGCTTGAAATTGCCCGTGCCCTGCTTGACCACGCTGCCGGCACCCGTCACGGCGCCCGCGAAGGTGGTGCTGGTGTTGTCGCCGCCGGTCGTGAGCGTGGCGCTGCCAAGCTTGACCTCGCCGCCCGCGCTGCCGCCACCCGCGAGCGAACCGATGCTCTGGTCGAAGCCGTTCAGGTCGAGCGTGGCGCCTGCCTTGTCGGCCAGTGCGATCGGTGCCGCCGCGTTCAGCAGGCCCGGCGCGCCCAGGCGCAGCGTGCCTTGCGCGATGGCGGTGGCGCCGGTGCGGGTGCTCGTGCCTGCGAGCGTGAGCGTGCCCGCGCCCGACTTGACCAGGTTGCCGCTGCCGCTGAGGGCGCCGCTGGCGACCAGGTCCAGGCCCGCGTCGGCGATCTCGATGCTGCCGCCGCCCGCGCCGAAGTCCAGGTTGCGCGCGGTGCCGGTGAAGCCGGTGCCCGTGACCCGCAGGCGCCCGCCGCTTTCCAGCACGACGTTGCCGGCGGCAGCGCCGAGGTTGTTGTCCGCGGACACGGAGAGCACGCCCGCCTGCACCGCGGTGCCGCCGCTGTAGGTGTTGGCACCGCCCAGCACCAGCGTGCCGTCGCCGGTCTTCGCGATGCCCGCGGTGCCGGCGATGGCGTTGTTCACCGTGGCGGTGTAGCCGGCCGAACCTGCGCCGCCGTCGCCCACGCGAATCTCGGCGCGGGCACCGCCGCCCGCGCCGGTGAGCGTGAGCGCATCGCCGGCCAGCGTGTAGCCGCTGCTCGCGAACTGCATGCCGGCGGCCTGTACCGCGCCCCCGGTGTTGTCCACCGTCATCGTGCCCGGCGCGCCGGTGAAGATCGCGAAGCCCGGCTGCGGCTGCATCGGCGCGCTGACGGTGCCCACGATGTCGGTCCACACCGGCGCGGTGGTCGACCAGGTGCCGGTGCCGCCGCCCGATTGCGTCGGGCTCGCCAGGCCGTTCGCGTTCCAGAAGTTCAGCGTCATGCCGGTGGTGTTGACGAGCATGAAGCGCTTGTCGGCGGCCAGGTTCTGCAGGGAAAGGGCGCTGCCGACCGGCACACCGCCCAGCGTCAGCGTGCCGCCGCCGGTGAGCACGCCCCCGTAGTCCACGAGCCGGTACACGCCGGGGCCGAAGCCGCCGGCATTCGTCACGTTCAGGGTGGTGTTGCCCGCGATGAGCAGGTCGCCGCCCACGCTAACGCTGTCGCTCTGGCCGGACGTGGCGAAGTCGGGGCCGGGCGCGCCGAACTGGTAGTCGAACACGCTGCCGTTGGCCAGCGACAGCTTGCCGCCGATGGTGAGCGTGCCCATCGCGCCGGCTCCGATGCCCGGCGCCAGCACGGCCGTGGCGTTGAGCGTGACGTCGCCGCCGATGCGGCCGTTGCCCGACAGCGTGCCGCCGTTCTGTACCGTGACAGCGCCGTTCCCGGTCGCGCTGCCCGCCACGTTGCCCACCTGCAGCGTGCCGCTGCTGACCACCGTCGGCCCCGTGTAGTTGCTGGCGCCGTTCAGCGCGAGCGTGCCGGTGCTGCCCATCGAGATCCCGCCGGTGCCGTTGATCGTGCCGCCCAGGGTGATGTTCCTGGTGCCCGTGATGCCCAGGTTGGCGTTGAGCACGACGTTGTTCGCGAGCGCTACGTCGGTGCTGGCGGCGAGCGTCGAGGTGCCACCCACCGTCAGCGCGCCGGTGCCCAGCGCCGCGTTGTTGCCGACGCTGAGCGTGCCGGCCTGCAGGTCGATGCCGCCGCCGAAGTTGTTGGCGTTGTTCAGCGCCAGCGTGCCGGTGCCGTTCTTCACGAGCGAGCCTCCGCCAGTCACCGCGCCGTCGAACGCGATGTCCGGTGCGCCGCCCACCGTGAGCGTGGCGCCGAGCGAGACGGCGTTCGCCAGCGTGAGCGCACCGCCGGTGCTCGCGAGCGTGGCATTGCCGGTCACGCCGAGCGTGCCGGTGCCCAGCGATGTGCTGGTGCCCAGCGACAGCTTGCCGCCCGCCAGCGTCACGCCGCCGCCGAAGTTGTTGGCGCTGCCCAGGGTGACGTCCGCGCCGCTGATGGCGAGCTTGCCCGCGCCGCCGATGCCGCCGTTCAGCGCGAGCGCGTTCGGGCCCGCCAGGCTCAGCGTGGCGCTCGCGCCCAGCCCGACGCTGTTGTCGAGCGCGATGCCCGGCACGCCTGCGGTCAGCGTCGCATTGGCACCGACGGCGAGCCCGCCCGTGCCCAGCGCGCCGTTGTTGCCCACGCTGAGCGTGCCGCTGCCCAGGTTGACGCCGCCCTTGAACGTGTTGGGGCCGTTCAGGGCCAGCGTGGCCGTGCCGTCGTAGCCAAGCGCGCCGGTGCCCGACACCGTACCGCCGAGCGCGATGTTGCTGGCGCCGCCGACGGCAAGGCCCGCATTGAGCACCACCGCGTTGCCCACGGCCACGTTGGCGCTGCTGTCCAGCGCCGCATTGCCGTTGACAGTGAGCGCGCCCACGCCCAGCGACGTGTTGGTGCCCAGGCGCACGCTGCCGGCCTGCAGGTTCACGCCGCCCGAGAAGTTGTTCGCATTGCCCAGCGTGAGCCGCGAGCTGCCGGTCTTCACGATGCCGCCGAGGCCGCTCATCGCGCCGTTCATTGCCAGGTCGCTGCCGCCGCCGACGGTCAGCTGGGCGTTGAGATTGAATTTGTTGCCCACGCCCACCGGCGTGTTCGCCGAGAGTGAACTGGCGCCGCTGACCGTGACCGCCCCCTGGCCGAGCGCGGTGTCGTTGCCGACGGTGAGCGCGCCGCCGCCCAGGTTCATGCCGCCGGTGAAGGTGTTTGCGCCGTTGAGCGTGAGCCCCGGCGCGCCGGCCAGGCTGATGCCGCCCGCGCCGCTGATCTTGCCGTTGATCGTGAGCGCGCCACCGCTGCCGCCCGCGCCGAAGTTCAGCGTGCTGTTGAGCACGATGTTGTTGCCCAGCGCAACGCCGGCTGCGCCGGTCAGCGCCCCTGCGCCGTCGACGGTCAGGTCGCCCGTGCCGAGCGCGCCGCTGCTGCCCACATCGATCGCGCCGGCCTGCAACGTGGTGCCGCCGCCGTAGTTGTTGCTGCCGGCCAGCGACAGGTTGCCGCTGGCGAGTGTCAAGCTGCCGGCGCCGCTGACGTTGCCGCCCAATGTCAGGGTGCCCGCGCCGTTGAGCGTGAGCGCGCCGTTCAGTTGCACCTGGTTGGTCAGCGTGCCGGTGAAGGCGGTGTTGAGCGAGACCGGGCCGCCCACGATGAAGAGGCCCGTGCCCAGCGAGGCGGCCGAGCCGAGCGTGAGGCCGCCCGCATTGAGCGCGAGCCCCCCGCTGAAATCGTTGTTCCCCGACAGGGTGAGGGTGCCGACACCGTTCTTGATGAGGCCGCCGCCCCCGCTGATCGTGCCACCGAGCGTCAGGCTGTTGGGTCCCTGCACGAACAGCCCACCGGTCAGGTTGACGTTCTGTGCGAGCGTGAGTCCTCCCACGGACGCCTCGATGGCGCCGCCGCTCCCGGTCATCGTGCCGGTGCCGAAAGACAGCGCGTTGTCGAAGATCGCGGTGCCGCCGTTGAGCACGGCGGAGCCACTCACCAAAGCGCCCTGCAAGGTCCAGGTGCCGCTGTTGACGAGGAGGTTCTCGAAGTTGAGGTACTGCAGTGCGGAGACGCTTCCTGTGCCGCCGTTGCCCGAGCCGGGCGGATTGACGGTGTTCTGCAGCACCAGCGTGTCGGTGCCGCCAACGCCCGCATCGACCGTGCCCCCCGCCGCGAAAGTCAGGGCGCCCGGCGGCAGCGTGGGCGTGGGCGTGGGAATGGTGACGCCAGGCAGCGGCGTCGCCCCGCCGCTGATCGACGAACCTGTCACCGCGGTGAAGGTGTCGTTGCTGAGCGTGGTGCCCAGCGTGACGCTGCCGTTGATCGTGCCCGCGTTGGTGAAGGTGTTGCCGCCGGCGGTGGGGCTCTCGAAAGCCACGCGCCCGGTGATCGTTCCGGTGTTCGTGAAGTTGACGTTGCCGCCACCGTAGATGGCCACGGCGATCGAGTTGAAGGGATCGAATTTGCCCAGCGCGCTCATGCCGATGGTGCCGCTGTTGTTGAACGTCGTGGTGCCGCTGTTGGCGATGACCGCCGCCGCGCCGAGCAGGCCGAAGGTGCCGTCGAACGTGCCTTCGATCGCGCCCAGGTTGTTGACCACGACGTTGCCGCTGGCCGGTGCGCCCAGGTTGCCGATGGCCAAAGCGCGCGTGAGCGCGAGGGACCCCGCCGCATTCGAGTCGATGCTGCCCTTGTTGGTGAGCGTGATGCCGGTGCCGCCGAGCGTCATTGCCGTGCCGTCCGGCAACGTGCTCATGATCGCGCCCGTCTCCACGGTGACGTTCAGGTTGTTCGCGTTGCTGAGAAAACTGTTCGTGTTTGGCGGAAGAAGGATCGGCACGCCGGTGCAGCTCACGGCGTCGCCATCGACCGGTGCCGCCGGCGTGCAAGCCGCAGCCGCATCGCCGCTGTGCAACTGGAGCGCTGCGAGCGCAGCCAGTGCAATCAACGAAGCGGCGGTGTTCGGTTTGTGCTGCCACGCGCTGGCCGAACCCGCAGTGCTGCTGCCGCTGCATGCACCGCTGCCGTGGCACGCGCGCGCTGTTTCGGAGACGACCTGGGCGCGTCCCAGCTTGCGATTGAACACGACGCGGTGAATGCGGTTCATCAGGTCTCCTCTCGGTCTTAGGAGCGCGGATTATTGGTAGCAATGCTTCCAGCAACATCACTTTTTGCGCGCTTCTGTTGGCGTCACGCATCACATCGGAAGAGACAAGAAAACGCGGTCTTTGGAAGGCAAATCGAAAGTCTTAAACACTGCTGGAAGCGGTGTGACCTCGATCGACATCGCAAGCACTCCCATCGGCAACGCTCGCGGAATCGTCGGGCCTGAGCACCAGGCAAAGGGCCGCGCGCCCTGCCTGGCGTCGGCCGAAAAATTGTCTTCTTCCGCGCGTGCTTTCCAAACGGGCCGACCGTGCTTAGCGAGACATGCAAGCTGCCAGCGAACCCATGGCCACTGGCCATGCCGGCGCCGCCAAGTCATCTGGTGCGTGGCGCGCACGAACGGCAAGGAACGCAACGCCTTTCACTCTGCTTTCGCCAAAGCCGTGCATGCGCATCAGGACTTCGAGCGAGCCACAGCTAATTGTTCCGAATCTCGCTAGCATCGTTTTCCCCCCCAAGACGGAGTTCCGCGATGACCCTTGCGACCTTTTCTGAATTTGAAACAACCATGCGCGCGGCGGGCTTTGCCGACATCGGTGTGCGCGACTATCCCGAGGCCACCGAAGCTGCAAATCACACGCACGATTTCGCCGTGAAGGCGCTTGTGGTTCGCGGCGAGATGTGGCTTACGGTCAACGGCGACACGCGCCATCTCGTGGTGGGCGACACGTTCGAAATGGACCATGAAACCGTGCACTCCGAACGCTACGGCGTCGATGGCGCAACGTACTGGGCCGCACGACGCTTCCAGGCCAATGCCGCCTTAGCTCCATTTGCAAAGCGCCCGCGATCGTGACCAGCCAGTTGTCGCTCGAGCACCTGCGTGCCTGAATCGGCGCATCACGCGTGCCGAACCTGTCCTCGAACGGCTGATGTAGCGCACGCGTCGCCTTAGGTCAGCAACTCAAGTTCAGTTCCTTTTTTATGCAGTCAGCACGAAGAGGCCGAGCGAGTCATGGCGCAATCGGCGCCACAAGCTGGTTGCGCTGCGCGCCGTCGAACAGCCGCAGAAGGCGACCCTCTTGCTGGTGCACGAATTCGAATCCGCTCGGCCCAGGCAGGCACGTCTTCGTGACCCTTCAGCTGGGCCGCAATGAGGATCTCTGATCATGCGTATACGCACTCTTCCCGCTCTCCTTGCCTTGCTCATCCTCTGTCTGCAGGGGACGGCCTCCGCCGCAACTGCAACTGCAACTGCAGCTGCAACTGCAAAAACCGTCACCACTGGACTGCAGTTCGGCGAAGGCGCGGTGTTCGTCGGCGCCGATCTGCATTTCGTGGACTACGCGGCATCGACGGTCTATCGCCTCGACGGCGGCCGGCGCGCCGTGCCCGTCTGGCACCGAGCCGGCAGCGGCACCAACGGCCTTGTCGTGCTCGCGGACAACAGCCTGCTCGTGGCCTGCTACGACAGCGGCGAGATCGTGCAGATTACGCCCGACGGCCACACGCTGCGCACCATTGATCGCGACAGCGGCGGCGCGCCCTTCGACCGCCCCAACGACCTCGCGCGCGGCAACGGCAGCGGCAACGCCGGGGCGGCGGTCTACTTCACGGCATCCGGCGGCGACAACGGCGCGCCGGGCAAGGTCTACCGGATCGCGCCCGACGGCACGAGCGCGCCGCGCGAAGTGGCCACCTCGATCCGCAACGCGAATGGCATCGCCGTGTCGCCCGACGGCCAACTGCTCTACGTCGGAGAAAGCACGACCGACAAGGTCCTGCTGTTCGACATCGCGGGCGACGGATCGCTGCGCAACCGGCGCGACTTCCTGGTGCTGGACACAGCGCTGGCCGCCACGCCGGCACCGCGCCACACGCCCGACGGCATCCGCACCGACCGCGAGGGCCGGTTGTTCGTCAGTCTCTACAACGGCCGCGGATTTGCTGTCTTCGACGCCGGCGGCGGGCTGCTGGCCACCGTGCCGTTGCCCGGCGCGCACCACACCAGTCTGGCCCTGTCGCCGGACGAGCGACAGGTGTTCGGCACTTTCTCGCAAGACGCGGCGGGGCCGTCCGGTGGGCTCTACCAGGTGGCGAATCCGCTTGCGAAATAGCTGGCGGCCGCCGTGGCCAAGCGGCTCATAGGTCGGCGATCTGCGTGGGATTGAGCCGCTTGATTTCCTGACTACCTCCGAGTCGCCAAGGAACACCCATCTGGGCATCGCACCCAAACGAGAGGACGAGGCAACTGCTTCGGCTGAACCTTCTGGCGACGGACTTTATTCCCCCGACGCACCTTGTTGCGCACCAGCAGCGCATCAGGGAATCTACGGATATATGATTCCCCGAATGGCCTTGATTGCGTGCAGTTTTTGTATACAAATATCGCATCCGACAATCCGGCGCGAGATTTGCGTCAAAACGGGTTTCCAAACCCAACTCACCCGCACGAGGAAAGACCATGAGCACAGTCGTCAGCCAGGCCCCCGCGGGGGCGAGCGAAGCCGGCATTGCGCCGCACGCGGAATCATCGAACGCCCTCATCAAGCCGGGCTACCACCCGCGCCTGACCAACGAGGACCTCGCGCCGCTGAGGAAGCAGACCTGGGGCCAATACAACATCTTTGCGTTCTGGATGTCCGACGTGCACAGCGTGGGCGGCTACATCACCGCCGGCAGCCTGTTCGCGCTGGGCCTGTCCAGCTGGCAGGTGCTGGTGTCGCTGCTGGTGGGCATCGTGATCGTGCAGTTCTTCTGCAACCTCGTGGCCAAGCCCAGCCAGGTGACGGGCGTGCCCTACCCCGTGGTGTGCCGCGCGTCCTTCGGCGTGCTGGGCGCCAACATCCCGGCGATCATCCGCGGGCTGATCGCGGTGGCCTGGTACGGCGTGCAAACGTACCTCGCCTCGGCGGCCTTCATGGTGCTGGCGCTGCACATGTTTCCCAACCTCGCGCCGTATGCCGAGGTGTCGCAGCACGGCTTCGTGGGCCTGTCGGCCCTGGGCTGGGTCGCCTTCATGGTCATGTGGGTGTTGCAGGCCTTCGTGTTCTGGCACGGCATGGAAGCCATCCGCAAGTTCATCGACTGGGCCGGACCGGCCGTATACATCGTCATGGCGGTGCTGTGCGGCTGGCTGGTGTGGAAGGCGGGCTGGAGCAAGATCGACCTGAACCTGGGCGGCATCAAGTTCCAGGGCTGGGACGCGCTGCCCGTCATGCTCTCGGCGATTGCGCTGGTGGTGAGCTACTTCAGCGGACCGATGCTCAACTTCGGCGACTTCTCGCGCTACGGCAAGAGCTTCGACGCCGTGAAGAAGGGCAACTTCTGGGGCCTGCCGGTGAACTTCGTGTTCTTCTCGCTGCTGACCGTGATCACCACGGCCGCCACGCTGCCCGTGTTCGGTGAACTCATCACCGACCCGGTGCACACCGTGGGCAAGATCGACAGCACCACCGCCGTGGTGCTGGGCGCGCTGACCTTCATGATCGCGACCATCGGCATCAACATCGTGGCCAACTTCGTCTCGCCGGCCTTCGACTTCTCGAACGTGGCACCGCAGCATATCAGCTGGCGCACGGGCGGCATGATCGCCGCGGTGGGCTCGATCTTCCTCACGCCCTGGAACCTCTACAACAGCCCCGAGGTCATTCACTACACGCTCGACGTGCTGGGTTCGTTCATCGGCCCGCTGTTCGGCATCCTGATTGCCGACTACTACATCGTGCGCAAGCAGCGCATCGACGTGGACGCGCTCTACACCATGAGCCCGCAGGGCGAGTACTGGTACAGCGGGGGCTACAACCCGAAGGCGATCATGGCGCTGGTGCCGTCGGCGCTGGTGCCGATCCTGTGCGTGATGGTGCCGGCGCTGCGCGGTGGCGCGAACTATGCATGGTTCATCGGCATGGGCCTGGGCTTCGTGCTCTACGCGCTGCTGAACCGCGGCAACAAGACTTGAAACACTGAAAGAGAAAGGGACGCCCCGTGCGCATCAAGATCATCAACCCCAACACCACCTGGAGCATGACCGAGAAGATCGGTGCCTGCGCCCGCGCGGTGGCGCACGCCGGCACTGAGATCGTCGCGGTCAGCCCGGCCATGGGCCCGGTGTCCATCGAGAGCCACTACGACGAGGCGCTGGCCGTGCCGGGGCTGCTGCAGGAAATTGCGGCGGGCGAGCGCGACGGCATCGACGGCTACGTGATCGCCTGCTTCGGCGACCCGGGCCTGAAGGCCGCGCGCGAACTGGCACGCGGCCCCGTGGTGGGCATCGCCGAGGCGGCCATGCACCTGGCCAGCATGCTCGGCAGCCGCTTCAGCGTGGTGACCACGCTGGGGCGCACCATCGGCCAGGCCTGGCACCTGGCAGAAATCTACGGCATGGAGCGCTTCTGCGCCAACGTGCGCGCCTGCGAACTGCCGGTGCTGGAGCTCGAGGAACCCTTCTCCAACGCCCGCGAGCGCATCGTCGAGGAATGCCGGCGCGCGCTGGAAGAAGACGGCTCCGACTGCATCGTGCTGGGCTGCGCCGGCATGACCGACCTGTGCGAACACATCGAGCGCGTGCTCGGCGTGCCTGTGATCGACGGCGTGGCCGCGGGTACCAAGCTCATCGAGTCGCTCGTCACCCTGAAGCTGCGCACCAGCAAGCGCGGAGAACTGGCAACGCCCCTGCCCAAACGGATGATCGGCGCGCTGGAGGGCTTTACCCTCCCGCGCTAGGCCACAATCCTGCATGCCCCGCGCCAGTTCCAAATCTTCCGCTCCTCCTGCCGAACCGGCCGCCCCCGTCCGGGCAGACACCGGGGCGGTCGTTGCCGACAAGACCAGCTCGATCGAAAGCATCGCCAACGACATCGCCACCGCGATCGTCGAAAAGCGCCTGCCGCCCGGCACCTGGCTGCGCGAAGAAGCCCTGGGCCGGGTGTATTCGGTGAGCCGCACCAAGGTGCGCGCCGCGCTGCTGATGCTGTCGAAGGACAAGCTCATCGAGATGATTCCCGACAAGGGCGCCTTCGTCTGCCAGCCCTCGGTGGAAGAGGCGCGCGAGGTGTTCGCGGTGCGCCGCATCCTCGAAAGCGAAGTGGTGCGCCTGTTCATCGCCGCGGCGCGGCCACGCGACTACCAGGCGCTGGAGCAGCACATCAAGTTCGAGCGCAGCGCGCTGCGCCAGACCACCACCACGGGCACCGTGCGCGAAAAGCTGCTGGGCGACTTCCACGTGGCGCTGGCCGAGGCCACCGGCAACCGCACGCTGGCCGGACTGGTGCGCGAACTGGTGGCGCGCAGCTCGCTGATTGCCATGCTGTACCACTCGTCGAACGACCCGCACTGCTCGTCCGACGAGCACGCCGAGTTCCTGCGCCTGTGCCGCAAGGGCGAGGTGGAAGGCGCGGTCGCCCACATGATCGAGCACCTGCTGCGCATCGAGGCCAGCCTGGAGCTCGGCACCGGCAAGCCGGACCGCCAGCTCGACCTCGTCAAGGCACTGCTGGCCTGAGCGGCAGCGGCAGCCGACCCGACCGTCACACAATCCCGTCATGCTGCACCCCGGATGGGCCCCGAGTTTCCCGCGGACACACCACCGTTGAACCGACTCACACCCATGCCCCGGCAACCTCGGCCCAGCGACGCGCCCGCCTCGCACCCCGCGATCCTCCCGTTCTTCCAGCCCATCGTGGATCTGCGCCAGGGCACGATCTTCGGCCACGAAGCCCTGGTGCGGGGGCCTGCCAGCACGGCGCTGCACAACCCCGAGGCGCTGCTCGCGCTGGCTGCGAGCGAGTCAAGGCTGACTGAATTCGAGCTGCATTGCGTGGAGATCGTCCTCACCGAGTGGAGCCGCCTGGACGAGCCGGGCCGGCTCTTCGTGAACCTGAGCCCCGATGCGCTGACCGCGGCCATGGGCGGCGTGGGCTCGGCATGCTGGCTCGAACGCATGCTCGCGCGCTGCGACATCGCCGCGCGCGACATCACGGTCGAGCTCACGGAGCAGCGCGCCACCGGCAGCGCCGAGGCGCTGCAGCGCGCCGTGCAGGCGCTGCACGCCATGGGTGCGCGCATTGCGCTGGACGACTTCGGCGAGGGCCACTCCAACCTTCGGCGCTGGAGAGACCTGCAGCCCGATCTGGTCAAGCTCGACAAGCAGCTCACGCGCGGCATCGCGAGCTCACCGCAGAGCGTGGAACTGGTGCGCGCCATCGTCGCCTTCGGCCACGCCATGGGCACCGAGCTCATCGCCGAGGGCGTGGAAGACGCCCAGGACCTGCGCGTGCTGCGCGACCTGGGCATTGCCTACGGCCAGGGCTTTCTGCTGGGCCAGCCGGCGCCAGAGCTGCAGCCGGCGCTGCCCGCGGCCGTGGCGCAGCTCGTGCGCGACACCCGCATCGCGGTGATGCCGCACGCCGCCCAGCCCTCGCAGCCCCACGTGCTGCGCAGCCTGTCGGTGATCCAGGCTCCGGCACTCAGCCCCCAGACGCCCATCGACGAAGTTTCGGCCCTCTTCCAGAAGCACCCCGAGCTGCATGCCCTCGCGGTGGTCGACAAGGGCCGCCCCGTGGCGCTGATCAACCGCCAGTCGTTCATGAACGACTACGCGCGCATGTACTTCCGCGAGGTGCACGGGCGCCGGCCCTGCCTGTCCTACGGCAGCCAGTCGCCGCGCATCGTGGAGCGGGAGGACAACGTCGAGAGCCTGATGGGCATCCTGATGTCGGAAGACCAGCGCTACCTGAGCGAGGGCTTCATCGTCACGCAGAAGAAGCGCTACATCGGCCTGGGCAGGGGCGACCAGCTGGTGCGCGCGGTGACCGAGGCGCGCATCGAGGCCGCGCGGCATGCCAACCCGCTGACCTTTCTGCCGGGCAACATTCCCATCAACATCCATATCGCCCGCCTGCTCGACGGCGGCGCCGACTTTGCCGCCTGCTACGCCGACCTGAACCACTTCAAGGTGTTCAACGACCACTACGGCTACTGGCGCGGCGACGAAATGATCCTGCTGCTTGCGCGCGTGGCGGCGCAGCACGCAGACCCGCACCGCGACTTCGTGGGCCACATCGGCGGCGACGACTTCCTGATGCTGTTCCAGAGCCCCGACTGGCAGCGGCGCTGCAGCGCTGTGATCGACGATTTCAACCGCCAGGCGCGCGACCTCTACGACGAGGCAGACCGCCAGGCCGGCGGCATCGAGGGCGAGGACCGCCAGGGCGTGGTGCGCTTCACGCCTTTTTCCACGCTGGCCATCGGCGCGGTGCGCATCCCGCCGGGCATGTTCCGGCATGCCGAAGACGTGGCCGGCGAGGCGGCCATCGCGAAGCACGAGGCCAAGCAGGCACCGTCCGGCCTCACGGTGCGCGAGGCGCGCGCACGGCCGGCCTGATCCTTGCATCGGTGCGGCATGCACCGGCCACCGCGCCTGCAGGAGCCCTCCCCCCTCGGGTTTTCCTGAAGCAGTTGTGACCATAAACTGTATACAGTTTCGCGTACACGATGTGTGGACGCCGCCCTGAAACGCGCCGTCCACGCCTTCTCTCTCACTGGAGATACACGATGACGGCCGACACTTCTTCCCCAGTCCCTGCGGTGCATCCCGTGGACCAGCGGCTCCCCGCAGGCAAGCTCGCGGCGCTGGGCCTGCAGCACGTGCTGGTGATGTACGCGGGCGCCGTCGCGGTGCCGCTCATCGTCGGGCGCGCGCTCAAGCTCTCGCCCGACGAGGTCGCGCTGCTGATCTCGGCCGACCTGTTCTGCTGCGGCATCGCCACGCTCATCCAGGCGCTGGGCGCCACGCAGTTCTTCGGCATCAAGCTGCCGGTGATGATGGGCGTGACCTTCGCCTCCGTCGCGCCCATGGTGGCCATCGCCAACGCCAACCCCGGCCAGAACGGCGCGCAGCTGCTGTTCGGCGCCATCATCGGCGCGGGGGTGGTGTCCATCCTCATCGCGCCGCTGGTGAGCCGCATGCTGCGCTTCTTTCCGCCGGTGGTCACCGGCACCATCATCGCGGTGATCGGCATCAGCCTGATGCGCGTAGGCATCAACTGGATCTTCGGCAACCCGGTGGGCCCCACGGCGCCGGCGCTGGTCGACCCGGTGTATGCGAAGTGGCTGGCCGAGGTCACCTCGCCCGGCAGCTCCATTCCCGCGGTGCCCAAGGGCTTCGCCATCATGCCCACGGTGCCCAACCCCAAGTACGCCGACCTCTCGGGCTTCGGCGTGGCCGCGCTGGTGCTGGTGTCGATCCTGTTGATCGTCAAGTACGCCAAGGGCTTCATCGCCAACATCTCGGTGCTGCTGGGCATCGTGATCGGCGCGGTGGTGGCGTCCATCACCGGCCTCATGACCTACGAGAAGGTGGGCAAGGCCGCGTGGGTCGACATCGTGCTGCCCTTTCACTTCGGCATGCCGCAGTTCGACCCCATCCTGATCCTCACCATGACGCTCATCATGATCGTGGTGATGATCGAATCGACCGGCATGTTCCTCGCGCTGGGCGACATGACGGATCGCAAGATCACGCAGAAGGACCTGGCCCGCGGCCTGCGCACCGACGGCCTGGGCACGCTCATCGGCGGTGTCTTCAACACCTTTCCGTACACCAGCTTCTCGCAGAACGTGGGCCTGGTGGCCGTCACCGGCATCAAGAGCCGCTACGTGTGCGTGGCCGGCGGCGCGATCCTCATCGTGCTGGGCCTGCTGCCGAAGATGGCCGCGCTGATCGAGTCGCTGCCCACCGTGGTGCTGGGCGGCGCGGGCCTCGTGATGTTCGGCATGGTGGCCGCCACCGGCATCCGCATCTTGTCGGGCGTGGACTTCAAGACCAACCGCCACAACGCGATGATCGTGGCCGTGTCCATCGGCGTGGGCATGATCCCGCTCATTGCGCCCAACTTCAAGCAGTGGATGCCGCACGCGATCCATTCGCTGATCGAGTCGGGCATTCTGCTGGCGTCGATTGCGGCGGTGCTGCTGAACCTGTTCCTGAACGGCGCCAAGCACGACGAGCAGGCTGTCATTGCGGCGGCCAAGCAGGCCGAGGCGCACTGAGTTCCTGCCAGGGCCCCTAGATCATCGCCAGCGGCGACTTGCGTCGCGGCGGTGGGTGCAAACGGTCCAGTTCGGCCAGGGCCGCCGCATCGAGTTGCAGCTCGGCGGCGGCCAGGTTCTCCTTCAGGTGCGCGCTGCGCACCGCCTTCGGAATCGCGGCGACACCGGGCTGCGCAATCACCGCCGCCAACGCCAATTGCGCCGCCGTCACGCCCAGGCGACCAGCCAGTTCGCCCAGCCCATCGTCGCCGGCCAGCGCGCCCTGGTCGATGGGGCTGTAGGCCATCAGCGGCATGCCGCGCTCGCGCTGCCAGGGCAGCAGGCTGAACTCCGGACCGCGCTCGCCCAGCGACAGATACACCTGGTTGGCCGCGCAGGCCGGCCCGCTGCCGACCAGCTGCGCCAGTTCCTGCATGTCGTCGGTGTCGAAGTTGCTCACGCCCCAGTGGCCGATGCGCCCGTCGGCCACCAGCGCATGCATCGCCGCGACGGTGTCGCGCAACGGATGGTTGCCGCGCCAATGCAGCAGATAGAGGTCGATGGCGTCGAGCCCCAGCCGCTGCAGGCTGCGCTCGCAGGCCTCGCGCGTGCCGCGCCGGCTGGCGTTGTGCGGGTAGACCTTGCTCACGACGAAGAGCTCGTCGCGCCGCACGTCGCCCGCGCGCAGCGCCTCGGCGATGGCCTGGCCGACCACGGTTTCGGCGCCGCCTTCGCCGTACATCTCGGCGGTGTCGATCAGGCGGTAGCCCAGCGCGATGGCCTCGCGCACCGCTTTCACCTCGGCCGCGCGATGGCCCGGGTCTTCGCCCATGCGCCAGGTGCCTAGACCGAGAACCGGCATCTCGCCGCCGGTGGGGAGTGGAAGTGTTCGCATCGGCCCATGGTACGGGCGGCGCAAGACCGTGTCAGCCGGTCGACAACGCCAGCCACCGGGGCACGACGCCGGGGCCGGCACGGCCATGAATCGTGCAGGCGGCGGGTGTGGCCAAGCGCAACAACTCGCCGTTCACCTTCTCATTTTGCGAAGTCCAAGTCAGTTTCGTGACAGTAAATTGTCACCGTCCAGAGCGACGATCGCCTTCCAGGCCTTCTGATTTTGTCAAGGCCTTTTGGGTGCCAACCCCATCGATCCGCTCACTGCCCGCTCCTAGAATTTTTCACCTGCCCCGTGCCACGAGCGCGGGCGCCCCTCGCAACGGTCATGCAACGAATTTGGAACAGGTTGAGCGAATGCAGAAAAAGCACAGGATTGCCGTCATTCCCGGGGACGGCATCGGCGTCGAGGTCATGCCCGAAGGTTTGCGCGTGCTCGACGCGGTGGGCCGGCGCTTCGGCATCGACTTCTCGTACGACCATTTCGACTGGGGCTCCGACCACTATGTGCGCACCGGCCTGATGATGCCGGCCGACTGGGCCGAGAAGATCCACGGCCACGACGCCATCTACTTCGGCGCCGTGGGCGACCCCGACAAGGTGCCCGACCACATTGCCGTGTGGGGCCTGCTGATCAAGATCCGCCGCGACTTCGACCAGTACGTCAACCTGCGCCCGGTGCGCCTGATGCCAGGCGTGCCCGGCCCACTGGCGCACCGCAAGCCGGGCGACATCGACTTCCTGGTGGTGCGCGAGAACACCGAGGGCGAATACACCTCGGTGGGTGGGCGGCTGTTCGAAGGCACGCCGCGCGAAATGGCGATCCAGGAGTCGGTGTTCACGCGTGTGGGCGTGGACCGCATCATCGAATACGCGTTCGAACTCGCCAGCCGCCGCCCGCGCAAGAACCTGGTGGCAGCCACCAAGTCGAACGGCATTTCGGTGACCATGCCCTACTGGGACGAGCGCCTGGCCGAAATTGCCAAGCGCCACCCGGACATCAAGACGAGCAAGTACCACATCGACATTCTGTGCGCGCACTTCGTGCAGCACCCCGACTGGTTCGACGTGGTGGTGGCCTCCAACCTGTTCGGCGACATCCTGTCCGACCTGGGCCCGGCCTGCACGGGCACCATCGGCATTGCGCCGTCGGCCAACCTGAACCCGGAGCGCAAGTTCCCGTCGCTGTTCGAGCCGGTGCACGGCTCGGCGCCCGACATCGCGGGCAAGGGCATCGCCAACCCCATCGGCCAGATCTGGTCGGCCGCGCTGATGCTCGACCATCTGGGCAACAACGACCCGGTGTATGCCCAGGCCTCGGCCGCCGTCATCTCGGCCATCGAGACCGTGCTGAGCGAAGGTCCGCGTACGCGTGACATGGGCGGCACGGCCAACACGGTGGATGTGGGCCGGGCGATTGCTGAATGCATTTCGGCCGGCAACTCCGCATGACGCGACGCCCCTCATCCCTTCGCGGCCGAGGAGACTGAGATGGGCCTGTTCCTGCTGAAGCGCACGCTGACTCTGATCGGCACGCTGGTCGGCGCATCGATCATCGTGTTCCTGGTGCTGGAGATCCTGCCCGGCAACGCCGCGCAGATGCTCATGGGCCCCGATGCCTCGCCAGAGGCCGTGGCGGCCCTGGCCACCAAGCTGGGCCTCGACCTGCCCGCGTGGACGCGCTACTGGCACTGGATCGCCGGCCTGCTCACCGGCAACCTCGGCGACAGCTACGCCTACAGCTCGCCCGTGCTCGACCTCATCCTCGAGCGCCTGGCGCTCACCGTGCCGCTCGCCATGATGGCGATGGCGCTCACGGTCGTGATCGCGCTGCTGGTCGGCGTCACGGCCGCCGCGCGCCACAACAAGCTCGGCGACGTCGGCCTCATGGGCATGGCCCAGGTCGGCATCGCCATTCCCAATTTCTGGTTCGCGATTCTTCTGATCCTCGTGTTCTCGGTGCAGCTGCAGTGGTTCTCCGCCGGCGGCTTCGAGGGCTGGGGCGA